>JAQEDJ010000066.1 GCA_027669525.1 Coriobacteriaceae bacterium AM48-5 | reverse complement strand
CGGCCCCTCTGGGGTTGCCTACCCGGATTCGCGCCTCAGGACTCAGCGCAACGCGTTGCGCTGAGTCCTGAGGCTGTTGCAATGAAAATGAGAATCAAGGCTTAAATTGTTTTATTAAAAATTATTCCTAATAGGCTTCACATTCGGTCGCATTTATGGATAATAGAACTCGTCAAGACGCACGTCCGGAGAGGGCCCTTACGGGACCGGACAAGCGCCCCATCGCCATCGATCGAAAGGATCGAATCATGAAGTTTGTTTGCCCCGTTTGCGGTTATGTGGAAGAGTTCGACGGCGACCAGCTGCCCGAGGACTTCAAGTGCCCCCAGTGCGGCGTTCCCGGTTCTCGTTTCCTGAAGCAGGAGGAGGGTCAGCTCGAGTGGGCTGCCGAGCACGTCGTGGGCGTCGCCAAGATGGAGGGCGTCTCCGAGGACATCGTTGCCGACCTGCGCGCCAACTTTGAAGGCGAGTGCTCCGAGGTCGGTATGTACCTGGCCATGGCTCGCGTCGCCCATCGCGAGGGCTATCCCGAGATCGGCCTATACTGGGAGAAGGCTGCCCACGAGGAGGCCGAGCATGCCGCCAAGTTCGCTGAGCTCCTGGGCGAGGTTGTGACCGACTCCACCAAGAAGAACCTCGAGATGCGCGTTGAGGCCGAGAACGGCGCCACCGCTGGCAAGACCGATCTCGCTAAGCGCGCCAAGGCCGCTGGCCTCGATGCCATCCACGACACCGTGCACGAGATGGCTCGCGACGAGGCCCGTCACGGCAAGGCCTTCGAGGGCCTGCTGAAGCGCTACTTTGGCTAAGCCAGCCGCCTGAGAGATAATCTCTAGCTCAAAAAAGGCCCGGACCACATGGTCCGGGCCTTTTTTCGTGTCTCACAGAACTTGTTAACGCCATGAAATAGGACCACCTTCAGCATCGGCTTTTCGTCAAAAAATAAGTGAGTAGACTTTTTGGAACTTGCCGAGCAGGCCATCCATATTGCTTTATAAAACCGCAGGTAAATAACTTGCTGCAAACCGGTCTGGTCGCCATCACGCCAAAAGTCTACTCACTTAGAACCGCGGCCGTCCACGATTGAGCCTTTTTAAATCTAACGGGCATCTTTTCGCCGATTTCTCCCAGTTTTGACCAGTCCACGAATAGCTCAGACCGGAGTAATGTCTCCTCCCTTTGCTCATCCAAGCTTTTGTCACGATATTCAACATCGAGCATCCTGCATACGGCCTTTACGATCGCGCGGAATCTACCCTCATCGGATATCTGCCCGTGTGTCAGGAGCAGGACGTCGTAGCCCATGGCCTGAAGCGCCGTCATACGGTCGGCGTCACGCAGGCCATCCCCGCGCGCCCGTGTGAGGCCTTCCCCTGACATTCGATGGCCACCTGCCGCCTTCCGTCCGGCGAAGACAGAAGTAGATCGATATACACACGCGACTTTCCCACAATCGATCGAGCACTTGTGCTTAGCGCCACTTCGACATTGAGTTCTATGCCGCAAAAACCTTCACCTCCCAGGGATCGCGACAGTCCAAACAATAAATACGCCTCAACCTCAAAAGGCGATGCGGCGCCCAATGGAACGAGATGCGATACCGCCATAAATCGATTGCCGTAACGCATCCCGCAAACATCTGAATAAAAACGGTCAAGGTCGCCGCCCAAAACCAAAGCGTCTCGACGCCATAAATTTGAGGCGGTACCGTCCTCGGACGGACAGCGCGACCAGCCCAGCGTTGTCGAAATCGCGCCCGAATCAATTGCACGCGAAAGCTCCGCCTCAAGCGCCGCCGGCAGAGCACACACCGCAAACAAGCCGCACATTTCCGCCAATACCAAAAGAAGCTGAAGATCAGTCAGATGCCGCGACATGATGAATGCCGTCAGTAGAGGAGACGTAACCAAAAATCCATGCTCCGTTTCCAGCACGGATTCCCTGGGGAGCTCACCAAGAAACAGCCGCTGCCTCATGTTGACAGAGCATGTCCGCTTGCTTCTCGTCCGAACCAATGTATACAGCGGAAAGCCAAGCACAACCGCAGCCGTCGGGTTACGGGAGAGGTCATATCGCTGCCGGTCTTCTTCCGGTCGTGGAAGCGGCGGACACAACGCACGGACTTGAGGGGCAAACGCCAGTACCTAAAAGCCGATATGTCACAAAGTAGATCCTTCATAGGCACAGGAAAACACAGATTTCAACCCAGTCGGTCTCACGTTGGCGCGAACGCAGCGAAAATGGCATCGAACGGACTGTCAAGTTTTCAACAGCCCTCCCCAACTGACCAAAAGCTTGCCAAGAACTGGACGGGGCCCTGTTGAAAACCCCATTTTTTCTCGTGCGGAAGCTTTGCGCGGCAAGTGAGTAGACTTTTTTGAACATCCCGAGCAGGCCGGTCATCCTGCTTTTCAAAACCGCAGGTAAATAGCTTGTTACAAAACTGCTTGGTCGCCAAAGTGCCAAATGTCTACTCACTTAGATTGCATAGCGCCCCCATTAGCCGCAATTCCAAGGTATTTTGCACATTTGGACTCAAATCGTCATACTGGACAAGGATTCGAGTCGGGCTTTTATGGACAGATGCGCCGCCGGCACACCAAACACAGTCACTGATATCGATAAAAGGAATGCTCGAGCGCGTGAGGGCCTGTGCAAAAGAGCTTCCACCCGTTCCACGCTCCGCAACCACAGTGCAGTAAAGGCCCGCGTCTGCATGCTTGATCGAGACCTCCCCCGCCGGAAATGCCTTCCGTACAAGCGCCGCCAGGCCATCGCGCGCCTCGCGAGCGCGCACGCGCACGCGATTCACATGTCGCTCGTAATCACCCGATTCCAGCAAGCGAGCCAAAGCGACCTGGTCAACAGAACTCACCGACGATGCGTAAAAACCAAGGTTGCGCCTAAACCGTTCCATCAGCTCATCAGGCAGGACCATATACGCCAAACGCAGGGCCGACGACAGACTTTTTGAAAAGGTGTTGGTGTAGATGACCGATTGGGCGGCATCGATCGACGCGAGCGCGGGAATCGGCTTGCCGGCAAGGCGAAACTCACAATCAAAGTCATCTTCGATGAGATACCGGTCCGGCTGCTCGGCGGCCCAGCTCAGCAGGGCATAGCGACGCGCAATGCTCGTCACAAGGCCGGTCGGATATTGGTGAGACGGCATCAGGTGAAGTACATCCGCCCCGGTTTTCTGCAGAGCACTCAAGTCCACGCCTTCACCGTCCAACGGGATATGACGCACTTCGCAACCCATAGCCTGATAGATGCGCGTCAGGCGCAGATAGCCCGGATCCTCAACGGCATACACCTTGTCGGCTCCAAGCAACTGAACCAACATGGTATCGAGCAACTGGGCGCCCGCACCGATAACGATGTTGTCGGGGTCGACATTCATGCCCCTTGTCCCACGCAAATGGTGAGCGATAGCGCGTCGTAGCCGAGCGGTGCCCTGTGCCGGCGCGGTCGAAAAGATTTCACGTTCGTCTTCGGACGTCAGTGTCGCCCGTAGCGCGCTTTGCCAAAGCCGCGCCGCCTCCAAGGCGGAAGGAGAAAGCGCATCGAATCGCTCGACCTGTCCGTTGACATCATGCGCGCTGGGGCCCACGGAGGCGTCATCTCGGTCGATGCCCTCCGCAGCCGAAGCCAAAACCGGTGCATCGGGAAGCTCGCACGCGTAGTAACCACGGCGCGGCTTTGAGCAAATATAACCCTCGGCAAGCAACTGGCTATATGCATTTTCGATTGTAATGACACTGATTCCCAGATGACTGGCAAAGGCGCGCTTAGACGGCAGATGCTCTCCCGCCGCAATGCGCCCAGCAACGATATCATCTCGAATTTGCTGGTAAACATACTCATAGAGCGATGCCTCGCCGCGTTGTTCCAAATTGTAGTCGAGCATGAGTTTGTCACCTGACCTTATCGAGTCATTCAATCTGATATTAGTCTGACCTTGTTATTATCTTGAAAACTGAGTATTTCGCCATACCCAGCTCCCCGATAGGATGTTCCGTCAAGCAATGCACATGCCAATCAAGGGAGCAACCATGGCAGAACAGACCAGCAAGGCCGATCGCGTCAAACTCAATCGCGAGCTCGCGCAGATGCTCAAGGGCGGCGTCATCATGGACGTCACCACGCCCGAGCAGGCACGCATCGCCGAGGAGGCAGGCGCCTGCGCCGTCATGGCTCTCGAGCGCATCCCGGCCGACATCCGTGCCGCAGGCGGCGTCTCGCGCATGAGCGATCCCAAGATGATCAAGGGAATCCAGGAGGCCGTCTCCATCCCTGTTATGGCCAAGTGCCGCATCGGCCACATTGTCGAGGCGCAGGTCCTGCAGGCCATCGAAATCGATTACATCGACGAGTCCGAGGTTCTCTCCCCCGCCGACGATGTCTACCACATCGACAAGACCCAGTTTGACGTGCCGTTTGTCTGCGGTGCCCGCGATTTGGGCGAGGCGTTGCGCCGCGTCGCCGAGGGCGCCACGATGATCCGCACCAAGGGCGAGCCGGGCACGGGCGACGTGGTCCAGGCCGTGCGCCACATGCGCAAAATCCAAAAGCAGATCCGCAACGTTGTTGCCCTGCGTGACGACGAGCTCTTTGAGGCAGCCAAGCAGCTGCAGGTTCCGGTCGAGCTGGTGCGCGAGGTCCATGCCACGGGCAAGCTTCCCGTCGTGAACTTTGCTGCCGGCGGCGTAGCGACCCCCGCCGATGCCGCGCTGATGATGCAGCTGGGCGCCGAAGGCGTCTTTGTCGGATCGGGCATCTTTAAGAGCGGCGACCCCGCCAAGCGCGCAGCCGCCATTGTCAAGGCCGTGGCCAACTTCACCGATGCCAAGCTCATCGCTGAGCTTTCGGAGGATCTAGCGAGGCCATGGTCGGCATCAACGCCGACGAGATCGAGATCATCATGGAGGAGCGCGGACGCTAGTCCGGCAGAAAGGATCGCACATGAGCGATTACGCAGACCAGACGGTCGCCGCGCTGGCGGTCCAAGGTGCTTTTGCCGAGCACGAGGCGAGGCTATCCGAGCTGGGCGCACGTTGTATCGAGCTGAGGCAGGCGGCTGATTTGAAGCAGGACTTTGACCGTCTGGTACTTCCCGGCGGCGAGTCTACCGTTCAAGGGAAGCTGCTTGATGAGTTGGGCATGCTCGAGGAGCTTCGTGCCCGCATCGCTAAAGGCATGCCCGTCCTGGGCACCTGCGCCGGCCTGATTCTGCTGGCTCACGACCTTGCCGCCCATGACGATAAGGGGACGCCGCGTTTGGCAACCATGGATGTACTTGTCGAGCGCAATGCCTACGGCAGGCAGCTCGGCAGTTTTCGAACCAAGGGGCAGGTAGCCGGCATCGACGGTGAAGTGCCGCTGACGTTTATCCGCGCGCCCCGCATCGTCGAGGTCCACGGCGACGCCAAGGCCTTAGCGAAAGTCGACGGGCGCATCGTCGCCGCCCGCCAAGGCAACCAGCTCGGCGTAACCTTCCACCCCGAACTCGACGAAGACACCCGCCTCCACGAACTGCTCCTACAAATGTAGGAAGAACAGAAACGAGAGTGGATAATCCCCCACCTTGAGCATGAATATGGGCTCATACCAGGAGATTATCCACTCTCATACTATGTAGTCGTTGGGGACGTTCTTAAACGACTACTCAACAAGAACGTCCAACGACTACATTGCGATAGATGACCACGTTTGCCCAGATAAAACCGACCAAAATAAACCTGTCCCTTTTTGGCAGGTTTCGACCAAGGCAATGTCGATGTTTCGGCAACGAAAGCGAGCGCCCACCAGAGCGAACAAATTGGCATGAAAAGAGGACGGCATAGACCTTCTGGTCATGCCGTCCTCTTTGAATGACAAGTTGTCGCTCTGGTGGCGCGCAGCGTCGAGCAGTTGCGCGGTTTGGTAAAACCGCGCAACCCAATTAGAAACGATTGCCGCGGAAGCCGCCACCGTTGCGGCCGCCACGATCGCCACCGCGGCCACCACGGTCGTTACCACGGTTGCCGCCGAAGGTCGTTACCACGGTTGCCGCCGAAGCCGCCACGGTTGCCACCGCGA
>JAQEDJ010000065.1 GCA_027669525.1 Coriobacteriaceae bacterium AM48-5 | reverse complement strand
GATGCCGGGGCCCGGCAACCGTCAGCACAAAGCAGCTCAGCAGCACGCCGCACGTCCACACGGCGACGGGCAACAGCGCATCTTTAAAGAACTTGCCAAACGACATAGCTGGCACCTAGACCGAATAGCCCTGGCCGCGATGCGTGGTCAGATACCCCTTGACGCCGATCTTGTCGAGCGTGGTGCGCAGGCGGTTGATGTTGACGGTGAGCGTGTTGTCGTCCACGAAGGCATCGGAGTCCCACAGGTCCTGCATGATGGCCGAGCGCGAGACAATCTTGCCCGCGCGACTCAGGAGCAGAGAGAGGATGCGCAGCTCGTTTTTGGTGAGCTCGGTGCTGTCGCCGGTTGCCGTGTTGGTGACCGCGGAGCGGGCGAGGTCGAGCTCCAGCCCCTTGTGGACGAGCGTGCTGCGCTCGCCCGCCGCCGCGGTGCGACGCAGCAAGGCATTGATGCGCGCCGCGAGCACGCGTGCGCTATAGGGCTTGGGAACGAAGTCGTCCGCGCCGAGCGTCATGGCCATGACCTCGTCGATCTCGGTCGTGCGCGACGTGAGGACGATGATGGGAACCTCGGATTCGTGGCGGACTTCGTGGCAGATATGCTGGCCGTCTTTGACGGGAAGCGTCAGGTCGAGCAGTACCAAGTCGGGTGCAGCGGCCAGGATGTCACGCGAGACATGCTCGAACGACTCGCAGGCCTCGACCTCAAAACCGGCACGGGCAAGGATATCGGCAAGCTCGCGACGAATGGGCTCGTCGTCCTCAACGATATAGATTAGCGCCATGGATTCCGCTCCCCTCTTGGTTGTCTTATCCCATTATGACCGCGAAGCCGCAGGTACGAGCCCCACGCGGCACCAAGGTGACAGAACTGTTCGCGAACGAGAACGTTTTGCTCGTCCCTCACTCGCAGCGGGCGCGGGGATCAAATGATTCTTTAATCCCCGTCCCAGAATAATCATTTAGCGACGGGCGCGGAGCTTTTCGTAGCCGTCGGCGAAGAAGGCGACCGTGGCGGCGTCCACCTCGGCGGCATCGGTATCGTCGGCGGGGATCACGCCGTGCTCGTCGCTCACCAGGAACAGCGCGCCCTTGAGCTGAGCGGGGATGTCTACGCGCGCGACCGGGATGTCCTTGGTCTGGGCCAGCTGTTCGATGAGCGTCGCCGTGCCGCACAGGCACTCGTCCGCCGGCGCCACAAAGGCCAGCTCGCCGTCGTTGACGGCAGCAAGCAGCTCGGGCGCCACGCCGGTTTCGTCGGCCTCGGAACGGGCCTCGGCAGAGCGAGCACGCAGCGCCTTGGCTGACGTATCGGCGAGCGGCTCGTACTCCCCCACTGTCATGGCGGCGTTGCCGTTGATGTCGATCACCAGCATGAGCACGCCGTCGTGCGCAGTATAGTCGCCCTCGGCTAGCGACCACTCAACGTGCTGCTTGGCCCAGCTGAGCATGTTATGGGTAAGTGGCTCGCCCTGCACCAGACGCTCGGACAGCGCGCGGATGTGGCGGTTGAGCATGGGCACCTTTTTGTTGGACATGCGCCAACGGCAGACAAGCGCGGGCTTGTCGAGCGTAAACTTCTCGACCGCCTCCTGATTGGCGCAAAAGTCCTCGTACGCACGCTGATCCTCGGCATTGCCAAACAGCTCGACATCATCAATCTGGGGCATGGTTGTACCTTTCGTGTTAGTCATTCCGTCCTCTTATACCAAAAAGACGGCCCTCCAAACGGAGCAGCCGTCTTTTGCAGAGATTATTTTAGAAGCGAGGCGGTCCAAGGGACGAGATAACATCCCATCCTCCCCAGTCAACCTAACAGGTCGGCGAGGGTTGCCCAGGTGCCGCAGATTGCCGTGAAAGAGGAGCGACGCGTACTTGGGTACGCGAGCGACGAATGAGCGGCAAGGTGCGGTGGTTGGGCAAGCCGCAGCGCCACCTCCCTACTTAATGGCGGAAGTGGCGGGCACCCGTGAAAACCATCGCAATATTGTGCTCGTTGCAGGCCTGGATGCTCTCGTCGTCGCGCTTGGAGCCGCCGGGCTGGATGATGCAGGTCACACCATGCTCGGCGAGCACGTCGACGTTGTCGCGGAACGGGAAGAACGCGTCGCTTGCGCAGGCAAAGCCGCCCTTCTCAACGCCCTCGCGCTCGCAGAAGTCCTCGGCACGCTCGCAGGCCAGCAGCGCGGAGTCAACGCGGTTGGGCTGACCCGGGCCCATGCCAATGCCGGCCTTGCCCTTGGAGACTAGGATGGCGTTGGACTTAACGCCCTTGCAGACCTTCCAGGCAAACTCGAGCTCGGCCATCTCGGCATCGGTGGGCTTGCGGTCGGTGGGGAACGTAAAGGTCGCGGGGTCCTCGGTCACGTGGTCGACCTCCTGCACCAGCATGCCGCCGTCGATGGAGCGCAGCTCCACCTGGGCGCCGTGGTCCACGCCGCCGGTAGCCAACACGCGCAGATTGGGGCGTTTGGCCATGCGCTCGAGCGCCTCAGCAGTGTAGCTCGGGGCGATGATAACCTCGACGAACTGCTTGTTCTGGTCGGCGAAATGCTCAACCAGCTCATAGGGAACCTCGCGGTTGCAGGCGATGATGCCGCCAAAGGCGCTCTTGGGATCGCAGGCAAAGGCGCGGTCGTAGGCGGCCGTGATGTCCTCGGCAACAGCAGAACCGCAGGGGTTCTGGTGCTTGAGGATCACGCAGGCCGGCTTGTCGAACTCGCGGACCAGGTTCCAAGCGGCATCGGCATCCAGATAGTTGTTGTAGCTGAGCGGTTTGCCTGGATCTGCTCGGAGCCAACGAGCGGGAACTGCGAGCTCGCGGTGTTCTCGCAGCCCTCGGCAAAGCGGTAGACCGTAGCCTTCTGCTGAGGATTCTCGCCATAGCGCAGGTCGTCGACCTTCTCCAGCGAAATCTCGAGCTTGGCAGAGGTGTCCGCCACGTCGCTTGCCTGGGCGGCAAGCCAACGGGAGATAGCCGTGTCGTAGGCGGCGGTGGTCTGGTAGACCTTCACCTGCAGACGACGACGGGTAGATAGCGTAGTGCAACCGCCGGTCTCGCGCATCTCGGCCAGGACGGCATCATAGTCGGCAGGGTCGGAAATGACGGTAACGCTCGTGGCGTTCTTGGCGGCAGAGCGCAGCATGGAGGGGCCGCCGATGTCGATGTGCTCGATGGCGTCCGCGAAGGTGACCTCAGGGTTGGCGACGGTCTTCTCGAACTCGTACAGGTTGACGACAACCAGGTCGATCAGCTTAATGCCGTGCTGAGCGGCCTCCTGCATGTGCTGCTCGGAATCGCGGCGGGCCAGCAGCGCGCCATGAACCTTGGGGTGCAGGGTCTTAACGCGGCCGTCCATCATCTCGGGATAGCCCGTGAACTCCTCGATGGGGGTTACGGGAACGCCCGCGTCCTCGATAGCACGAGCCGTACCGCCCGTAGAGATGATCTCGACGCCAAAGTCATCGACCAGCGTCCGTGCGAAATCGACGACGCCCGTCTTATCGGTAACCGAGATCAACGCGCGTGCGATCTTCACATCAGATCCCATGCAGTCCTCCTGTCTGGTACGCCGCCGTGCTCTGTGAGTCGGTGATACGTCGATCTGCAGCGCTCGCGCAGCGGCATTGAAAATACTGATTCAATGTAGCGCATCGAGCGCGTCGATGCACCCCGCAACGGTCGCATGTGCAGAAAAAGCTTGCGAGTGGAGGATGTGGGCGCAGCGCCGGGCACGGTGAGTTCATGGAACACAGGGGCACCATAATTAGATGCCAATAGCGTGGTAGAACTGTGCTCGATATGCATCCGCAAAAGAAAGAGGCACCATGGTCTCGCGGGTTCTCTACCGACCGTTTGACACCGAAGACTTCGACGCCATCGCGCTGATTCTGCAGCAGCTTTGGCATAACAATTCGGATAACGATGAGTACAACCGCCTTGAGGCCGCGTGCGACCTTGCCTACTGCCTTTCGTCGTCGACGTTTTCGCAGGTTGCCGTAATTGACGGCCAGGCGCGCGGCATTGCGCTCGCGCGTGCGGGACAGAGCTCCGGCGCCACCGTTAAGGAACATTGGATGGATACCGAGCGCGCGCTGCTATCGCAGATGCGAGAGCTGGAGCCCGATGCCTGCGCCGAGTATCTCTCGTTTGTGCGCGCAACCATCCGCACCAACAACCGTTTGCTCGAAAGCAGCCCCCTGCCACACGACAACGAGGTCACACTGCTTGCCGTGGATCGCGATGTCCATGGCCTGGGCGTTGGCTCGGTGTTGCTCGACGCCGCGGTCTCGCACCTGTCCTCGCGCGGGGCGACAAGAGCGCACCTGTACACCGACTCCAACTGCTCATGGAAGTTCTACGAGCTGCACGGCTTTAAGCGCACGGCCACGCACCGCGCCAACCGCGAAGAGCGCCGCCACGACATGCCGCGCGAAAGCTTCCTCTACGAACTCGATCTAACAGCCTAAACCTGGCAGCTAGGGACGTTCCTTTTGTGCCGGCACCCCGGGACACTCCTTGGCAGCAACCGCACCTAGTCGTTAGGAACGTTCTTAAATGACTAGTTGCTGGGGACAGTCTTCGTAGGTAGCGCGTAAAAAGGGGATGGCTTTCCCCGACGGCTGTCGAGAAAAGCCCATCCCATAATTTACGACCGTTAGAACGTTCCGCCGCCGCCTCCGCCGACGCCGCCACCGCCGCCACCGGAAAAGCCGCCGCCGCTGCCGCCGCTCGAGCTATCGGAACTCGAAGCCAGCTCGCGGATGGTCTCGTGATACACATCGTTGAACGAATCGAGCGGAGACTCGTTGCCGTAGTGATGGTAATACCACCAGTAGCAGGGGTAGTTGTCGTAGAAATCGTCGCTGTTGCGCAGATCCGCAGGCACGGCCTCGGCCAGCTGTCGCAGCACTTCTTTCGAAACGCCCAGGGCAACGCCCATCACCAGCAGTTTGTTCCACAAGATCAGGTCGCTGGGGATAGCCTCCTTCAGGCGCGTAAAGTCCTCGAGCCAATGCTTGAGCGCCTTGCAGCGAGCCGCCACCTCGGCGCCCTCCGGCGTGTAACGGCGGAAGGTGCAGCTCAGGACAAAGCCCACGATCGTGACGGGGATCGAGATCATAGCGGCACTGACATTGGCATCCGCAAAGTCGGCATAGAACAGAGAGCCCAAAATGCCACAGACAATAATGATGCCGAGAACCAAGCCGGCAACCAGGGCGATGGTGCCGTCCGAGGCGATAAGCTCGCGCGCCTCCAGCTTGCCCTTAACCGTGCTCTGATAGTCCTCGAGCTTGTCGCCAACAGATGTGGTGCGCTCGCTGGCATACTCCTCCAGCTCGCTAAACGTGCGCGAACGGACTCCGTCCTTATCGGGCTTAACGCCGGCGAAGAAGACCTTGAGCACATCGCGATCGATGCCGTCCTTCTTGGCAGCCTTCCAGGCCTCGTCGGTCACTGTGATGCGATACGTCTGCTCCTCTTTTTCGCGACGGAGCAGACCCTTCTTCTTGGTCTCGGTCGCTTCTTCCAGCTTGATCACGCGGTCGTCGGTAAGCTTCATAAGCGTGGCGATATATGCCTGATCGGGCACGTCGTTCCAGCTCATAAGAGCTGCAAGCACCGCGGGATGGTCGGCCGAGGGCACATCGCGGAAGTACTCGTCCTGAAAGAGCGGCTTGGGCTTGGGCCTGCGCAGCTTAAGCATCACGATCACACCGGTATAGGCAACCGCCACGGCAACACACACCACGGCAATCGCGCCGGCAACCGCACGCGCGTGCTCACGGCGAGCGTTGGCCTCGTCGGCCCATTCCTTCTCTTCGCTCAGGATCGTCGACATGCGCTTTTCGCCCGAGACGGCAAGCTGCGGCACCAGTCGCTGGGGAAGGCGATGCGTGCCTCGGCGAATTCGCCCTCATGCACGCAGGGAATGGTATAGGTGACCATGGGCTCGTCCGCATCGAGCGACACGTCGCCCGTCAGCGGGCCGTGGCCCCATGCGCGGAAGTTATCGCCCTTGACGGCCGCCGTCCCGGCAGCGGCATTTGCGAAGCACACTTCCATCTCGACGTCATCGGAATCCGCAGACCAGCCGTCGCCCACGAACTTCCAGTAGAGCTCGGCGGTATCGGCCCAGTTCATAACCGCACCGGTCATGGTGTAGCTCACGTAATAGATCGCGCTGTCGCCGCTCTCGTGGGGGCTGAACACCTTAATCCTTACGCCGTCACCGGTCTGCTCAACCGTGTAGACGCCAGAGTCGCCCTTGTTCGCGCTATCGACTTTGTTAAACGCGGTGTCCTCTTCCTCGACACTCAGCACGTCAACGCCCGCCGTGCCGCCCTGCTGGTTGGTGCCCGTATTGATCTCCCAAAACACGCCGTTGATGTCGTCGTCGAAATCAAACTGGCGTCCCTCGACAACGGTCAGCGATCCATCGGCCTCGACCGTGGCACTGATGTAGGTTTGGGTCATGGAATACCCGTCGGCACGTGCAACGGCGGGTAGCAGCAGCAGCGCGCACGCGACGAGCGCGCAAATGTAAGCAAATCGCGCAAACGGGCAGCGCTGCCGACAGGTCTTGGCAACGGGGGCGTTCATAGGCACATCCTTTGTCTGTGATACCAGTAGCGTCATTGTCCCACGTTTGCGGGTTCATGTGACGAACATCTAGGTCAGCGGAGTATTAAACGGGACGAAAGTCACGCCCGCGACCGGCACCTGGGGACGTTCCTTATCTGCCGGCAATCTGGGACACTCCTTGGCATAGCCCGCTCCGGCATAGATACCACTTCATAGCTCCGTCACAGGTGTAGCGGCTTTGTGTGGGCGCGGCGTGAGCCGATTAAGCCGGCGAGCGAGGGGCATAAAGCAGTTGAGCGAAAACGGTTTGCCCCTTTGCCGTTCGCTTGAGGATCATGTCCCCCTTTTCCGCGGAAACCCCGGCAGTTGCGAAGAGCTGCCGGGGTTTCTGTCGTTTGAGGGGTTGAAGGGGCTGAGCTTGGGGCGGTAATCGAGGTGTTCAGTCGGTGCCCGCCGCGCACAACACGCAGCCTCGGCAACTCGCGAGCATCGACGACGCCCCCTCACCTCACCCCGCGCTATACTCGTCCGCATGGATATCAACGCATGCAACATAGCAACACCCGCCGTGGCCATGTCGACGGCGCCCAACAGCAAGCTCGCCCCCGCCCTCCGCGCCGGTCGTGGGCCGCTTTGCCCCGTCGCCCTCGGGCCGCATGCACCTGGGCAACGTGTTCAGCTGCCTGTGCGCGTGGCTTTCGGCCCGCAGCCAGGGCG
>JAQEDJ010000064.1 GCA_027669525.1 Coriobacteriaceae bacterium AM48-5 | reverse complement strand
CCGGTCCCGTTCCGAACCCGGAAGCTAAGCCCCATCGCGCCGAGAGTACTGCGGGGCCAGCCCGTGGGAGGCCAGGGCGCCGCTGACCGGTGGACGGCACCGAGCCGTCATCGAACTGAAGAAGGGGGAGGCCTCGCGGCCTCCCCCTTTTTTGCGTTTGCGGGCTTTTGTCTCACATAGTAGCTGTGTTTTATAACCCTCGTTTGTCGCATCTTCTGTGAACGGGCTACAATAACTTAGTCTGTGCGATATGGAGGTGAACATGGCTGAAGCTGGTATCGGCGTTGATATCGTCGAGATTTCCCGTATGAAATCAATTCTTGAAAAGACGCCGTCGTTTGCTCGGCGTGTGTTTACCGAAGAAGAGCGTGCGTATTGTGATGCATCATCGCGTCCCGCTGCTCACTATGCCAGCCGCTTTGCTTCGCGCGAGGCGGTACTTAAAGCTCTCGGCACGGGTTTTAGTCAAGGCGTTGGTCGCAAGGATGTTTCGGTTACGCGTGATAAACTCGGCAAACCGAAGGCGCTGCTTTCGGGCCGTGCTCTCGAGATCGCTCAAGAACTGGGTGTTGTTGAGGTCGCTCTTTCCATTACGCTTACAGGAGACTTAGCCGTTGCGAATGCCATCGCGATTACCGAAGATGCTCGACCTAAGCCTAAGGAAGAAAAGGTGAGCACCAAGGAACGCGTTGCGCAGACATTTAAAGAGGCTCGCTCTGTTTTAGATGAGCTTGAGCAGCTGCAGAATTCAGCATTGACGGAGCACCTGGGCGATGCTTCGCAAGATACGCTAGGAGCATAGATGAAACCGGTTTTGAGTACCGAAGAAGTCGTTCGTCTCGAGGATATCATCGAGCGCGAAGGGACTTCGAAGGCCGAGCTTATGGAGCTAGCGGGTGAGTTTGCCGCTAACGAGGTCTTGAAGCTCAATCCCGATCGGGTTCTCGTTCTGGTCGGTTTTGGTAATAATGGCGGCGACGGTTGGGTTGCCGCCGATATTCTGAGCCATAAGGGTGTGGACGTCGATATCGTTTCTCCGGTTGAGCCGGATGAGATTCCTGCTGCTCTGGCACGTCATGTTGCTCGTCGTACTGCCGGCCGCGATGTGCACGTTTGTGTCGGCCCCTCGCGTGACGAACTCGAGGTTTTGATCGATAAGGCCGATGTTGTTGTCGATGCCATTTTTGGTACCGGTTTCCACGGGAATCTGCGTGCGCCGTTCTCCATCTGGATTCCTACGGTCAATGAATGCGCCGATTGTGTCGTATCCATTGATGTCCCCTCGGGCCTGAATGCCGAGACGGGCGTTGTTGATGACGACTGCATTCGTGCCGAGCATACGGTGACGATGATTGCGCCCAAGATTGGTCTGTATAGCGCTGATGGCCCTGAGTATGCTGGCGATTTGATCTGCGGCAATCTTTACGACCGTCTTGACGAGGTCATCGATGATGTCGACCACGCCGCCGAGATTGTCGAGCCCGGTGACTTAGTTGATTACTTTGCTCCACTACCTACGAATATCGATAAGTATTCCCGTGGCTCTGTGCTTATTGTCGCCGGATCTGCGCAATATCCTGGTGCTGCCATTATGGCGGCCAAGTCTGCAGCTCGCGCGGGTGCTGGTTACGTGGCAGTCGCGGCTCCTGACGCCTGCGCCAATCTTATTCGCATGGCACTTCCTTCGATTCCCGTCTTTGCTATTCCGTCTGATTCCCGCGGCTCCTTTGGCGCCGCTGCGCGCATGACTGTGTGCGAGATTGCAAAGAAGTACAGCTGTGTACTGTGCGGTCCCGGTATGACGACATCTGCCGGCGCTATGCAGGTGGTTTCGGGCTTGCTAGAGCTTGATGTGCCGCTTATTTTGGACGCCGATGCACTCAACTGCCTTGCTAAGATTGCCATTGACGGTATTGATAGTAATCCCGAGATGTATCGTCGCGAGCAGCCGTTGGTTATGACGCCGCACTATCGTGAGCTTTCGCGTTTGGTTGCCGGTGACGAGGTGAACGACCTTGGTACCGCGATTGCGGCCGCGCAGAAGGTTGTCTGGGCTGCAGGCTCCGACAATCTGGTGGTCATTGCCAAGGGGCCGACGACGGCTATCTGTGGCGTTGAGCGTGTGCTGCTGCCGCTCTCGGGTCCGGCTTCTCTGGCAACTGCCGGTTCGGGTGATGTTCTCGCGGGTATTTTGGCCGGCACGCTTGCCACCATGCGCGACGAGATGGATCGTTGGGAGTTGCTGTATTCATACGCCGTCGCACTTCACAGCTACGCCGGTTTTGCCGCGGCGACGGAGTATGGTGAGAAGAGCGTCATCGCGACCGATCTTATCGACCTGATCGGTCCTGCCATGGAACTGGCGGCAAAGGATGCGCTCGAAGATCTGGGAATCATGGACGAAGGGTCGGATGACTAATCATGAATAAAGCCGATTTGACGCGCTGGTCCTGGGTCGAGATCGACCGCGGGGCGCTCCGTCGCAACACGAGGGCCTATAAGAACTTGCTGAATCCACGTCAGCGCCTGTGCTGCGTGGTCAAGGCCGATGCTTATGGTCATGGAGCTGTTGAGTGCGCCAAGATTATGTATTCGGCCGGTGCCGACATGTTTGCCGTGGCGACGGTTAACGAGGGCGTTGAGCTCCGACAGGGCGGGATTACGAAACCCATCCTCATCCTAAGCGAGCCGCCTATCGAGGCCATTCCGACGTTGCTCGAGTTTGATATCATGCCCTCGGTCTATACGTCCGATTTTGCCTTGGCCTATGGCGAGTGCGCCGTTGCGGCGGGCAAGGTGGGTAAATACCATCTGGCCATCGAGACGGGCATGAATCGTATCGGCGTTCACTATACGCAGGTGCTCGACTTTGTGCGCGGCATTAGTTCCATCGCGGTATTCAGTGCGACGGCGTATTCACGCACTTCGCCACGGCCGATGAGCCTTCGGGTTGGGACTACAAGCTGCAGTGTCAGCGCTTTACCGAGGCCGT
Organism: Coriobacteriaceae bacterium AM48-5; assembly: GCA_027669525.1. Classification (GTDB taxonomy): domain Bacteria; phylum Actinomycetota; class Coriobacteriia; order Coriobacteriales; family Coriobacteriaceae; genus Collinsella. Next base: position 4,524 of record JAQEDJ010000064.1, on the reverse strand, counting down.
TCAGGCCATTAAGGATGCGGGTTTTGAGTGCGGTATCGTGCACTGCGCCAACACGCCGTCCTCGATGCTCGACCCCTCGATGCATTTTGATATGATCCGCGCCGGCGTTGGCTTGTATGGCATGCAGCCGTGCGAGCTGAGTGGCCGCGTGATGCAGCTTGATCCCGTTATGAGCGTCCATGCGCGTGTGACGCGCGTGGCGCATCCTGCGATGGGTGAGGGCGTGGGCTACGGCTTTACCTACCGCGTACCGCGTACGCGCGTTCAGATCTGCACGCTGCCGATCGGTTATGCCGACGGCCTATCGCGTACGCTTTCCAATCGTATGGATGTGCTGTATCGCGGCGAGCGCGTGCGTCAGGTTGGCAATATCTGCATGGATCAGTTTATGGTCGCCATCCAGTCCAACCCGGCACACGAGATTCCCGAGGCCGAGTATGGTGACGAGATGATTATTGTCGGCCGCGACGGCGATGCCGAGATCACTATGGACGAGATGGCCCGACTGCGTGGCACGATTAACTACGAGGTCGCCTGCGGCTTTGGCATGCGCCTCGACAAGGTCTACGTGTAGGAGTCGCCATGGGCGTCATGCACATCCCCGGCCATACCCATCAGGCACCACGTGAGGTCGCACTCGAGGAAATTGAGGCCGTTCTGGGCGATTGTCACCTCTGCCAGCTTTACCAGTCGCGTCACAATATCGTGTTTGGCGTGGGAAACCCCCGCGCTCGCGTGATGTTTATTGGTGAGGCGCCGGGCCGCAATGAGGATTTGCAGGGCGAGCCCTTTGTGGGGGCGGCAGGCGAGGATCTCAACGGCATTTTGTCGCTGGCGGGGCTCAAACGCGAAGACGTCTACATTGCCAACGTGCTTAAGTGCCGCCCGCCGGGAAACCGCAATCCGCGTCCCGAGGAAGTGCTGGCTTGCTCGCCGTTTTTGCGTGAGCAGATTCGAAGCATCTGGCCTGATATTATCGTGACGCTCGGCAACCCCGCGACGCACTTTGTGCTTAAGACCGAGATTGGCATTACTAAGCTGCGCGGCAGGTTCCACCAGATGGGGCATTTTGTAGTAATGCCCACTTTTCATCCGGCAGCAGCGCTGCGCAATCCGGCGTGGCAGGAGCTGCTGGAGGAAGACTTTAAGATGCTGGGCGATTATCTGGAGCGACATCCCGCACCAGAGGACGCCTCGGAATAATAAGGAGCATATATGTCCCTGGAGCGCCTGGGGGTAGGTACTTACAAAACGACTTGCGCTGCCGATACGGAGTACTTTGGCGAGCTAATTGCACCGTGCCTTGAGGACGGCGATGTGCTCATCCTGACCGGTGGCCTGGGAGTGGGCAAAACTCACTTTACCAAGGGCGTCTCGCGCGGGCTGGGCGATGGGCATATGGTTACGAGTCCTACGTTTGCGCTCATGGCCGTTCACGATCAAGGTCGTATTCCGCTGTTTCACTTTGATCTATACCGCCTGGAGCATGCCTACGAGCTCGAGGATACGGGCATTTTCGATGTGCTGGGCTATGAGGGTGCTTGCCTGCTGGAATGGGGCGAACAATTCCAGGACGAGCTGACGGATGAGTACCTTTCGGTGACGCTTAAGCGCGATGAGGGCGACAGCGATGTGCGAACGATAACGCTCGAGGCGCACGGTGACCGCGCAATGGAGCTTTCCCATTTGATTGATAAGGCTGTACAAGATGAGCTTGCATAACGACAACGCGCTGGTGGTGGCGCTCGATACCTCGACCGACATGCTTGCCTGCGCGGCAAGCTGGATTGATGGGCGGACGGGCGAGACGAAGCTCGTGAGTGGCGACCACATGTGTCGCCGTCACGCCAACGTTGAGCTCGTGAATACCGTTGATGGCGTGCTGGCTCAAGCCGGTCTGGATCGCAGCGATGTTGGTTGCTACGTGGTCGGCCGCGGCCGGGGTCGTTTACGGGTGTGCGCATTGGCATCTCTACTGCCAAGGGCCTCGCGCGTGGTGCCAATGTTCCGCTGCTGGGCGTGTCGACGCTCGACGCTTGCGCTTGGACGGCGTGGAAGGCTGGCGTGCGCGGCAAGCTTGGTATCCTGGCCGAGGCTATGCGCGGTGAGGTATATCCGGCGCTGTATATGCTGGTCGATGAGGGTCCCGAGCGTCAATTTGAGCGCGAACACGTGGTCAAGGCCGCCGTGGCGCTCGATGAGTGGCGCCGAGCGGCGGACTGGGACCAGGTTCAGCTGACCGGTGACGGTCTCGTGCGCTATGGCAAGCTGCTGGGTGAGGACGAGACCGCCCGCTGCGTGGAGCGCGACCTGTGGTGGCCTTCGGGCGAGGGCTTGCTGCTCGCGCACGCTGCGGGTGACGGCGATCCGGCCCGCGTCCTGCCGATTTACACGCGCCTTTCGGATGCCGAGGAAAACGAGCGCAAGCGTCTTGGTCTTGCCGAGAGTGCGCAGAGCGAAATTACGGGCGTTGCCGATGAGCTCGCTGGTCGTCATCTGCAGTTCCGTCCCATGGGCGCGGCGGATGCCGAGGGCGCGAGCGCGCTGGAGGCTGCCTGCTTTGAAGGTGCCGGACACGAGGCGTGGACGCCGGGCATGTTCCTGTCCGAACTGGGCGAGGACGTCGCTGCGCCGCGTAGTTGGTGGGTGGCACACGACGACGGCAAGCTGCTGGGCCTTGCCGGCGGTATGGTCGTGGACGGTGATGTGCAGATTCTGGATGTCGCCGTCGACCCGGCACATCGCCGTGAGGGCATTGCCCGCAAGCTGCTGTCGCATGTGAGCTATGATGCCCAGATGCTCGGCTGCACCACGGCTTCGCTTGAGGTCGAGGACGGCAACGAGGGAGCGATCGCGCTTTATAACGCTCTGGGCTTTACCGAGGCAGGACGGCGCCGCGGCTACTATGGTGCCGGCAAGGATGCCATCGTCATGACGGCTCCGCTGCCCTGGTGCTTCCGGTCGACAATGCTTCGCCCGAGCCGACGGCGGCAGAGCAGCGCGTATGGCCGCTGCCTGCGCTAGGCGCTCCGAGGGGGAGCGTGCCGAAATTGAGCGCCGTCGCCTGGTGCTTGCCATCGAGAGTTCCTGCGACGAGACGGCGGTGGCGATTATCGATGCGGATGGCAATATGCTGGCCAACCAGGTGTCGACGCAAATTGATTTTCATGCCCGCTTTGGCGGCGTGGTGCCCGAGATCGCCTCGCGCAAACACGTTGAGGTGATTGTGAGTGTCGTGGATGCGGCGCTCGAGGATGCCGCAGCATCGCTTGGTCTTGAGGGTGGAGCCATTGCTCCCAGCGAGCTTGCCGCCGTGGGCGTGACACAGGGTCCGGGCCTGGTGGGCGCCCTCGTGGTGGGCGTTGCCTTTGCCAAAGGCTTTGCCTACGCTGCCGGTAAGCCGCTCGTATGCGTCAACCATCTGGAGGGGCACCTGTTTGCCAACCTGCTGGCGCAGCCCGACCTCAAGCCGCCGTTTATCTTCACGCTCGTCTCGGGCGGTCATACCATGCTTGTTCACGTCAAGGCGTGGGGCGACTACGAGGTGCTCGGCGAGACGCTCGACGACGCCGTGGGCGAAGCCTTCGACAAGGTGGCAAAGGCGCTGGGCCTGGGCTATCCCGGTGGCCCCATCATCTCCAAGCTTGCCGAGACGGGCAACCCCAAGGCGATCGATTTTCCCCGCGCGCTTAACAGCAGGGGAGACTACCGCTTCTCGCTTTCGGGTCTTAAAACGGCTGTGACGCTCTACATCGAGCAGGAGACCAAGGCCGGGCGCACGATTCACCTGCCCGATCTGGCAGCTTCGTTTGAGGCAGCTGTCTTTGACGTGCAGTACAAGAAGGCTAAAAACGCACTGCACGCTACCGGATGCAAGGAATACTGCATCGGTGGCGGCGTCTCGGCCAACCCGCATCTGCGCGAGATGATGATCAAGAAGCTTGGACGTCAGGGGATTCGTGTAACGGTGCCGCCCTTGTCTGCCTGTACCGATAACGCAGCCATGATCGCGGAGGTCGCTCGCCGTAAATTCGACCGAGGTGAGATCTCGCCGTTCGACGTCGACGCCGATCCGAACATGACGCTGTAGTCGTGCTCGTGCGGTCCCCGGCGCTGCCCGGCGCCAGCGGCCACATATGAACTTTCCTGCTCGGACAGTCCTGCTCACGACGGAGGCCACATTAAGTGGCCTCCTGTTCGTGCGGAACTCGCGATAAAGTTCATATGTGGCCGCTGGCGCCCGGGCAGCGCCGGGGACCTTTCTGTCCCGATGCGGCGTGGGGGTTCGTTTGGCGTCGACAGCGTCCGGCAAGGTTGACCTGCCAGTGTCGAATTTCCGGCGTGCTTGAGCTGAAAGAAAAAGATGGTGTGCGGAGCTTTGCTCCGCACATTTGGGATGGGAGCCCCTGAGAGCCGCGGGAGCCGGGCGGCGCATATGAACTTTATCGCGAGTTCCGCACGCAAAGGAAAGCACTTAATGTGCTTTCCGTCTTGCGCAGGACTGTAGAGCAGGAATTCATATGC
>JAQEDJ010000063.1 GCA_027669525.1 Coriobacteriaceae bacterium AM48-5 | reverse complement strand
GGCCACCGAGGCCGCATCGGAGTCCAATGACCGCCTGGCCGCCATGATGCGCCGCAGCGCCCGCCGCAGCGCCCGCCGCGAGGAGGCCTACGTGCCCACCTCGCAGCTCCGCCGCTTCACCCTGCCCGATTCGGCGCCCATCATGCGCCGCGTCATGGGCTTTCTGTCCGACCAGGCCCGCGCGCTCATCCACGCCGGCGTGTCGCGCGACCGCATCTGCATCGATCCTGGCCCGGGCTTTGGTAAGTCGGCTAACGAGGACATCGTCATCCAGCGCGAGACTGCCAAGATGGCGTCACTGGGCTATCCGCTCATGTGCGCTGTATCGCGCAAGCGCTTTGTGGGCGCCGTCTCGGGCGTGACCGAGGCCGCCGAGCGCGATGCCGCTACGTTTGGCGTGTGCCTGGGCGCCATCCAGGCCGGCGCCAACATCGTGCGCGTGCACGACGCCGCGGGCTTTGCGCAGTTCCTGAACGGCTACTGGGCGGTTGCCAAGCCGCAGCCGCGCCGCGCGTTTGTGGCCGTGGGATCCAACTTGGGGCATCGCTGCGACAACATCCGCGCCGCACGCGACATGATCGCCGAGATTCCACTTACCTGCGTGTCCAACTCCTCCAAGATCTACGAGAGCGAGCCGGCCTACGAGACGCGCCAGGACGCGTTTGCCAACGCCGTCATCGAGATCAAGACCGAGTTGGCGCCGCTGGTGCTGCTCGACGAGCTCATGAAGATCGAGGCCGAGCTGGGCCGCGACCGCTCCAAAAAGGCCAAGGCCAACGGTCCGCGCACCATCGACCTGGACCTGCTGTGGATGGACGGCGAGACCCACGGCGGCAAAAAGCTGCGCCTGCCGCATCCGCTGATCGGCGAGCGCGACTTTGTGCTGGTGCCGCTCGAGGATCTGATGCACGACCCGGCGCGGTTCTTCCGCTACAACGGCGTCGAGGTCAAGGAGCCCGAGGATCGCGTGGGCCATATCGTGGGTGAATTGGGGCGTATGTAGATGATCGAGATGAACGCTGTAGTCGCTGCCACTGAGCTCGACGCGGCGCGTGACGCGGGTCGCGAGGGCGTGTCCGCGGGCTGGTGCGCGTGGAGCGTGGGCGATGCTTCGCTGACGTTTTCGCTGGTCGTGCGTCCGGATGTGAACATGCATGCCTTCCACGGCCTGCCGTTTGTGGCCGCGATGGGCATGATGGACGCGCTCGTGGGCACGGCTTCGACGCCGGGGTTGGGCCTTGCCGGCAAGGTGGGCATTGAGTGGCCGAGCAATATCGTGTGCGGTGCGCCTGCGTTTGAGACGTCGCTCGCGCGTGTTGCCGTGAACGGCGGTGCCGGTGCTGCGGGCATGTTTGCCGCGGTGACGGTTGATATTGAACGTGCGGCGCTGGGCGAGCTTGGCGTGGATATGGCCGACGAGGTGCTGGTCGAGGCATTGGCCACCGCCGTGCTGACCCGCGTGGGCACCTGGGCGGTTGCCGCCAACACACCACAGGCGCTGCCGGCCCGCTGGCTCCGGTGCTGGGTGAGTACTTCGATATGGTGCCGCTGCTGGGTCGTCAGGTTGCGGCGGTGTCGCCCAACGGTTTGCCGCTTGCGGTCGGTGTGTTTGCGGGCCTGGACATCTGGGGCCGCGCGACCATCAAGACCGATGCCGGCGAGCAGGAGTTTCCGCCCGAGGCCGTACGGATTCGCGGGCTGTAACGCGGGGCGTTCGCGCCCAAAGATAGACATGACAACAAGACCCTCCTCGGCCTGTGCCGGGGAGGGTTTCGCCTATCTGGGGAATGGGTTGCCAGCGCCCTATTCCTCAAAACTGAAAAATTTTCGTTTTTGAGGAATAGGATTAAGGCGGCTCGGTCTTTCGCGAGGTATATTCGCTATAGAGCCTATTCCTCAAAACTGAAAATTTTTCAGTTTTGAGGAATAGCGATAAAAGACCGCGAGGAGGCCCCGATGAAACTCATCAATAGAACGTCATATATGGACACGTTGACGAGTCTTATTGGCGTGCCGGACATCAAGGTCATCACGGGCATCCGTCGTAGCGGTAAATCAAAATTGCTCGAGGCCCTCCGCGATTACGTGGAGGCACATCTGTCCAATTCGAATGTCATCCATATCAACTACAACCTCGATGAGTTCGAGAACCTGCTCGAGTATCACGCGCTGCTCGCCTATGTAAAAGAGCATCGAGTGTCCGGCAAACAAAACTTTCTGCTTATCGATGAAGTTCAGATGTGCGACGGTTTTGAGCGTGCGATCAATAGCCTTCACGCATCCGAGCAGTACGACATATTCATTACCGGATCGAATGCCTTTTTGCTGTCGAGCGATCTGTCGACGCTCTTTACGGGGCGTACGTTCGAGATCGAGGTTTTCCCATTCTCGTTTGAGGAGTATCGTCTCTATGGCGACGAGGGCGAGGTCGACCGCGACTTCGATGAGTACGCGAGAACCGGCGGTATGTCCGGCTCTTACCCTTATCCACTGCAGGAGCAGCGCTATCAATATCTCTCCAACGTCTTCAAGACGCTCATTGTGAGAGATATCGTGCAGCGGCATAACGTGAGAAACGAATCGGCGCTGCTGCGCATTGCCGATTACATGATGGACAACGTTTCCAACATTACGTCGGCACGCAACATTACTGATGCATTAAATGCGGATGGGTTAAAGATTACGAACAAGACGGTCGGCACGTACATGGGGTACCTGTGCGATGCGTTTGCCTTCTATAAAGTTCGTCGGTACGACATTCGCGGCAAAAAATACCTTAAGAGCGGCGAGAAGTACTATCTGGCGGACCATGCGTTTAAATATGCGCTTCTTGGTACACGTGATATGGATTGGGGACGCGTATACGAGAACATGGTGGCAATCGAGCTGCTGCGTCGCGGATACGAGATATACGTCGGCGTGCTCTATAAAAAGGAAATAGACTTTGTAGCAATCAAGCGGAGCGAGAAACTCTACATTCAGGTGAGCGACGACATCAGCTCGGATAAGACATTTGAACGCGAGATTTCGCCACTGCTGAGCATTGGCGATGCGTATCCCAAGATGATTCTCGCCCGCACGCATCACGAGGCCACGGATCGCGACGGAGTGCAGATCGTGGACCTGGCGAGGTGGTTGTGCGGCGAGGCGTAGCAGAAAGCCTATTCCTCAAAACTGAAAAAATTTCGTTTTTGAGGAATAGGACCGATGCATTGCTTAGTCCGCCGCTCGCGCCCGTGCTCGACTTAAGCCCCTGCCTTACCCCAGCTCCTGCATGCGGCGGTAGATTTCGCAGATGCCCTTGATGGTGAGCTGTCCGTCGACCACGTCGAAGGCATCGGTCGAATCGGCGACGATGCCGGCGAGACCGCCCGTGGCGATAACGGTGGCATCCTCGCGGCCCAGCTCGCGCTTCATGCGCTCGACCAGGCCCTCGGCCATGGCAGCAGCGCCCACCACGGCGCCGACCTTGATGCACTCCTCGGTATCGCGGCCGATGGCATGCTCGGGCGCCTCGAGCGGCACGCTGGCGAGCTTGGCGGCACGGGCGGCAAGCGCGTCCATGGAGATGCGGATGCCCGGCGCGATCGCTCCGCCAATGTAATAACCGTCCTCATCGATGACGTCGATATTGGTCGCGGTGCCAAAGTCCACCACGATTGCCGGCGCGCCGTAGAAAGTTTCGGCCGCAACGGCGTTAGCGACGCGATCGGCGCCTACGGCTTGGGGACGCGCCGCGCGCAGCTTGGTCACGGCGGCCGTCTGCGGCCCGATGACGATGGCGTCTGCGGCAATGCGGTCGGCCACGGCGTGCCACTCGCGCGAGAGCTGCGGCACCACGCCCGCAAAGGCGATCGCGTCAACCGCATCGAGCGAGAGGCCGTACATCTTAAAGAAACCCATCAGGCGCACGTGGATCTCGTCGGCGGTATAGGAGCGGTCGGTGGGCATGCGCCACGACTGCACCAGCTCGTCTCCGTCGAACAGGCCCATGGCCGTCTGCGTGTTTCCCATATCGATAGCGAGCAGCATGTCTACTCCCAGTGTTGGCATAAAAGGACGCGCACCATTGTATACGCGCCGTCGACGCGCTCGGCCGCGATTCGTTTACGGTGATAGGGGCTGAGGGGTTTAAATATGAAGGAATTATGCTCTACGAGATTTTCCTTGCCGTTTACCGAACTCCCGCGTAATATTCTTTCTTGCGCACATGAGGCGCCCAGACATTGCGGGGTGGAGCAGTCTGGTAGCTCGCCGGGCTCATAACCCGGAGGTCGTAGGTTCAAATCCTGCCCCCGCGACCAAGAACTTGCAGCTCGGAAGCAAAATTGCTTCCGAGCTTTTTCTTTATCGGTTTACCTTGCGGGTGAATTGCGGGTGAATCCTGAGTCAATTTATTATGTGAAGCAGATAAACCATTGATAATCGCGGACCGGTCGGCTTGACTTATCGACCGATAAACTCCAATTGGGAGGAGTCCCGGCGGTCCTTAGCTAAAATAGTGACGTCTGAATAACAACAAGGGAGTCGCTATATGAAGACCGTCTACGATGCCCTTGACCCTATCGTCAACGGGTCGGCAACGACCAAGGAGAAGGGCGACAAGTACGAGGCGGCCTGCGTTTACTATCTCAAGAACGACCCCTTCTACGCGCTGTTCCTTTCCCGTGTCGGGACGATAACCCAGGCACCCGAATGGGATAACAGTTTGTTTTAAGGGAAAGGAAGCCGTATGGCGAAAAAGGGATATATCTTCTGGGACAGCGAGACGGCGAATCCCCAGCAGAGGATATGCCAGGTCGCTTATATCCTCACGGATCTTGAGGGAAACTGCCTGGGCGACCCGGTTTGCCGGGTGATCAATCCTGAGAGCGAGATTGGTTGGTGGAGTAGGTCTCATCTGGAAATCGATTGGGACTCACTGGACGACATGCCGACCTTTGTCCGCTTCTGGGAGGATGCCGGTCTGGCGGATTTGCTGCGAGACCACATCCTGGTCGCGCATAACGCCAACGGCGCCGACATCCACCACATCAAGAAGAGTCTGGCTGCCTACGACATCGAAATGCCCGAGATCGAAGTAATCGATACGATGCTGGTGGCGAAGCAGAAGGGTCTGCCCGGAGCGCTTGTCGACCTCTGCGAGCATTACGGCGTGCATCTTGATAGCCACCACGATGCCATGAGCGACGCCGAGGCGTGCCTTGGGGTTTTCCGTGGGCTGGTCGGCGAGTTCGGTGCGCTCGAGCCCGCCGTTTGGGCTCCGAATGCCTCCTCCCATCATGGCCGCAAGCGTGTTTTCACGGGCTTGGGACTGGTGAACGGGTCGCAGGAAACCATCGAAGAGGTTTTGGCGAAAGCCGAGGAGGCGGGCCACAGGGGCGATCCGGGCGAAATCACTGATCCGGTCGGACTCAAGGTGAAGGTATCCGGCGTTACTCCGGGCTACAATCGCGATGAGATCCTTGCCGCACTTAAGGAATGCGGGATGAAAGCGACCGATGGCAAGCCCGCGCAGAGCACGAAGTACCTCGCAATAGGCGACAACGTGGGACGAAGCAAGCTCGACGCAGTTTTCAGCGGCAACTCGCAGGCAAAAATCGTCACGACGGGCGAGTTGCTTGAGGTCATGAACCGATTTGGCAAGGCGGAATAGAAGGGAAGGCTCGATATGGCCGTCAATTTGAAAACCGTAAAAGACACGGTGAATCTTGCAGCGGGGGTTTTAGCCGCCGCCGCCGGGGTTGTCGATGGGGCAAAGCAGCTCGGTTTCGATGTCGATGGAGCCGTGAAAAGCGCTGCCGACGGGGCAACCAACGGCGCGCGTGCTGTTGCCGACGGCATCGGCAAGGGATTTGGTGCGGCGGCGGAAGGCGTCGGCGCGGCAGCCGGCGCGTTGGGGGATGCCACGAAGGCGTTCCAGGACTCAAGGGCCGCCGCGGAGGCTCGCAAGAAGATCGATGCCGCCAGGCAATCAATATTTGAAGGCGCGTCGACGGTGATGCCCCTGCACGAGTTCATCTGCCAGCAGGTCAAAGCCTCCGAAGCTGCGTTCAACGGCTACGATATGCCCGGCTGCTATCTCATCGCGACATACCGCAGGCATGACCACGATAAGAACTTCAGCGACTATCTCGGAATATACGTGGGGTCAAGTGAGCGTATGGCGGACGATATCGCGTCCATACCTACGCGATTGGGCGATCCGGATGTCTACGCTGACTACAAGTACCGACAAAACATTTTGCTATTCGTGTATCCGTGCGAGCTGAAGGACGTCGACGAACGTCGTGGGCTCCTGCTGCGTTCGTTTGACGGCGAGAGGCTCTACAACGGCACTGGATTATCGGTCGAGAGGGCGGCGGATGAAGACCTATAACCTGGACACCATCCATAAGGTCCCCCTGCGCGAGGTGTGGCCGCATGAGGCCCACGACTTCACCAAGTGGCTGGCCGAGGAGCAGAACCTCGCAACCCTCGGGACGGCGGTCGGAATCGAGCTCGAGCTCATAGAGACGGAGTCCTCGGTCGGATCGTTCAACGTGGACATCTACGCGCAGGAGTCCGGTACGGGCCGCAAGGTGATCATCGAGAACCAGCTCGAGGACACCAACCACGACCATCTCGGCAAGGTGATCACGTACGCCGCCGGCAAGGGCGCCGAGGTCGTCATCTGGGTCGTGGCGCGCGCCCGCGACGAGCACCGCCAGGCCATCGAGTGGCTCAACCAGCACACCGACAGCGACTTCGGGTTCTTCCTGGTCGAGGTCGAGCTCTGGAAGATCGGGGACTCCCTGCCCGCCCCGCGCTTCGGCGTGGTCGAGCAGCCGAACGAGTGGACCAAGACCGTGAAGCTCTCCGAGGGGCTCAGCGAGACCGAAAAGGTCAAGCTGGCGTACTGGACGGCCTACCGCGATGTGGCGGGCGGCCATCCGGAGTTCCTCAAGGAGTTCAGCCCGCAGAAGCCCAGCAAGGACCATTGGTCGACGCTTCGCCTGGGGGTCTCGGCATACCATCTCGCCCTGCTCATCGATACGCAAAGGGGCCGCACGGGCATCGAGCTGTACGTGGACGACGACAAGGAGATCGGGCACCGCGCCATCGCCAACAGCGGGGTCTTCGAGGAGCACCTCGGGCTGACAGCGGCATCCTTCGATGCGAAAAAGGCATCGGGGCTGCGCTTCTACAAGGCGGGCCACCCCATCAAGGGCCACCAGGACGCATGGCCGGGGTACATCGAGGAGCAGCTCGGATGGGCCCTCGAGATGAAAAAAATAATCGCGGAGATCGAGCTCTAAAAAATGCCCCGGCAGTAAATTGCCGGGGCGTTTCTTATTGACGTGATTTAGCACTGGCCGTTTCGGTCCGAATGCGCCGCTCGGTTTCTTCGAGGTCCCTGACGATCCTCCCCAGCGCCATGCGGTAATGCGCGAAGACCGGGTCCTCCTTACCGAATCGGTCCTCGCAGCAGAAAAGCATCGACTCATGAAGGCAAGTGAGCTCGTAAATGATGTCTTCGAGTTCCATGCGACTCCTTTCAAAAAGTAAATAGGGCCTTAAATGGTATCGATGTTGGACGCGGGCTGCCGGCGTCCGCCGTGAATCGGCCACGGCTCCGCGGCCGGGTGGCACCTCCGCTACGCCGCGTCAAGGGGGCCCATGAGACCCCGCACAAACCTCCGCTCCGCTCCGGTTGGTGGAGGTCGTCATGGACCTCCCTTGACCCGTCTTCACTCCGGTGCGGCTTTGCAGGGAGCAAAGCGACGACGACGCGCGGCGTCGCCATTCGGCTTTGCCCGCAGGGGCGAGATGTTGAGGGCCACGTGCCCGGAACGGAGGAAGACATGCAGCAGCTGATGACCGTGGAAATCGCCAAGACGGTGCCGGGGCTCTATGGGCAGGACGGGGCGGAGGACCCCACGGTCTACGCCCACTACTTCTCGTGCGTGAACGGATGGGACTGGTGGCTGCTCGAGTTCGACGGCACGGACGAGGCGTTCGGCCTCGTCGAGGGCTACGACGACGAGCTCGGCTACTTCAGCATCAAGGAGATGGCCGAGCTGAACCGCCAGATGGGGTTCGCCGCCGTCGAGCGCGACGAGCACTTCTCCCCGAAGCCGCTCAGCGCCGTCAGGAGGAGGTAGCCGCATGGTCACGGTCGAGTTCGACTCCATGGGCGAGGCGGTCCGCCTCGCCCTCGTGGCCGGGGAGTACGTGGGCGGCGGCC
>JAQEDJ010000062.1 GCA_027669525.1 Coriobacteriaceae bacterium AM48-5 | reverse complement strand
CGCTTTTTTTCCAAACGGGGGATAAAGCGATCGGCCGAACCGTTCTCGTCTTTGGGGAAGGTGAGCTGGACCCTGTCGGAATTCTTGCCGGCAGAGTCGCTTACGCCGGCGCCTCGGCATCTCGACCTTAAACCAGATGAAGTCGGTCTTCTGGGCGACGGGGGCCTTTTCCTTGCTCTCGCTCTTGGGGGCGCTGCCGCCGCCCGATGCGCTCCCGCCGCAGCCGACAAGGGCAAGCGCGGCAAAGAGGGCGATGCAGAGGGAAAGAATCGATAGGGTCTTTTTCTTCATGATGGTGTCCTCCTTGTCTGCCGATGACATCACGGCGCCGCATGCTGTTGGGGTACTGATTGCACTGGCGGCGGATGTCTTTGTGTGCTGTGCGGCGATACCTCCGTTCATCGCTTGTGGCCGTTGCGCGGCCGTGCCCCAACGGGTTCCTTACTTATAGATATGCCCCAGCTTGTGTTGCCCGGGAGTCTCGAAAGGTGGGCCATGTGTCCCATGTTTGGGGCACTGGGCGCATGGGACGGCACGGCTCGGCATCGGCTTTTCCATGTTGCGCAACAGCGCCCTGGGTGGGGGCGTATAGACTTGGCTGTGACAAAAGCTAAAACACGAAAGGTCGAACGATGTTCTGTCAAAAATGCGGACAGCAAGTGCCTGATGGATCGACGTTTTGCACGCATTGCGGGGTGTCGCTTGCGGGTGGCTCCGCGCCGACGCCTGCGGCTACCGCACCGACTTCCGCGCCCACGGCCGGCCCGGGCCTAACCCAATCGATGCCGCCGGTCGCGCCCGCGCCTCAAAAGCCTAAGAGCAAAGCTCCGATTGTCATTGCGGTGGCATGTGCTGCTGTGGTCCTCATCGGTGGCGGCACGGTGTTTGCACTCACGATGCTTAATGGGTCCAAGAGCTCTGACACGCAAATCTCGGTGATCGATACCGGGTCTTCGGACGAGAAAGATTCTTCTGCCAAGAAGAAGAGCGACAAGTCCAAGGCCAAGGAATCCTCGTCGTCCGATGACGAGGCCGTTCCCGAGGACGAGTCGGCATACTACGGTTCGGGCGATTCGGACGATTGCCTAACCGACGTGTATGCGTACACGAACGACATGCATCCTTATAGCATGTCGATTCCCAATCGCTTTGAGATGGAAGATACTCCCAACGGCAGCGGCGCCAGGTATGAGGACCCGGAGACGGGCTTTGTAATCAACCTGTTTGGCTTCGTCAACATTAACGACGAAACTGCACACGAGATGTTTATCGAAAAGGACACCTCGGGCAAGGCCGACCTCTATACCGCAGAGGGCGACAACTGGTATGTGGTTTCGTGGCGCGAGGGTGACACAATCATTTACGAAAAGACGATCGTCACGGACTCGACGGTCGCCACGGCGCATTTGGAGTACTCGACTGCAAACCGCGACATGGGGTCGAAGATTATCGATACGCTGCTGCCGACGTTCCAGGTGGACTAGGCTCCTGCGCCTATAGCCGGCAATCGGAAACACCGATAGCCAGAGCTCCTGACAGCCTTTGTCTTATGGGCTAGACTGGCTTGGACAAGATCGATGAATGGGACAATCGCTTCCTGGCGTCGTTGTCCCATTTTTTATTATGCGTGCGGCCCGTGGTGGCCGGCGCGGTGGGCAGAGGTGTTTCGATGAGTCAAGAGATGATGGACAAAACCTGCCGAGGGTTTGCCGAGGCGTTGGCTGCACGCGAGCCGGTTCCCGGCGGCGGTAGCGCGAGCGCGTTTGTGGGAGCACTGGGTGCCTCGCTGTGCGGGATGGTTGCTCGCTATGGCGCGACGAACCCCGCGCTTGCCGATCGCGCGGACGATCTGACGCACGCGTTTGCTCAGGCAGACGAGCTGGCTCAGGAGCTCGTGGGTCTGGTCGCCGAGGACGTTCGTGCGTACGGTCAGGTGTCTGCGGCATACGGTATTCCGCGCGAGGATCCGGCTCGACCGGCTGCGATTCAGGATGCGCTGCACGTGGCAGCCATGCCGCCGTATCGGATCATGGACGCCTGCGGTCGTGCGCTGGCGCTGCTCGAGGACATGGCGGACAAGGGCTCCCGACAGCTGCTGTCCGACGTGGCGTGCGGTGCCGTGTTCTGCCGCGCCGCCATGCAGGGCGCGAGCCTGACGCTCTTTGCGAACACTACGTCTATGAAAGACCGGGCGCGCGCCGAGGAGCTTGAGGCGGCGTGCGATGAGCTGCTGGATACGTGGCTGCCGCGCGCCGATGCGCTGGCGCGCCGCGCCGCCGACGCCGCCAGGAAGAGGGGGTAGCCATGGCAGAGCTGCTCAAAGGGGCTCCCGTTGCCCGCGCTTTGACCGAGGAGCTCGCTGCTCGCTGCGCCGCTCTGCGCGAGTGCGGCGTTGTGCCGACGCTGGCCATTGTCCGTGTAGGCGAGCGCGAGGACGACCTGTCCTACGAGCGCGGCGCCCTCAAGCGCTGCGAGAAGGTTGGCATCGAGGCTCGCTGCGTTTTGCTTCCTGCCGATGTTTCGCAGGATGAGCTGCTGGCGGCTGTTGAGGACATCAATGCCGACCCCGCTGTTCATGGCTGCCTGATGTTTCGTCCGTTGCCTGCTGGGCTTGACGAGGATGCGGTTGCCGCGGCACTCGATCCCGCGAAGGATGTTGACTCCATGACGCCGGCCTCGCTGCTTACCACGCTTTCGGGTCGTGGAGTGGGCTTTGCTCCTTGCACGGCTGAGGCCGTGTTGGCGTTGTTGGACCATTACGGCGTTGAGCTGGATGGTACCAAGGTTGCGGCGGTCGGTCGATCGCTGGTGATTGGCCGTCCCGTTGCCGCCATGCTTACGGCTCGCAATGCCACAGTGACGACGTGCCATACGCATACGCGCGACTTGGCTGCCGAGTGCCGTTCTGCCGACATTGTTGTTGCCGCGGTTGGGCGTGCGCGTACGATTGGCGCGGATGCGGTTCGCGAGGGCCAGACGATCATCGACGTGGGTATTAACTGGGACGAGGCCGCCGGCAAGCTGGTCGGCGACGTCGATTTTGATGCTGCGGAGCCGATTGTTGGCGCCATCACGCCCGTGCCGGGCGGCGTGGGCGCAGTGACGACGGTGATTCTCGCCAAACACGTGATCGAGGCGGCGGAGCGCGCATTGAACTAGGCATTTTTGGCTGATTAGGGGGTTAGATATATACTCCCGTGACACGCCGTGTGCAAAAAATGCCAAATATGAGTACTGTTGCCAAGCTAGTCGCATATAATTTAGGTCATTTTGGCTCTCTAACGATATTTAGTATCGATAGGGACCCTATTTTATTGGACCTTTGAGGAATTACATAGTCTAACTTTTGTACAAATGTAGACTTTCGACGCCCACGCCCGGCAAAATAGCTGCTACTAAATTGGTGTCAGTACTCATATTTGACATTTTTTGCACACAGGGGTTGCTGTGGCCGTGGTTTCGCCCTTTTTGCGCCGAAGCGATACACTGTTGCCGTTTGATTTCTTCGCTCAAGGAGGATGCGCATGCCGTGCACAACGATTTTGGTTGGTAAGAACGCGAGCTACGACGGGTCGACGCTTGTCGCCCGCAACGAGGACTCGTCCAACGGGGTGTTTGAGCCCAAGCGCATGCGCGTGGTGCATCCCGACGAGCAGCCGCGTGTCTACACGAGTGTCCTGAGCCACCTGACCGTTGAGCTGCCCGACAACCCCATGCGCTACACGAGCGTCCCCGACGTTGTCCCGGGCCATGGCATTTGGGCCGAGGCCGGCTTCAACGAGCTCAATGTTGGCATGTCCGCAACCGAAACACTCACCACCAATGAGCGCGTCCGCGGCGCCGATCCGCTCGTGGACTATGTACCCGCCAAGGGCAACGAGGGCGAGGACGGCTATGTTCCGGCACAGCCCGGCGGTCTGGGCGAGGAGGACATGGTGACCCTGGTGCTGCCGTACGCCAAGTCTGCCCGCGACGGCGTGCGCATCCTGGGCGAGCTGCTCGAGCGCTACGGCACCTATGAGAACAACGGCATCGCCTTTAGTGATGTGGACGAGATTTGGTGGCTCGAGACTATCGGTGGCCACCACTGGATTGCCAAGCGCGTGCCCGATGACGCCTATGTGACCATGCCCAACCAGCTGGGTATCGACAGCTTTGACCTGGACGACGCCGAGGGCGCCCAGGCCGACCACATGTGCTCTGCCGACCTGCGCTCCTGGATGGCCGAGTGGCATCTGGACCTGACGCTGGGCGTCGAGGGCGACGGTCCGGCGACGGTCTTCAACCCGCGCGAAGCCTTTGGCTCGCACAGCGACAGCGACCATGTCTACAACACGCCGCGCGCCTGGTATATGCAGCGCTGCCTCAACCCCAGCGATGTGTGGGACGGTCCCGACGCCGACTACACGCCCGAGAGCGACGACATTCCCTGGAGCCGCGTGCCCGAGCGCAAGGTGACCATCGAGGACATCAAGTACGTGCTTTCGAGCCACTACCAGGGCACGGAGTACGACTGCTACGGCAGCAAGGGCACGCCCGCCACGCGCGGCGCCTATCGTCCCATCGGCATCAACCGCAACAGCCAGCTTGCCGTGCTGCAGCTGCGCCCCTATGCGCAGCCGGCGTATCGCGCCGTGCAGTGGATGGCGTTTGGCTCCAACTCGTTTAACGCGCTCGTACCGCTGTACGCCAATGTCGAGACCATGCCCGAGTACTATGCCGGCACGCAGGCTCGCGTGACGTCCGAGAATTTCTATTGGGCCAACCGCCTGATCGGTGCCTTGGCCGATGTTCGCTTCCATGAGTGCGGTCGCGCGGTCGAGGATTATCAGGAGAAGGTCGGCGGCATGGGCCACAAGCAGATTCACGACGTCGATGCCGCCGTGGCCGCGCTGCCCGAAGCCGAGGCGCCCGCCGAGCTCGCCCGCGCCAACGAGGAGTTTGCCGAGCGCGTGCGGGTGGAGACCGATGCTCTGTTGGGCAAGGTGCTCTACACCACGAGCTGTGCCATGAAGAACTCCTTCGCGATGAACGACAACGTAAGGTAAAGGCAACCTTGCAGCGAACGAGCGGGGCAAACGCCGTCAAAGGCTTTGGCCCGCTCGATTTCTATCTTGGCGGTAAAACGATTTTGTGTCGTTCACTCAATCTTGGGTACAAGAAGTCCAATGCAGTTGTTCATGATTGGAGCCAACCATGGTTATGAAACTCGATCAGCTTGTTAACGGTGCCATCAACGTGGGCTTCGGCGCCGCCGCCGTTGCCGTCGAGGGCGGCAAGAAGGTTCTCGACGACCTCGGTACCAAGGGCGAGCAGGTCCGCAAGGATGCCGGCACCCCCGATATCGCTCGCAGCGTGTCCGATATGTTCGAGCAGGCGGGCGGCACCATCTCCGACCTGACCGAGCGCCTGGGCATGCAGGGCGAGACTGCGGCACAGCGCGTGCTCGACGAGCTCATCCTGGCTCGCGTCCGCGTTATGACCGCCCCCGAGCGCACGGCCTTCCTGGCCCATGTGCGCGACATCGTCGATTCGGTCGAGGACAACGTGACCTCGGTGCCCGTCGAGTCCGTTGAACCCGACGACGCAGAGGACGCCGAAGAGGCCGAGTAGCAGCGCAGATGGCAGATTCCACCACCGATTACAACAATCAAGATCCCTTGGGTGACGAGGCGGCGGTTGTCGACGAGGTCGATGCCGCCGTCTCGGGCGCTCGCAAGAAGCCGCGCGCTGTCGATATGGTCCCCGAGGAGCCCGACGCGATGGCGCCGGATGAGGAATACCAGCTCACGCCGGCAGGTCGTCGTGAGCGCATTGGCAGATCGTTCGCCTGATCAAAAAGTATCGCGTGTGGGACAACCTCACGCCGGTGCGCCTGCGTCGTCTGCTTGAAGAGCTCGGCCCTATGTTCGTCAAGATGGGGCAGATTCTGGCTAACCGCTCCGAGATTTTGCCGCAGCGGTTTTGCGACGAGCTGCGTCGTCTGCGCTCCGATGTAGAGCCGGTGCCGTATGAGGTAGTGCTCCGGTGTCTGGAAGAGGAGTACGGCCAGCGCCTGGGGCAGATGTTCGACGCGATCGATCCCAACCCGCTCGGAAGCGCTTCTCTTGCACAGGTGCACCGCGCCCGCCTGGTGACCGGCGAGGACGTGGCCGTTAAGGTGCAGCGCCCCGGTGCGCAGCAGGTGATGGCTCAGGACATCGACATCATTCGCTCGGTGGTGCGCATCGTCTCAAAGTTTGTCAATACCGATCAGTTTGTGGACTTGCATGGCGTGGTCGAGGAGCTGTGGACCTCGTTTCGCGAGGAGACCAACTTTTTGGCCGAGGCCAAAAACCTCAACGATTTCTATGAGTTCCATAAGAGCGTGCGCGGCGTGTCGTGCCCCAAATCTTACCTGGACCTTTGCACCGAGCATGTCGTGGTCATGGACTACATTGACGGCATCTCGATTGCCGATCCCGAGCGCCTGGTGGCCGAGGGCTATGACCTGGAAAAGATCGGCTCGGCGATTGTCGAGGACTATTCGACGCAGGTGCTCGACGACGGCTTTTTCCATGCCGACCCGCATGCGGGAAACATCATTCTCAAGGACGGCATCGTCTACTTTATTGACCTGGGCATGGTTGGGCGCATGTCGAGCCACGACCGCGGTATCGTTAAGGACATGATTTTCGCCGTGGCCGAGGGCGACGTGCCCAAGCTCAAGGATTCGCTTATGCGCTTTGCCGTGACGCGCGGCGACTCGGCCGAGCTCGACCATTCGGCCTTTCTGTCCGATTTGGACTTTATCGTTGCCGACTTTGCGGGCCTCGACCTTAAGGACCTGGATATCGGCGAGTTTTTGACCTCGCTGCTAAACCTGGCGCGCAAAAACGACGTTGAGCTGCCGAGTGTGGTGACGATGTTTGCCCGCGGCATGGTGACACTCGAGGGTCTGCTGACCGAGTACATGCCCAACGTCAACATGATCCAGATTATCCAGACGCACATCAAAAACGAGAAGAGCACCTATGCGCGCATGCGCGATATGGGGCGCGATCTTGCCGCGAGCAGCTATCGCGCGGCAAAAGGCTCGCTCGAGGCGGCCGAGTATCTGGGCTTGGCGTCGCGCATGCTCACGCGTGGCCAGCTTAAGGTGAACACGCAGATTATGAGCAGCGATAAGGCGCTGCGACAGCTGGGCGGAATTATCGATCGCATGTCGATGGCAATTGTAATCGCCGGCCTGTTTATCGGTTCGTCGGTGGTGTACTACGCGCGCATCGAGCCGGTCGTGTTTGGTATCCCGGTCATTGGCTTTATGGGCTACGTGAGCGCGCTGGTGCTGGCGCTGATGCTGGGCCGCGAGATCTGGCGCAACAGTCACGGCGGCAAGCATTAACGATTTCCCGGGGTCGGGGAAACGGGTTATTTTGCCTTGCGTCGCGCCGGCGTGGGCTGGTCCGAACAAAACTATGCCGGTTTACGGGGCTGGAGTGCCGAACCTCGACCATGCCGAAATTCGCGCTTTTAAAACCGCAGGTAGATGAGTCGTTGGTTTTCGAAAATGGCAGATATGGTTGCGAGGTGCTGAATCATCCCCGTAATCCGGCATAGTTTTGAAACGGGCTATTCTTGCAAGGTCCGCCGACAGCCCTTCCTATCGCAAACCATAGCTTTTACCTTGGGCTTCGCCTGCGTGCGGGGCCCTTTTGCGTGCTACCATACTGACAGTAATAATCGATGGCCTAGATGGTGGTGCGGAGACGCACGAATGCGCGGTTTTCCTGCGCGTTTGGGAGAATCGGGGTGCAAGTCCTCGGCTGTACCAGTAACCGTAATTCCTCTTGGCCCGGGATGTTCGCGTCGCAGATCGGACGGCGCGCCCGGTCGGTAAGGTTAAGTCGGATCGCCTCCCATCTTGTGCGCGACCGCGGCGCATGCCGCCGGTACGCGTTGGGCTCTGGAGGGAAGGGGGACCCCGATGGGGGAACTCGAGCGCAACATGCGCGATGACGTGGGGCAGCCGCTGGGCAATGTCCCAAGTTCAGACAATAGGAGACAAATGGATATGTTTGAGGATGAGTGCCAACGCGCCTCGTGGCGTCGTCATGGAGCGATTGCCCGCGGCGTAGCCAAGCGCGGTCTGGTGGCGTTCCTGGCTTTTGCCATGGCTTTTGGCACCACGCCGGCGCAACTTTGGGCCGAGGGCGCCGAGGGCATTGCCGAGGCCGTGGCGCAGGCTGCGACGGGCGGCGAGGGCGCGGCGGCCGACGCGACGGGCGGCGAGGGCGCGGCGGCCGAC
>JAQEDJ010000061.1 GCA_027669525.1 Coriobacteriaceae bacterium AM48-5 | reverse complement strand
TGACCGAAAGGCCGTCGGCGCCCTCGGCCTCGAGTGCCTTGGCGATCTCGGCGACGTTGACCGGAGCCATCTTTACGAACAGCGGTTTATCGGTCACCTTGCGGCAGGCAGCCATAACGGAAGAGGCGCCCTCGGGCGTGGAGCCCATGGCGGCACCGCCGGCGGCGATATTAGGGCAGCTCACGTTGATCTCGTAGCCGGCAGCCAGGGGCACAGCTCGACATACATCTCGAGCGCGCGGACAAACTCCTCAACGGAGTGACCGGCGACCTGGCAGATGACCTGGCAACCGTCCTTGGAGAGCTGCTCGAGCCACGGACCGGACTCACGGGCAAAGGCAGCCACGCCAGGGTTCTGAAGGCCCACGGAGTTGATCATGCCGCCCGGGATCTCGGCCATGCGGGGCGCGGGATTGCCGGGCCAGGGCTCGGCAGCACAACCCTTGGTGGTGATGGCGCCAGCTGGGAAACATCAAAGAAGTTCTGGAACTGCCAACCGTAGCCAAAGGTACCGGCTGCGGTGTTGATGGGGTTCTGCATCTTGACGCCGCCGAAATCGACGGCCATGTTCACGGTACCCACTAGAAGACCACCACCTTGGAAGCATCGAACACGGGGCCGCACATGCAAGCACCCTTCATACCGTCGACTGTCTCGACATTGCAGGTGTTGCAGGCGCCAAAGCCACAGCTCATCATGCGCTCGAGCGACACCTCACAGTACGCGCCGGCCTCGGCAGCAGCGGCGGCGACCTTCTTCATCATGACGGCGGGGCCGCAGCTGGCCACATAGTCGTAGCCGCCCTCGCTAAGCAGCTCGGAGGCCGGATCGGTGCAAAAACCATGCGTGCCAAGCGAACCGTCGTCGGTGCATACGTTGACCGTAGCGCCCAGCGCGCGGAACTCATCGACACCCACAGCCTTGGAAGCGGTGCCAAAGCCCAGGCATACGTCGACATCCACGCCCTGTTCGGCAAGCATGCCAGCGAGGCAGAGCACGGGCGGAACGCCGATGCCGCCTGCCACGAGCAGCGCCTTCCTGGTGCCCTCGGGAACAAGCCAGCCGCGGCCGCCAGGGCCCAACAGGTTGGACTTGGAGCCGGGGCCCATCTGCGACAGACGACGGGTGTCGTCGCCCACGACGGCGTACCACAGCTCGACGGTACCGGCCTCGGCGTCAGCGCGATAGAAGCTCAAGGGCACGCGAAGCAGCGAAGAGGCATCGCCGGGCACGGCGATGTTCACAAACTGACCGGGCTTGAGCGCACTTGCAAGCTTGGGGGCCGAAATAACGAGCGAGAAGATACCGTCGGCGATCTCCTGGTTCGAGACGACCTCGAAGTCATGCATGCGTGCAGTGGAAGGTGTGGGCATAGACGCTCCAATCCCCCATGCGGTTGCATGGTTCAGGCGAACAGAAAGCGCGGCACCGCAAGGGCGCCGCGCACAAAAGCGATAAAGCTATGCTAGCAGATGCAGCCGTCGGCGAGCGTCTGCTTGCCGCCGACAAATACATCGGTGGCACGCCCGGTGAGCGTGCGGCCGGCAAAACCAGAATTCTCGGCACGCGACTCGTAGCCGTCCTCGCCGACCGTCCAGGTGGCGGACGCGTCGAAGACAGTCAGGTCGGCAACGGAGCCCGCCTTGACCTGAACCTGGTCGAGGCCCAGGATCTCACGCGGTTTGATGGCCATGAGCTCGACCATGCGGCCCATGCTCATCTTGCCCGTGTTGACCAGCTCGGTGAGTACGAGCGACAGCGAGGTCTCGAGGCCGATCATGCCAAAGGGCGCAAGCTCGAACTCGCGGGCCTTCTCCCACGGGGTGTGGGGAGCGTGATCGGTGACGATAACGTCGACGGTGCCGTCGATGACGCCCTGACGGATGGCCTCGGCGTCCTCCTCGGTGCGCAGCGGCGGATTGACCTTGAGCGAGGTGTTGTAGGTCTCGTCCAGGTCGTTCTCGGTCAGGAACATGTGGTGCGGGGTGGCCTCGCAGGTAACCTGAACGCCAGCGGCCTTACCGGCACGCACGATCTCCAGGCCATGGGCGGTGGAGATGTGCTGGATGTGCAGCTTGGCACCGGTCAGCTTGGCAATCTCGATGTCACGGGCGATCTGGAGCTCCTCGCCGGCAGCCGGCCAGCCCTCGAGAGCCAGACGGGTCGAGACCTTGCCCTCGTTGATCTGGCCGTGGCCGACCAGGTCCTCGTCCTGGCAGTGGCTCATGAAGACCTTGCCGAACATCTTGCCGTAGTCCATGCAGCGACGGAGCATGCCCGCGCCTGCACGCCGCGACCGTCGTCGGTGAAGGCGACGGCGCCGTGGGCGACCATATCGCCCATCTCGGACATGGCCTCGCCCTTAAGACCGCGGGTCATGGCGCCCGACGGATAGACGCGGCAGTGACCGACCTCGGCAGCGCGGGACTTGACGAACTCCACGACGGTGCCGTTATCGGTGACGGGATCGGTGTTGGGCATGGAGCACACGCCGGTAAAGCCGCCCTTGGCAGCTGCGCGGGTGCCGCTCTCGATGTCCTCTTTGACCTCGTAACCGGGCTCGCGAAGGTGAACGTGCATGTCCACCAGGCCGGGGACGAGGTACTTGCCGGAAAGGTCGCGGACCTCGGCTCCCTCGCCGGCGAGATTCTCGCCGACCTCGGCGATCTTGTCGCCGTCAATCAGGACGTCAACGACACCGTCAAGCTCGACGGACGGATCGACGACATGGGCATTCTTAAGAAGCAAGGCCATTATCGGCACCTCCAAGCAGCAGATACAGGATAGCCATACGCACGCAGATACCGGCGTAGACCTGCTCCAGGATGACGGAGCGTTGCGGGTGGTCGGCCATATAGGAGTCGAACTCAACGCCGCGGTTGATGGGGCCCGGGTGGCAGATGATCGCATCGGGCTTCATGAGCTTCTCGCGGTCCTTGGTCAGGCCGAAAAGCTTGTGGTACTCACGAATGGTCGGGAACGGGGCACCCTCGAGGCGCTCCTGCTGCACGCGCAGCATGTAGACGACGTCCAGCTCGGGCAGGACGGAATCGAGGTCGCTCGTCACGTGGTCGCAGCCCAAGACCTCGGGCGCCGGCGGCAGCAGCGTGCCGGGGGCGACGGCGTAGGTCTCGCAGCCCATGATCTTAAGAGCGGGGATCAGCGAGCCGCAGACGCGGGAGTGCGCGATATCGCCGACGACGGCGACCTTCAGACCGTGGAAGTCACCCTTGTGCTCCCAGATGGTGTACAAGTCGAGCAGGGCCTGCGTGGGATGGTTGTGCTTGCCGTCGCCGGCGCAGATGACGCTCGCAGGCGAGTTCTGTGTGACGATATAGGGAGCGCCGGCGTGCTTGTCGCGCACGACGATGCAGTCGATCTTATAGGCGTTGAGGGTCTCGACGGTATCGACGAGGCTCTCGCCCTTGACCGTGGAGGTCGAGGAACCGCCAAAGTTAAGGCTGTCGGCCGAAAGACGCTTCTCGGCGAGCTCGAAGGAGCTGCGGGTGCGCGTCGAGGGCTCGTTGAACATGTTGACGATGGTCTTGCCCTTGAGCGTGGGAACCTTCTTGATGGCACGCTCGTTGACCTCGGAGAACGCCTTGGCGGTCTCGAGGATGAGCTTGATGTCCTCTTCGGAGTACTCGGTAATGTCGATCAGGTGCTTATGGTTGAACGCCACGGTACTACTCACCTCCCAGCGGCGCGGAGCCACGTGGGAACCCGGCGCGACGTCGTTAATCTCGACGGCGGTATGGCCGTCGACTTCCTTCATATATAGGTGCACGTTCTCCTCATGCGACGAGGGAACGTTCTTGCCGACAAAGTCCGGCGAGATGGGGAGCTCGCGGTGACGCGGTCAACGAGAACTGCCAGCTCGATGCGGCTCGGACGGCCCAGGTCCATAACGGCGTCCAGAGCGGCGCGGATGGTACGACCCGTATAAAGGATGTCGTCCACCAGCACGACGCGCTTGCCGTCGACGCTGAAGGGAATGTTGGTAGCGTGGATCGCGGGAGCGAAATTGGTCGCATAGTCATCGCGGTAGAAGCTGATGTCGAGGCTGCCGAGCGGAACGTCGACGCCCTCGATCTCCTTGATCTCCTCGGCGAGCTTCTTTGCCAGAAGGTCGCCGCGCGTGACGATACCGACCAGAGCGAGGTCTTCACAGCCCTCGTTGCGCTCGAGGATCTCGTGCGCGATGCGGGTCATCGCTCGGTTGACGGCGGTCTCGTCCATGATGACCGCCTTGGGGGAAGTCGTGCCCATCGATCTCCTTCCTCACATGTCTTGACTGCTGACACAGTCAAAAAAATAGATGCCCGACCGCTCAAAGCGGACCAGACACCCACAGGAAGGGCTGCTCTTTGGCAGCAATGTAATTCCATGTGGGTATCTCGTACCCCTTTAATGGTCAAGGGATAGTGTAGCCAACCTCGAGCTTAATTGCGAGCATAAATACAGAGCAATCCGTAAACGGGCGCAGGCGCTCCATAAACCTATATATATTTGTGGGACGAGCTTGAAAACGCACGCACGAGCTGGCATAATCCCCTCTACTGCACGCAAATCGGATCTACGTCCAGGGCCGTAGCGTGAGCACTATCGCCAAAAGAGGAATATCTCTGTGTAGATTGCGCACAGGGAGCGACTTCTGTGCTATAGTTCAGGATTGTTTGTTAACGCGACATGTTCGTTTGTCGCCCAAGGAGGGTCAGTTATGTCCAAAGTTTGCGAAGTTTGCGGTAAGCACCCCGTTGCCGGTCGCTCCATCAGCCACTCTCACCGCGTCACCAACCGTAAGTTCCGCCCCAACATCCAGCGCGTCTACGTCGTCGTCGATGGTCACCGTCGCAAGATGAACGTTTGCTCCACCTGCCTCAAGTCCGGCAAGGTTGCGCGCTCCTAAATAAGGTCTTACCAACAAGTACCTCGGACTCTCCGGGTCAAAGACCTCGCGTTCACATAGAACTATAAGAAACCGCTTTCTTTTGAGGAGGCGGTTTCTTTTTCTATCTATCCAGGAATGCAAAACCAGAGCGAAAAATGGACTGCGTCCCAAATCTTGGACGCCCTAAATAGCGACTAGGCCGCGAGGGCCTGATTCCGGAAATCCTCCGGGGTCAGGCCCTTCAATCTTACCTGCCTCCGGCGCGTGCACCAGTGGACTACGTATTCCTCCAGGTCGCGTTTGAAATCCTCGAACGTCGTCCACTCGCGGCCCAGGTAGAACTCGTCCTTGACGTGGCTGAAGAGCTGCTCGGTGACGGCATTGTCGATGCAGTTCGCCTTCCTGGACATGCTCTGGACAATACCTGCGGCCTCTAGCCTGGATGTGTACGAGGCGCGCTGGTACTGCCAGCCCCGGTCCGAGTGCATGGTCGACGCGTCGCCCTCGGGGATCTTGGACAGCAGCTCGTCGAGCATCCTCGCCTGCTGGGCCATGTCGGGCGTGGTCGATATGTCGCTCGCCACGATCTCCTTGGTGCAGAAGTCCAGCGTCGGGGCCCAGTAGGCCTTGCTGTCCGCCACCTTGGACTCGGTGACGTCCGTCCCCAGCTTCCGCCACGGGGCCCCGGCGTCGAAATCCCTCGCGATCACGTTCTCGAACGTTCTGCCGAGGACGCCCCTGTACGAGTTGTACCTGTGGTAGGCCGTCTCGCGTCTGATACCGCAGCGAATCCACATCTCGCGCATCATCTCGAGCACGGTCTTGTCGGCTATCACGGCCCCCTCTTCCGCCCTGAGGCACATCGCTATCTGCCGGTGCCCGCAGCCGTTGGCGGTGCGCGAGAAGATCTCGGCGACCGCCGGCGGCCTTCTGCTCGTATGTGTACCTGCCCAGCTTTCCGTCCATGCGCAGCAGCACCTCGCTCCCGAATGCGCGGTATATCTCCTGCCATCTTCTCACGGCTTCCACGGGAAGCGAAAGGACGATCGCGGCAGATTTATACCCGTGCCCGAGCTCGAAGAGCCCTATGGCCGCCTTCCTGGCCTCGACATCATGCTTCACTCTCAAATCAACGCGCATAAAGAAAGCCTCCCATTTCTCATGTCCAAGAAATGGGAGGCAGTTCATTCAAAGCCATGGCAGGCCATTACTTATTTATCGTTCCGCCTCTTCTTGCGGTTGTATTCGAGCAGCAAACCTAAAGAAGTCAAAGCAGATCCGACAACTGCCAGCGGAAGAACCGGCAGCAGTCTCTCCCCTGTCGAAGCCAGGGCACCCGGCTCGGTGGTCTTGGTCTGGGAGGCGGGGTCGGCCTTGGTGTCGCCGCCGTTCTCGTCGAAGGTCACGGTGACGTCGCGGGGCACCCACTTCCACTGGGCGTAGACGGTCGTGGACTTGGAGACCTCGGTCTTGTCGGTGAACTGATCGCCCGAGCCGTCCCTCTCGGTGTTCCAGCCGTCGAACGCCCAGCCCTTGCGGGTCGGGGCGGTCTTGGGCAGCGCGAAGGTGTAACTGTCCTTATCTGCAGTCTTATCTTGCAAAAACTTTTGAGGATAAGCAGGATCGTCTGCGCCATTATCATCAAAAGTCAGCGATAACTTTGCAGCGACCTGCCACATGTGAAAATCATCAGTACCGTCGGCATCCCTGACGCGCTTAAGGTAATAGCCCTCACCAACCGCATCCTCGTTGCCAAGAATAAAAGTGCTTTGCTTAGGTGCATCACCACTAGCTTTGGAGAGTACGTAGTTATCTCCGAGTGACGGCAGTTTCAAATTCTGCCAATTGTTCGGATCCACTGTATTAACAGTAGTCTTCCCTGACGATTCCCCTTTTACAATAAGGGGAATGTCACCGCCATCATCCGTGCCATCATAGTTATTAGTGACAGCTGGCAGTCTAATTTCAGCGTCATCGCCACGGTAATTTCCTTGGAATAATGCGGGTGCCATTAAGGCAAGTGTGCCCTTATTAATAACGGCACCTTTCAAATTACTTGAACCGTGATCGATGAGAATGCCCTTACTGCCAATAGAGGTGGTTCCCTTAACGAAAATATCGTTATAGTTTTTTGCAGTATTATATTGTTGCTCCCAAGTACCATTGATATCGGCATAACCATATACGTAGGCTTGAGAGCCAGCTGTCGTCAAAACGCTGCCCTCATCTACCGAAGGCCATTGTCTTCAATTAATTCATAGCTAGAAGCATTGTTGCAGCCAAATTTGGTCGTTACATTTGTATTCGATTGACCAGTAATAGCGATCTTATTTACAGAAGAAATCGTACCGGCCGTAATTTCGGATTTATCAGTAACATTCAAAGCAGATGCGTATTTAATATAAGGAATCTCAGCCACAGTCCCTGCAATATTGATTGTGGGAGAAGAAGACCCCTTGGGAAGCCCATAGTACACACCCGTAACGCCCGTAGCTATTTCCGGTCGTCCAGCAATATTAATGAAGGAACCGTCAGAAATCGATACATTCTTGTTCGAAGTCAACGAAACGTAGCCAACACTGCCGCTATTCAGACTAATAGATAGCTTTCCTCCAGCCTTTACGCTCGATCCCTCATCCGACGAATTGGTCAGGTCGTTCTCGCAGAAAACATACCCATGAGAATCGCCCGCTTCATCCCTCAGCTCAACACCAGAAGCGTTCACGGCGATATCACCGTTTACAGCACTCCACTCTGCTCCATAAATAGAGCCAACATGGGAGCCGTGGACATTAACGGAAACGGATCCACCAACGTTCGCTTTCTTCGAACCTTCAATATATGGGACATCATTGGGTATTGATCCACCCTTATCCCAGCCCCAAACATTCTCGTAAGCATCGATAACGACATCGCCATCGACCTCATAAACTCCATCCGGGATCATCTGTCCTGCGCCAGTTATTGACCAATTACCATTAAGACGAAGCGTTTTGTCGGTGTTTTCATAAGTACTGCTGCCCGCAATAATATGAATGTTGCCTTTAATAGGCGCAGGGTCACCAAAATGACCGCAAATTTCATTTACCCGACCCGAGCGAACATCAAGCGTCACGTTGCCGCGCATCTCGCAACCGTAAGTGCCTTCGATAGCAGGAGAAACATCGGAGTTGGCGTTGTCGTAAACAAGCGTGGCGTTACCACCTACATAAACAGCAGGAAGGCCGTTTCCATCGCCGCTCGACCCATCGCCGCGCATGCAACCGGGATTAACGTGATTACCGCTAGCCATGCGAAGGTTACCGCTGATCTCAAGATAGGTGTCATGCTCGACGGACCCTTGATATGAACCACCGATGACGTCATGAAGGCCAGCGCCACTACCAGGATTGATATATCCAGACGCAGCTATCACCACATGTGTGTGGTCGACAGTCGACCTATAGCCACCGCCATAAAGTGTTTCAGAGAGCTTGAGCTCGCAGTTACGAGTGAACACGGTATCGAAACCATTGCAATAGAATTTTCCTGAACCAACCACTTCGACGTTGTCAAAAGTACAAGGTCCGGAAAGCAAGGCACGGCTGGAGAAGCGCAAGGTTGCGCGATTATCACCGTCACTCGTCACGGTAATCTTCTTGTTAGCAACGCCGAAATTCGAAACGTAATCTTGGGTCGGCACCACAAAAGACGAGCCGCCTTTTAGGACAAGTCTAATCTCCGATAAATTATCAGAGGCGATTTTATTCAGCGCATCCTCAAATGTTGATTGATCATTGACTTGATAAACACCAGATTCTGCTGCATCAGAATTCGATTCATCAGATGTTTCATTCACATTCACATCGTTTGACTGCTTATCCGAGACATCAGATTCAGGGTTTTGATCATCACTAGAAACCGTCTTGTCGTTAGACGAAGCCTCGACCGAACCCCCCCCCCGACACAGAGGCACTATCAGCAGATCATTAGACAGATTCTCCGAAGTCGTGTTTTGCTGAGGGTCAGTATTCACTATTACATCAGCAAATACGCCCGTAGATAGTATTAAACACGAACAAAAAAAGTGACGAGCCAAACGAAAGCTCGCCTGCAGCGTGGCAATCTCACAAACCGCCCTTTCTACTTATCTGATATGAAC
>JAQEDJ010000060.1 GCA_027669525.1 Coriobacteriaceae bacterium AM48-5 | reverse complement strand
AAACTGTCGCGCCGGCTTCGTCGCGCCGGCTTCGCACGAGGATTCTCTCGTAAAGCCGCTCAAGGTCGTCGCCCCTTCGCACTCCGGCACCGCCACGGCGGGCAAATAACCGCTGCCGAAATTTCGCAACCCATTGAAAGGCCATGTAATGTACGACTTCGAATCTCAAATCGTCGACATCCCCGACTATCCCGAGCCCGGAGTCATCTTTAAAGACATCACGCCGCTCTTTGGCAATCCCGAGGCGCTCAAAGCCATGACCGATTCCCTCGCCGAGCACTTTGCCGGCAAGGGAATCACCAAGGTCGTGGGACCCGAG
This sequence comes from Coriobacteriaceae bacterium AM48-5, assembly GCA_027669525.1. Lineage (GTDB taxonomy): Bacteria > Actinomycetota > Coriobacteriia > Coriobacteriales > Coriobacteriaceae > Collinsella. Next base: position 9,087 of record JAQEDJ010000060.1, on the reverse strand, counting down.
GCTCGCGGCTTTATGGTTGGCGTACCGGTGGCTGTAGCCCTTGGCGCCGGCTTTGTTCCCGCACGTAAACCGGGCAAGCTGCCGCGCGAGACCGTAAGCCAGAGCTACGAGCTCGAGTACGGCACCGATTCAATTGAGATCCATGCCGACGCTATCAGCTCTAAAGATACCGTGTTGATTCTGGACGACTTGGTCGCGACGGGCGGAACCGTCGAGGCAACAGGTAAACTGGTGCGAGATATGGGCGCAAAGCTTGTCGGTTACGGTTGTATACTTGAGCTTGCGTTTCTCAACCCGCGCGAGAAGCTCACGCCGTCTGATGACGATGTGGAGCTCTTTAGCCTGGTGACGGTAGACTAGCCGTTACCCTTAGTTACTGGAAAGGAAGCTACATGCGCACAGCAAACACGCACAAAAACATGGCACGCTGCGCTGCTACGGCAACCCTCGCTTGTGTTTTGGGCTTGGGCCTCGCGGCTCCTGCCTACGCCGATACCGCATCCGACCTTGCCGCTGCTCGTACGAAACTCGAGCAGATCGGCACCCAAACCCAGCAGATTTACGATGAGCTTGCCACGCAGACGCAGGCGCTCGATCAGACTGCTGGCGAGATCACGCAAAAGCAGCAGGAGATCGCCGATGGTCAGGCCAAGCTCTCGACCTATGTCGCCGGCGAGTACAAAACCGGCGGTCTGAGCCTGCTTCAGGTTCTGACGGGTGTCGATGATCTGAGCGATATGCTCAACCGTCTGTTCTACTACGGCAAAGTTTCCGATAAGCAAGCTCAGACCATTCAAGAGGTCAAGGAGCTTAAGCAGCAGCTCACCGATAAGCAGGCCGAGCAGGAGAAGAACGTCGCCGCCACGCAAAAGAAGGTCGACGAGCTTAATGCTCAGCAGGCTGAAGCCCAGAACGTCGTAAATTCCTTGGATTCGCAGCTGCAGGCCGAGCTTGCCGCCGAGGCCGAGGCCAATGCCGCGCTGCAGGCCGGCATCAACGCTAGCACCGCCGAGAAGGCCACGGTGAGTAACGAGACTGCCGATACGACCGAGAACACCAACAACGGTGGCCAGACCAGCAATAACAACCAGGGCGGCAACACTCCGGCTCCTACGCCGGCACCTGCTCCGACGCCGCAGCCCTCCACGCCTGCTCCGGCTCCGACGCCTTCTGCTCCGAGCCAGTCCGTCGACGGCGGTTCTGTTGTCTCGCGTGCATACAGCAAGCTTGGTTGCGCTTATTCCTGGGGCGGAATTGGCCCGAACAGCTTCGACTGCTCTGGTTTTGTTAGCTATTGCCTCACTGGTCGCTATTGCCGCCTCGGCACCACGGGTACCTTTATGGGCTGGACGCGTGTGTCTGATCCGCAGCCCGGTGACGTTGTTGTCAACTCGTACCACACCGGCATTTACATCGGTGGTGGTCAGATGATTCATGCTTCCGACTACAATACGGGTGTTATCATCAGCTCCGTTGCCGCCGGCATGAACAACAACTATATCTTCGTGCGCTACTAAGTCATCTTACACAGCGTGTGAATGTGGACCTCGTGGCTTAAAGTCGCGAGGTCTATTCTTTTGTCTCTAATCTTGTACGGCTATCTAGTATTCAAAACTAGATAGCCGTACATTCGGTTTGCAAGAAGGCTATAATTGTTTAGGAACAATTAGAAAGGACCCTCTATGAGCTGGGCACTTATCTCCGATTCAAGCTGTAACCTCCGCGATTGGCAACCGACCGCGCCCCATACCACCTTTGCATTTGCGCCCCTCAAAATTCGAGTGGGGGAGCGTGAATTCGTCGATGACCTTTCGCTCGATGTACATGAGCTCAACTGCGCTGTTCAGGCGGAGACGAACGCTTCTTCGAGCGCTTGTCCCAGCGTAGGGGAGTGGGCCGAGCTCTTCAAATTGGCAGACAAGACCATCTGCATGCCGATCTCTGAGGGCGTGTCGGGCAGCTACAACGCGGCAGCCACGGCTCGCGATATGGTTCTTGCCGAGGAGCCCGACCGACAGATTCATCTAGTCAATTCACGCGCAGCTGGCGGCAAAATGGACCTCATTTTCTTGCTGTTCGACCGCTATCTTGCAAGCAATCCGGATGTCTCATTCGAGGACGCTTGCGCATACTTCGATAGCCTTGAGCAGAACAGCAAAATCCTCTTCAGTTTGTGCAATTACGAAAACCTCGCCAAAGCTGGACGTATCCCTAAGGCAGCCGGCGTCATTGCCAACAAGCTCAATATCCGCATTTTGGGAACGGCGAGCGAGGCCGGTAAAATCGAACTCGTCGGTCACACGCGTGGCGAAAAGAAGATGCTCAACAAGATCATCGATACCATGGAAGCCGAGGGTTTTACGGGCGGCGAGGTCGTCATCGACCATGTGGAAAATGAGACAGGCGCCCAGGCACTTGCCAGCCGCATTGTGGAGCGCTGGTCAGGCTCCAAGACTATCATCATGCCCTGTAACGGGCTAGATTCATACTATGCCGAAATGCATGGGCTCATTATCGGCTACGGCATGGGCGTGGCTTCGGGCCAATAAAGTCCAACCAAGCAAAAATACGGGCGGGACAAAGTGACAGCTGGCTCTTTGTCCCGCCCGTTTTATACGTCGGCTAGCTATTAAACCCATTAAACTTTAGATAGCTCATCAGGTACGCTTTCGAAACGAAGGATGAAACCGCACTGCGCACAAGCAGCGACTCACGCGTTACCTGATGCGCCGTATCGGGAACCGGCGTCTGCTCGACGGAAAACGCCGAACGAATCGATGCCTCGAGCTGATCGACCACATAATCGAGGCCGTCGGGGCATCGTAGCTCAAACGCTGAATGTTAAAGAGTGCCTGCACCGCAGCAATAGGTAAGACCTGCTTAAAGAGGCAGATAGCGATCAGGCAGGCAATCTGCTCGCGGCCATATTGCTTTTTGACCGGAGCAGGCACCAGGCCGACCTTCACGTAGTTATTGATCATCGATGGCGTAATGACAGGAGCTCAACGCAAATGGACAGCGGCTCCATCCACAGCGCAACATACTCAATAACCTGGTCGCGGTAGAGCGTCACATTGGGCAACTGGTCATAGCGCGGCAGACTCAACGTATTGAGTTTGCGCACGATTTCGGACTGAATAAATGCATCGGGCAGCACAGTGGGCTGAATATCCTCAGGCTTAATGCTGACCGACGAATCGGACATCGGAATAACGTGTTTAACGTGGTTCATAAAGGTCCTCCGTTCATTTTCTATATTGTATTCTAGGTTATCTAGTTTTACATACCACATAGCCGGCAAGTAAAAGTGGTTGGACAACACATTGATGCATCGTCCAACCACTTTGATTAAAGATAGCAACCTTACATAAGATATATTATCGTACTTATCCACGGAGAAACGCGTATGCGCTCGTTGCTGCTATGGCTCCATCCGAAACAGCGGTCACAACCTGGCGTAAACGTTTGGAACGGATATCGCCAGCGGCAAATAAGCCAGGCGTGCGGGTGGCCATCGATTCGTCGGTCACAATACCGCCGTCGGACGCCAAATCTACCAGATGCTCTACAAGCTCAGTATGGGGCTGCGTGCCAGCAAAGACAAAAATGCCAAACGAACCAGGATCAAAGGACTCAGTGTGCATTTCACTAGTCGCATTGTCCTTGAACGTGATTGTCGTGGGCATCGCTTCACCAGAAAGCTCAACAATACTAGTTTGGTACCTAACTGAAATATTATCTTTTGCGAGCACCTTTTGAACCACGCCATCGGGGGCACGGAACTGATCGCGGCGCAAGACGATGGTCACGCTGCTGGCGATTTCTGACAAGAACAGGGCTTCCTCGCAGGCAGCATTGCCGCCACCGATAACATAGACCTGTTTACCGCGAAAGAACATGCCATCGCACGTCGCGCAATACGAAACGCCACGACCGCGATACGTATCCTCGCCAACAAAACCAGCAGATCGCGGCGTTGCCCCCATGCAAGCGATAACACTCGAGGCCAGCGTATCGCCCATATCGTGATGCACCGTAAACAGCGCTTTATCGGCATCGTAATCGATACCCGTAACCATGCTCCATGCAACCTGTGCTCCCAGGCCCTCTGCATGCTGCTGAAAACGCTCGCCGAGTTCGGCGCCACTCAAGAGCGGAATACCCGGATAGTTCTCGACCTCATTGGTTGTGGCGATCTGCCCTCCCGACATGCCCTGTTCAATCACGGTCGTCGTTAGGTTGGCACGAGCAGCGTAAATGGCGGCAGCATAGCCCGCGGGGCCGCCACCGATAATCGCAACATCGATCGGCTGATGGGTAGTCATGAAAAGACCTCCTGTCGAAAGATTGGCGTTCTTTGCGCTCATACCCAAATTTACGTGAACATGACACTCATGCACTACAATGATAAATCCGAGTTACAACGTCGAAGGGGAGTTATCGATGGATCAGGCGCAGACGAGCGACGACGCTCCCCTGCTCACGCACAGCACTCCCCAATCGGAGCAAACAGCGCTCTTGGCTCAGCTAAAACCTCTCGTGACCATCGTGCACGCCTCGGTCGGCTCGGGCCACAAGGCCGCCGCAAATGCAATTGCGCAGGCGTTCGACCTCATTCGCGGCACCAGCGGCATCCCCGAGGATGTTGAGATTGAAGTCCTCGATATCCTTGATTTTGGACGCATTAGATTCGACGGCAATAAGACCGCGGCATCTTTTACGGGAGCCACGCGCCCCATCTACGACCTGACCTGGCGATATACGCTTACGGGACATCTTCTCTGGGGTGGAGGCACGGCATGGTCGCGAATCATGTTCCCCGCCTTCAACGAATATATTCGTAGCCGTAGGCCCATAGCCGTGGTCGCAACGCACATCACAGCAGCCAATGTTGCCGTGGGTGCCCGCGTAATTACGGGTATCGATTATCCGGTCATCTGTGTGCCGACCGACTACGAAGTCGAGGGCTGGTGGCCCCACAAGGACACCGATCTATTCTGTGTTGCCAACGAATTTATGGCCGAAACGCTGCGTCCGCGCAAGGTGCTCGAGACAAAGATTCGCATTACCGGCATTCCTATTCGCGCCGGATTCGACACGGATTACGATCGCGAAGAAGAGCTAGCTAAGTTCAACCTCCCCACCGACAAGACCGTCGTGCTGGTAATGGCCGGTGCCAGCTTGCCTCAACCGTACGTTCGCTTTCGCGCGGAGATGGACCGCACCCTCCCCTTCCTACGCAGTTCGAAGACATGCACTTTGTCTTTTTGCCGGGCAAGGATAAGGAATACGCCGCCCGCCTCAAGACACTCTTCGATGCCATGAAGCTCGAAAATGTCACGGTTCTTGACTATGTCGACGATATGGCGGCCCTTATGCACGGCTGCGACCTGGCAATTCTCAAATCGGGCGGACTCACCGTCACCGAGTGCCTATGCGCACATCTGCCGATGATCCTGCTGGGCAAATCATACGGCCAGGAAAAGGCCAACACCACGATGCTCACCGGCATGGGCGCCAGCATGCACGTCACCACGGCACGAGAGCTCATCGTAACCCTGCGCCACCTGCACGACCATCCCGAATCACTCAAAGCCCTACTCATCAACGGCGAAGTACTACGCCGCCCCCACGCAGCCGAAGACATAGCCATCGCAACCATGGAGCTCGTAGGCAAACCCCAAAAGCGCAAACGAGCCTTCTGCCGCTTCTACTGGGGCGGAAAACCCGCGCATATCCGCTAGCGTCTTTATGTCCGCTTACCTGCGGGAGGCCCCTATATATCATCCCATGCTCAAACATTCTCGCTTCGCTGCGAAACTGCGCGTGGGACGATATATAGGGGCCTCCCGCAGGTAAGCTGCGTTTACGTACTAGCAGCTATACCAGATTCCCCTCCAGTAGAATCTGCAAAGGGGAACCAGAAAATATAAATACAGTAAGTCGATGCGACAAAGGAGGTGTCCCTTTATCGCATCGGCTTATTAGAAGAGTAAATATTTTTTTCAAGCGAGTAGCCGCCCGCCCGTCTCTCACACAGATCGTTCCACGCGCAGTTTCGCAGCGAGCGAAGCGAAGCGAGAATGTTTGAGCATGGAATGATATGTGTGAGAGACGGGCGGGAGGGATACGAGCGCCCCCGCGAGAATGTTTGAGCACGGGATGATATATAGGCCCCTCCCACTGGTGAGCGGACGATTGAGTTTAAGCGACGCCGCTGGAGCCGAAGCCTCCTTTGCCTCGATCGGTTTCGTCTAGTTCTTCTACTTCTACGAGGTTGACCGTAGGGACTTCTTGAATGACAAGCTGGGCGATGCGGTCGCCTTTGTTGATTTGGATGTTGTTCGTGGGGTCTAGGTTAATGAGGATGACTTTGAGCTCTCCTCGGTAGTGGGCGTCGATGAGGCCCGGCGTGTTGACTATAGACAGGCCCTGCTTGATGGCCAAGCCGCTGCGGGGCTGGACGAAGCCGGCGTAGCATCGGGCAGGGCGATGGCCAGCCCCGTAGAGACCAGACGGCGTTTGAAGGGCTTCAGGACGCAGTCCTCGTTGGAGCGCAAATCCAAGCCGGCATCAGTGGGATGGGCGTATTTGGGAAGCTCAACGGTGGGATCGAGACGCTTTATGTTGACGGTAATGTTGGACATGGAATCACCTTAGCTTGTCGAGCTCTTGCAGAAACTCATCGACGTCTTTGAAATCGCGGTAGACCGAGGCAAAGCGGATGTACGCCACCTTGTCAATCTTGGCCAAGCGCTTGAGCACCATGTCACCCAACTCATGGGACGTGACGGCCGTCAGTGTGCGAGAGCGCAGCTCGACCTCGATGTCGTCGATAATCTCATTGAGCTTCTTAGTGTCGATATCGCGCTTGATGGTGGCGCGCATCAAGCCAACGAGCAGCTTATTGCGATCGAACCGCTGCTTGGTTCCGTCTGACTTAATGACCTCGATTGGGTCTTCGCATCGCTCGAACGTTGTAAAGCGGTAGTTACACGAGCAACATTCGCGACGGCGCTTAATGGTGTTATTTGACTCCTGCATACGGGAATCAACGACGCGGGTATGTGCCTTGCCACATTTGGGACAGCGCATGGTACCTCCTCTTAAACGATAACAAGGGTACCATGCGCAGCGCGATAATGATTACGAACGAGTAGGAACCTTAAGATGCGCACCGGCGGCGAGCGAACCATGCTCCAGATGATTGACGTTACGGATCATGTCGGAAGTCTCTTGCGTGGAAAGGCCTTCGATTGGATATTCCTCGGCAAGAGACCAAAGAGAATCGCCAGGCTGAACGCGAATGGTCTCGTAGGTAACGTTGGAAACGGACTCGGCATACGCGGCGTGACGAGCGCTAAAGACCGACATAGCGAGGACAAAGAAGAGCGTAAGCGCAACGGCAACGGCGACAATCGTCGGAACCTTCAGGCAACGCGAGCCGGCGCGACTACAGCCTGTTGATTGCGAGCAGGCTTTACGGTCAAAGGCTGAAAGCCGGAGCGGCCACCCTGAACAACCGTAAAAGTGGGTTCTGCAGGCGTCTCGAGCTTAAGGGCAAGGTTTCCCTGGACCATATTCGTTGCGTTCATCATGTTCTCCTCTCGCGTGTTTTGCTGAGAACAGTTTTATCAAGCCGCGCGGACAAAAATGTCTAGCGCGAGAACGAATGTTCGGTTATTATTATCTTCGAACAGTTGTTCCTGTCAAGCAAAATTCGAACATTTGTTTGACATGGGTAGAGAGGATGCCCTGATGGCTCGCAAAATTACCAAGCGTCAGCAGCAAATTTACGACTTCATCAAGGAATATCAGCAGGAGAAGGGTTATCCGCCCAGCGTGCGCGAGATGGCTTCTGCCGTGGGCCTTTCCTCCCCCAGCACTGTGCACGCCCATCTATCTGCCCTGGAGGCGCGCGGGCTACTCAAGCGCGATGCCACCAAACCGCGCGCCCTGGAACTCTTTAACGAGGACGGTTCCTCTGTCTCAATTTCTAAATCTGACGAGCCCACCGCACCTCGCGGAACGGTCTCGCTACCGCTCGTTGGTCGCGTCGCGGCAGGGATTCCCATTCTGGCCGAGCAGAATATTGAAGACACGTTTACTATCCCGACCGAAATCGCCACTGATCAGGGTTCCTTTATCCTTGAGGTGCATGGGAGCTCAATGATCAATGTCGGCATCTTCAATGGCGATTACATCATCGTCCGTGAACAAAAGAGTGCCATGAACGGCGAAATTGTCGTGGCCATGATTGATGGTTCAGCGACCGTCAAGACGTTCTACAAGGAGCAGGGGCGCGTGCGCTTGCAGCCCGAGAACGACACTATGGAGCCCATCTATGCGACGAACCCCGTTATTTTGGGTAAAGTTGTCGGTTTAATGCGCCGGTTCTCGTAATGCAAAAACGCATCACCATCTTTGATACCGTCCGCGGGTTTACGATGATTTCTATGGCAGGTTTTCACGCTTGCTATGATCTCGCCTACCTGTACGGCTGGGATATGCCTTGGTTTACCCAGACTGTCTTTCAAGACGTCTGGCGCGCCAGCATCAGCTGGGTATTTTTGTTTATCGCGGGTTGGATGTGCACTCTTTCGCGCAACAATATCAAACGTGCCGCCAAATACGCCTTAGCAGCACTCGTTGTCTGGTTGGCAACAACACTTGTCTCATTCGACGATTCGGTTAATTTTGGCATCATCTACTGCATGGCCGCATGCACCGGCATCGTGGCGTTGACCGATCCCGTCCTTAAGAAGATAACGGCGAGATGGGGCATGCCCTATGCCTTGTGTTGTTCGCCCTCACCTGGAGCATCCCCAAAACGATCTACCCTGTCCCCTACCTGGCGTGGCTGGGATTTCCGAGCCCTGGGTTTGTCTCAGGTGATTACTACCCCATCATCCCGTTTATCTTTATGTATCTTGCAGGATACTTCGCCGCACACATAGCGAAGAGTATCGATAAGACCGCCTTGATTCTCATTTTCATTGCAACAGCCTCAGGACTCAGCGCAACGCGTTGCGCTGAGTCCTGAGGCGCGAATCCGGGTAGGCAACCCCAGAGGGGCCGGAATCCCCC
>JAQEDJ010000006.1 GCA_027669525.1 Coriobacteriaceae bacterium AM48-5 | reverse complement strand
CCGGTCCCGTTCCGAACCCGGAAGCTAAGCCCCATCGCGCCGAGAGTACTGCGGGGCCAGCCCGTGGGAGGCCAGGGCGCCGCTGACCGGTGGACGGCACCGAGCCGTCGGATGACTTGAAGAAGGGGGAGGCCTCGCGGTCTCCCCCTTTTTTTGCGTTTTATAGAGAGCTGTAATACAAGAACTCGCCTTCTTTTAGCTTGTCTTACTGTTTGGCTGTATTTTGAGTCCTTCTTTTGTATTTGCGCGATAATAACTCCCATTGGCGTTAGGGAGGACTTGATGTTTACCGTTTTTGTCTTGGGCAATATTGCTTCGGGTAAGTCGACTGCCTGCCGCTATCTCGAATCTCATGGCGCCATGCTTATCGATCTGGACGAGCTTGCCAAATCGCTGTATGTGCCAGGCTCCGATATCGTCAATGCCCTCGCGGAAGAATTTGGCTGGGATATTTTGGACGAGGAGGGCGGCGTTCGTCGTAACATCCTCGCTTCTCGAGCTTTTGTTTCTCCTGATGCGGTCGCGAGGCTCAATAGCATTGTGCACCCCGTTCTCATTGAGCAGCTGTCACTGAGGATTCTTGATCCGGTTTGCTGCACGGTTTCTTCCCCCCGTTATCCCTTTGCGGTGGTCGAGGTTTCTGCTCCGACTGGTTTTGAGGATGCATTTGGCTTGGCTGATGAAATTCTGGTCATCAGCGCCCCTTTGTCAGTTCGTCGCGAGCGTGCTATTCAGCGTGGCATGGAGCCATCTGATTTCGATGCCCGTTCTGCTTGCCAGCCCGATGAGTCTGCGCTGTGCAATCTCGCTACAACGGTGATTGATAATGCCGCAGGCGATAATTCGCTCTTTGAGCAGCTTGACTCATGCTTGCATGCCATGGGTTTATAGACACTGCGAATAAGGAGGATGCCGATGCCTAAGACACGTTTCTTTGCGTGGTATCGCCTTATTCCGCTGGCTGCCGTTTTTGCCTTCGGCCTTATCTCATTCGTTTACTCGTGTGCTCCCGCGGCTTTCTTTAAGCCGCTGTATCCCATTGACTACGAGGCGTATGTAAAGCAATCGAGTATTTCGCATAATCTGGATCCGTATCTGGTGTGCGCTGTCATTAAGTCGGAATCGAATTGGGATCCCGAGGCTGAGTCGAATCAGGGTGCTCAGGGATTGATGCAGCTGATGCCCGAGACTGCCCAGGATATGATCGCCAAGGGTCTTGTCGACGGTGGGGAGTATTCGGCCGACAACCTTAACGATCCGGCTACGAATATCGAGTTTGGCTGCGCGTACCTCTCGTATCTCATAACGTACTTCAACGGGTCGACGGATAGCGCTATTGCCGCCTATAACGCCGGTATGGGCAATGTCGACGGATGGGCGCAGCAGAACACGTCACTCCATAATGCGATTACCTTCCCTGAAACTCAGGCTTATCTGATTCGTGTCAATAATGCCTGGGTTCGCTATAAGACCCTCTATCCCGATCGGTTCGTATAGGACTATGCCTGCCGCCTGCGTATACTGCAGATATATGAGTTAGGAGTATCCATGGCGGAATTTGAAGTAGAACGCGTTGGCGGTGAACTTAAGCGCTTTGGCGTTGAGGGCGCTGAGGTGCCGTTTGAAGTCGTTTCTCCCTATGAGCCTGCAGGTTCTCAGCCTAAGGCCATTGAGTCGCTTGTGCAGGGTGTGAGGGACGGAGATCGCTATCAGGTTTTGCTGGGCGTGACTGGTTCGGGCAAGACCTTCACGATGGCTAAGACTATTGAGGCCCTGGGGAAGCCGACGCTGGTCATGGCTCCCAATAAAACGCTCGCCGCTCAGCTTGCGAGCGAGCTCAAAGAGTTCTTTCCCAACAACGCTGTGGTCTACTTTGTCTCGTACTACGACTACTATCAGCCCGAGGCGTATGTGCCGCAAAGTGATACATATATCGAGAAAGATTCATCGATTAACGAAGAGGTCGAGATGCTGCGACATCAGGCGACCGCATCGCTGCTATCTCGACGCGATGTGATCGTTGTCGCATCAGTCTCGTGTATCTATGGTATTGGCTCTCCTGAGGACTATGCGGGTCTGGCTCCAAACGTCGACAAGAAGGTGCCGCTCGAGCGCGATGACTTTATTCATGCACTGATCGACATTCAATATGATCGCAATGACTATGACCTGGCGCGCGGCACGTTCCGCGTGCGCGGCGATGTTGTCGACGTGTATCCGCCTTATGCCGAGCATCCGTTGCGGTTTGAGTTCTTTGGTGACGAGGTCGAGCTTATTGCTGAGATCGATGAGGTCACCGGCGAGATGATTCGTGAGTACGAGGCCATCCCCGTATGGCCGGCATCCCACTACGTGACTGAGAAACCCAAGGTCAAGGCCGCTCTGAAATCGATCAGCGAAGAGTGCGAGAAGCGCGTGGCGGAGCTCAAGGCAACCGACAAGTTGCTCGAGGCGCAGCGTCTGCAGCAGCGCACCGATTATGATCTTGAGATGCTCGAGACGATGGGTTTTTGCAACGGCATCGAGAACTACTCGCGTCATCTGGACGGTCGCAAGCCGGGTGAGCCGCCGTTTACCCTGATCGATTACTTTCCTAAGGACATGCTCTGCATCATCGATGAGAGCCATGTGACGGTTCCGCAGATTCGCGGCATGCACGAAGGTGACCGCTCGCGTAAGGTGACGCTGGTGGAGCATGGTTTTCGCCTTCCTTCGGCACTCGATAACCGCCCGCTTCGTTTCGATGAGTTTGAGGCAAGGATCCCCCAGTTTATCTATGTTTCGGCCACGCCGGGCGACTACGAGCTGCGGGTGAGCCAGAACGACGTTGAGCAGATTATTCGTCCGACCGGCCTGCTCGACCCCAAGATCGATGTGCGTCCGGTTCGTGGGCAGATTGACGATCTTGAGGACGAGATTCGCGAGCGCGTTGCCCGCAAAGAGCGCGTGCTGGTGACCACGTTGACCAAACGCATGGCCGAGGACCTGACCGACCATCTGCTTGATGCGGGCATTAAGGTCAATTACATGCACTCCGATACGGCGACGATGGACCGTGTCGAGATCCTGCGAACGCTGCGCGAGGGCAAGATCGATGTTCTCGTTGGCATCAACCTGCTCCGCGAGGGTCTAGACCTTCCCGAGGTCTCGCTGGTGGCAATTCTCGACGCTGACAAGGAAGGCTTCTTGCGCAACCGCCGTTCGTTGATTCAGACGATTGGCCGCGCGGCCCGTAACGCCGACGGCGAGGTCATCATGTATGCAGACGTTGTGACCGATTCGATGAAAGAGGCCATCGAGGAGACGCGGCGCCGTCGCGAGATTCAGATGGCATATAACGAAGAGCATGGCATTGTGCCCAAGACGGTGCGCAAGGCCATCAACGACATTTCAAGTTTTATTGCCGAGGCCGAAAAAACCGTGGGTTCCAAGGGGCGCTCGAAGGGCGACTCTCTTGGTCATGGCGCATTCTATACGCCGATGAGTCGGGCGAGGGCGGCGTGCCGGAAACGGTGGCACCCGAGCAGACACTTGCGGAGCAGTTGGAAGAGCTACCGCATGACGAGCTTGTCCGGATCGTCGAAACCATGGAAGAGGATATGCGCAACGCTTCTGCTGCCATGGACTTTGAGGAGGCGGCGCGCCTGCGCGATGCCGTCGTTCAGATTCGGGCGATGCTCGAGGGTGCGTCTGAGGACGAGACGATCGAGCGCTTACGTTCGCAGGCCCGCAAGGTTCCACGTTCGCATCGGGCAGAAAACGCCAGGGTGCACGGTTTAAGAAATAGCGAACAGGCCCCGAGTTCCCTGTGGAGCTCGGGGCCTGTATCTTTTGCGCGCTGGAATTCGTGCGCTAGAGGTCTGCGATCAGGGCTTCGGCACAACGGATGCCGTCGGTGGCTGCGCTCATGATGCCGCCGGCATATCCAGCTCCCTCACCACAAGGGTAGAGGCCCGGGGTCGACACGGCATGGCACGATCGGTCTCGGGTGACAGTGACCGGTGAGCTCGAACGAGTCTCCACGCCGGTAAGAACGGCATCGGGGCGGTCGTAGCCTCGTAGCTTTTTTCCGAGTAGGGGAAGTCCCAGGCGGAGCGACTCGACGATATGCTGCGGCAGAGCTTCGTCAATTGCCGTCCAGGTCACACCGAGCGGATATGTGGGCTTAACCTTTCCGGGTGTCTTGCTGGCGCGTCCTGCGAGGAAATCTCCGACGAGCTGTGCCGGTGCGTTCCAGTTGGAACCGCCCAGGCGATAGGCGGCCGCCTCGCAGGTACGCTGGAGCTCGATGCCGGCGAGCGGGTCATCGTTGGGAAGGTCCTCAGGCGTGACGTTAACGAGCAGGGCGGCATTTGCGTTGCGCCCGTCGCGGGCATTGAGACTGGCCCCGTTGACGCACAGATGGCACGGTTCTGAAGAGGCGGCAACAACCTGTCCGCCGGGGCACATGCAAAACGAGAACACGCTGCGGCCGTTGGGAAGATGGGCGACGAGCTTGTAAGGGGCCGCCCCGAGCGCTGGATGTCCCGCCGAGGCTCCATATTGGGCTCGGTCGATGTCGCACTGCGGATGCTCGATGCGAACGCCCATGGCAAAGGTCTTTTGTGCGAGGGCCACGTTGTGGTCCTTAAGGAGCTCAAAAATATCGCGAGCAGAATGCCCGCAGGCGAGGATGAGGTGCTTTGTCTCGATTGGCTCGCAAGCGGCGTCTTGGAACGATTGGACATCAATACCGGTGATGGCGCCAGACGCGTCGATGTGTATGTCGACGAGCTTTGTTCGATAACGGACGACACCTCCGAGCTGCTCGATGCGCTGGGATATAGCGGTGACAACCTTGGGAAGGATGTCGGAGCCAATGTGCGGCTTGGCATCCCACAGAATATCGCGGGGCGCACCCGCCTCGACGAAGGTTTCGAGGATAAGGCGATGGGCGGGATTTTTGGTTCCCGTATTGAGCTTGCCGTCCGAGAAAGTCCCCGCGCCGCCCAGGCCAAACTGGATATTGCTCTCGGGGTCGAGGATGCGCTCCTTTAGAAAGAGGTCGATCGCCTGCGAGCGGCGAAATGCCGGGTCGCCGCGCTCGATGAGCAAGGGCTTAAGACCTGCTTCGGCGAGCGTAAGCGCAGCGAAAAGGCCGGCGCATCCGGCGCCGACAACGACAGGGCGTTCTTGAGGTGCGTCGGAGGCGGGGGAGGGGAATGAAGGCTCATCGTCTTCTATCGCGCGTACGCGTGAGCGGTCACGCTCGGCAACGCTGTCGACCGCTTCTCGCTCGAGGTGGGGACTAGTCAGCTCAACACGAAAGCTCAGGATAAAATGGACGTCTCGTTTTTTGCGAGCGTCGATTGACTTGCGGTGGAGCTCGATGGACTTGATCTCGGAGTCCTTGCAACGTAGGACGCGCTTGGCGACTCGCTTGCCAACAATGAGACAGGCATTTTCATCGCCGGCTTCATCGAGCGACGCGTTGACTTGGGTGATTTCGATCATCGAGGTCTCCTTAGAGGCAAGAAAGAGGCCGTCCGGTATCCCAGACGGCCCGAATGTGTTTTTGATTATAGACTGCGCGGCTACAGGCTGCTTGCAGCGCGAATGCCCGAGAGCCAGGCCCACGCAAGGTTAAAGCCTCCGCAATCGGCGTCGATGTCGAGCGCTTCGCCGCAGACGTAAAGCGGGGCGTCGACAACGCTGCGCGCGCGTAGACTGGGTGTTGAGATGCTCTCGACAGATACGCCACCACGCGTGACCTGCGCCGAGCGCTCATCGGTCGTCCCCTCGGCAAACAGCTTAAAGTGCTTGAGGATCGAGACCAGATGGATGACATCGTTGGAGCCTGGATGGCACTGCTCGAACGCTGTGCAGACGACGCGGGAGAGTTGCGGGGCGAGCATGCCGTCGAGCCAACGGGGATCGCGGGGTGAAAAGTCACCGAACAGCTCAACGCGCCGGTTGAGCATATCGAGCAACTCGTCTTTGGAGAGGTCGGGGAAAACGTCGAGCAGGATCGTATCGCCGTGCTGGATACGACGAGAGAGGTTGAAGACAGCGACACCCGAGATGCCGAAGGCTCGAAACAGCACTTCACCGTCTTCGTGCCAGAGCTCATTATGATTGCGGGCGAGCGTCAAGCAGGCGCGGACGCGCAGGCCATCCAACGTCTTGAGTGCCGCTCGATCGCCAACGACCGTTGCCGATACGGGGCAGAGGATGGGGCGCAGCGAAGTGAGGGGAAGGCGAAACGTATCGGCGATACCGGTGGGGTTGCCGCCCGTAGCGATAATTACGGCATGTGCCTGCAGGGCCTCGTTCTTGCGAGGGACATCGGCGAGCGCCTTCCGAAGCGAGCGGAGCTCCGATTTTCGGTCGTCGTGCTTTTTTGCCTTGAGCGCCCGCGCTGGACGGTCTATTTGGAGTGCCCAGCCTTCGGAAGCTTTGTGCGCCGTGGCAACGTTGGCTCCGCAGATTAAGGTGATACCTAGGCGGTCGCAAACGTTGAGAAGCGCGTCGCGCACCGATTCGGCGCGAAGGGAGCGCGGGTACAGCCGGCCTTCCTCGGAGGTTGTCATGATGCCCAGCGAGGAGAAGAAACCCATAAGCTCTTGTTCGGGCTGGGGGCCCATGACGGATTCGACGAATGCGGGGTGGTTATACCGCTGAGGATCAATCGATTCGTTGGAGAGGTTGCAACGGCCGTTACCGGTCGCAAGGAGCTTGAGGCCGCAGGCGACATCGCGCTCAACGATGCAGACGCTTTTGCCAGCGCGTGCGGCCGTAATGGCGGCGGCGAGGCCTGAAGCCCCGCCGCCGATTACCAAGACGTCATAGAGGGCGCTCGCGTTCACTTAGGCCTCGTCGGTCTCGTGCGGGGTAATAGCCTCGACGGCAGAGGCTGCCTTGGGCAACATGCCATCGGGCAGCGCGGTCTCGACCTCGCCCTTATCGCAGGCCTCGGCGAGTGCCGGATTAATGGGAAGCTGGCCCAAGATGTCGAGGTTATAGCGCTCTGCGACCTCGGGGAGCTTGCTCTTGCCAAAGACCTCGATCTTCTTGCCGCAGTCAGGGCACTCAATATAGCTCATGTTCTCGACAATGCCCAGAATGGGGACGTTCATCTTCTCGGCCATGTTGACCGCCTTGGCGACGATCATCGAGACCAGATCCTGCGGGCTCGTGACAATGACGATGCCGTCGACCGGCAGCGACTGGAAGACGGTGAGCGCGACGTCGCCTGTTCCCGGAGGCATGTCGACCAGTAGGTAGTCGATGGCCCCACGAGGTCTCGCTCCAGAACTGCCTAATGGCGCCTGCGATGACCGGACCGCGCCAAAGGACGGGGTCGGTCTCGTTTTGGAGCAGCAGGTTGGAGCTCATGACCTTGACGCCGTGCTCGGAGATTTCGGGCAGCATAAGGTTGCCAAGGGCATGGACGTGGCGTCCACTCATACCGAACATCTTGGGGATAGAGGGACCGGTGATGTCGGCATCGAGGACGCCGACCTTGTGGCCGTGACGGGCAAGCTCGGTGGCGATGGCACCGGTGACAAATGACTTGCCGACACCGCCCTTGCCGGAAAGCACGGCGATGACGCGCTTGACCTCGGACAGCGTGTTCTCCTCAAATTGCGACGGCGACGTTTGTCCGCCGGCGGCCTGTGCGTGTTCGCAACCCATGTATGACTCCTTTGTATATGCTGGGGCCGGGGCCCCGCGATGTGACACGAGCGTCATTGTACCCTCGTTTGCGAGCGGGAGTCATTTGCGATGCGTTTGGGCCGAGCGTGCTTGCAATACGATGGGCCCAAGCGAATGGGCGGGCTTACTGAACTTTGCTGGCGAACTCGAGGTATTGCATGCGCTGCAGCTTGTCGATCGTCGAGGCGTAGGGGCTGTCTTCCGATTCCAAGTCGTAGCGCAGCCCGTCGGCACCGAGATAGCCGGCGACATTGATGGTGGGCACATCTGACCTTGTCGCAAGCAGGGCCTTTTGGTAATTGGTGAGCGGGGCGCCGATCTTATTAAGGGTAATGGCTGCAATCTCGTTTGCCCCGACGGTGTCGTAGACGTTGAGCTCGGTATTGCCGGCGATCTCATAGTTAGCCCAGACGAGATATGTCGACTGATAGATACGGAAAGCGTGGCTTGCCGTATCTTCCTGAGGGTACAGCTCGTCGTTGAGAGTCGTTGCGGCGCTCGGCTGATGGTCGCCAAAAAAGACAAGAACAACCGGTCTGCCGATGTTGCGGAGCTCGTTGATAAAGTACTCGAGGTCCCGGTCGGATGCGTTGATGCAGGTGAGATAGGTGTTGAGCGCGCTGTTGGCGCCTTCGCTGGCTCCCTCGACCCAATAGTTTGTCAGCTCTTCGGCGGGAACGGTGCCATAGTCGTAGCCGCCGTGATTTTGCATCGTGACGTCAAAGATGAACTGCGGCGCTTCGTCGGTTCTAAGCAGGTCGAGTATCTTGTCGTAGGTGGCGTAGTCGCATACGCCGGCATGGTAATAGGGCGCACCTTCGAAATCGCCGATTGAAAGAAAGTCTCCAAAGCCCAGCTGTTGATAGATTTTATCTCGATGGTAGTTGACGGGGTTTTGCGGGTGCATAGCGGTAGTGGTATACCCAAGCTCTTTAAGGTCCTTTGCCAGGCTGTTTACGCCATTCATCTGATACAGCTGATAGGGGATCTTGCCTAATCCGACAAAGGCCGTTGTCACTCCGGTCAAAAATTCGAATTCGGAGTTCGCCGTTCCGCCACCGGCGACCGAAGCGAGCATGGTGCCGCGAACAAGTGTGTCGGGAAGCGAGTTGTAGAATGCGGGGCCGGTGTACCCGGCCGCCTGGAGCTGCTCAAAGCACGAAAGGTCGCTAAAACTCTCATTCATGACGGCAACAATCGTCGGCTTGATTTCATTGAACTGGGCAACGGCCGCCGCGCGCTGCTCGCTCGAGCCATATGTGCTGTCGTAGGCGGCGGCGAGCTCCTGCTCGATGCTCTGCGCCTCATCGGGCGTATAGTCTTCGGGCTTCTCAATGGGCAACTCGTTGACCATTTCGGTGAACGAAGTGATAAAACCCTGAGACGCATACGTGGTGATGGCTGCCAACGGTCAAATCCAAAATCCAGCGCCTGCTCCAAGTCGATGTTGGAAAAGCCTGAGAGCCCCACAACGGTCACTAGCAGAAAAGCACAGAGGTTAGTGGCGATAGCGGGGAAGACATGGGTGGGCGTACGGAGCTTTCGCGGTCGGATGAGCGAAAGAAGCCCCAGGGAAATCTCCAGCAGGGCGAGAGAGGTTACGATTCCGGCGGTAAAGGTAAACTCGTATCCCTCGCTCACTTCCATTGCGGTGCCAAGGGCCAAGATATCGCTTGGCAGGATGCTTCGCCTTTAAACGTTATGACGAAGTGCTCGGCAATGCCAAGGATGCAGCAGACGACGGGCACGAGAGCCATGACGCCTCCATGACGCTGTCCCAGCAAATAAAGGGAGAGCAGAACCGTCGCGAGCAGCCCGACGGAAAACCCGAATGAGTTGGCGGGAATGCGATAGAACGTTTCGTTGCAGGCAATTTCGAGTGAAACGAACGAGAGCGCTGAAACAGCGGCGATGACAAGGATGTCACGGCAAATACAGGCAACCGTTCCCGTCGCAAGGTCGGTTTGGTCGATAAGTCCCGAAACCAAGGGCTCGACAAGAAGCATGACGGCGGCAGCACCGAGCGCCGAATAAGAAAGGGCCCATAGGGAGCTGCCCTCATTTACGAGCAATTGATTCGTAACCCATGCAGCTACCACGCCGAGCGGGATGAGGAGCGTCGCGCACCAAAAGACGCGGGCAATGGGTGGCTTTTCGTTGCGTTTGATTGAAAAATACACGCGCACGACGACGGCGGCCACGATAAGGACGGCGATGAATATGGGCAGATTGGCCATGTCGCTCGAAGTGATTTCAAGGGGGATATCTTCGGTCATGGACGTTCCTCTGGTACAACAAATTAAGTTCAGTATTAGATTACTGTAACCTTTCCACGGCATTTCGAGAAACAAAGCGCCCGATACGCAAAGCTAAAGGTCTGCGAATCTTGTATTACGAACATCTGTGCGCGTCGAGTGCGCTAAACTCATCGGCAGTATGATTCGATGCAATAGGAGGCAAGGAGCTTCCATGTCTGATTCTTCTATCGTTATTCGCGGCGCTCGTGAGCACAACCTCCGTGATATCGATGTTTCCATTCCGCGTGACCAACTCGTGGTCATTACCGGTCTTTCTGGCTCGGGCAAGAGTTCGCTGGCATTTGACACTATCTATGCCGAGGGCCAGCGTCGATACGTCGAGAGTCTTTCGAGCTATGCGCGCCAGTTCTTGGGACAGATGGACAAACCCGACTTGGATTCAATCGACGGCCTTTCGCCGGCGGTGTCGATCGACCAAAAGACGACGTCTAAAAACCCTCGCTCGACGGTTGGCACCGTAACCGAGATTTATGACTATCTGCGCCTGCTGTTCGCCCGTGTGGGCACCCCGCACTGTCCCGAATGCGGCCGTGTCATTGAGCGCCAGACGACCGACCAGGTTGCCGACAAGGTCTTGACGGCGGGGGAGGGCCGCCGCGCGTTTGTGCTGGCACCGGTGGTGCGCGGGCGAAAAGGCGAGTACACCAAACTGTTTGAGGATCTTCGCGCCGAGGGCTTTAGCCGCGTGCGTGTCGACGGTGAAGTGCGCTCGCTCGACGATCAGATCGATCTGGACAAGAAGTTCAAGCACGATATCGAGGTCGTGGTCGACCGCATCGTGATCCGTGAGAACTCTCTGGGCCGTATCGCCGAGTCTGTTGAGCAGGCGACCGCGCTGGCGCACGGCAATGTGAACGTATACTTGCTGCCCGACCGCGACGCTCCCGAGGGGACCGAAGGCGAGTTGCTGGAGTATTCGCTGGCGTTAGCGTGCCCGGAGCATGGGCACTCCATCGATGACCTGCAGCCGCGTGATTTCTCGTTCAACGCGCCCTATGGCGCGTGCCCAGAGTGCGATGGCCTGGGCTTTAAGAAGACGGTCGATGCCGAGGCCCTAATCGAAGACCCCTCGAAGTCGATCGCCGACGGGGTCTTTGGCAGCCTGTTTGGCAACTCTAACTACTATCCGCAGATTTTCGCTGCGGTCTGCAAACACTTTAAGGTGAGCGTCGATACGCCGTGGGAGGATCTGCCTCCGCGGGTGCGTCGCGCGTTTTTAGACGGCATGGGCGACCAGAAGATTTCGGTCGACTATCAAAAGCTCGATGGGCGCCGCAGCCAGTGGGACACCAAGTTCTCGGGCGTGCGCAATATCCTGTACGAGCGCTATACCGAGACGACGAATGAGAACACCAAGGCGCGCTTGGAGAAGTACATCCGCGAGGAGCCGTGCTCGAGCTGCCACGGCGCTCGTTTGCGCCCCGAGATGCTCGCTGTTACCGTAGGCGGTAAGTCCATTTACGAGGTCTGTTGCCTATCGTGCCGCGAGTCGCTCGAGTTTTTTGAGGGCTTGGAACTCACCGAGCGCCAACAGTTTATCGGCGGGCGCATCGTCAAGGAAATCCTGGAGCGCTTGCGTTTTCTGGTCGATGTCGGACTCGACTATCTGACCCTCGATCGTGCCTCGGCGACGCTTTCCGGAGGCGAGGCCCAGCGCATTCGCCTGGCAACGCAGATCGGCGCCGGCCTCATGGGTGTGCTCTATATTCTGGATGAGCCCTCGATCGGTCTTCATCAGCGTGACAACGAGCGCCTGATCAAGACGCTCGAGCGCCTGCGCGATATCGGCAATACCGTTATCGTCGTCGAACACGACGAGGATACAATCCGTGCCGCCGATTACGTGATCGACATGGGGCCCGGCGCCGGCGTCAACGGCGGACACGTAGTCGCGGCGGGAACGCCTGTCGATATCATGGCGTGTCCTGAGTCGATGACGGGCGCTTATCTGACCGGCAAACGAATGATCCGGGTGCCTGATGAACGGCGCAAGCCCGGTCGCGGCTGCCTTAAAATTACGGGCGCTCGAGCCAACAACCTCAAAAACGTTACTGCCAAGATCGAGTTTGGTACGCTTACGGTTGTTACCGGCGTGTCGGGATCGGGCAAGAGCTCCCTGGTTACCGATACCATTGCGCCTGCCCTTACGAATGCCATTCACCGTTCGACGCGCCCTGTGGGTCCGTATAAGAAAATCGAGGGCATCGAGTGTATCGATAAGGTTATTGATATCGACCAGTCGCCGATTGGCCGCACGCCGCGTTCCAACCCTGCTACCTATATCGGCCTGTGGGATGATCTTCGCGCGCTGTTTGCGAGTACGCCGGAGTCGAAGGCGCGCGGCTACTCGCCGGGTCGTTTCTCCTTTAATGTGAGTGGCGGGCGCTGTGAGGCGTGCAAGGGCGACGGACAGATCAAGATCGAGATGCACTTCCTTCCCGATATCTACGTTCCTTGCGAAGTTTGCGGCGGTAAACGCTACAACCGCGAGACACTCGAGGTCACCTACCGTGGCAAGACCATCTCGGACGTGCTAGACATGAGCGTCACCGAGGCGCTGGCCTTCTTTGGGAATATCCCGCAGATTAAGCGCAAACTCCAGACGCTGTACGATGTAGGCTTGGGCTACGTGAGCCTAGGCCAGCCCGCCACGACGCTCTCGGGCGGCGAGGCGCAGCGTGTGAAGCTCGCTAAGGAGCTTCATCGACGCCAGACGGGCAAGACGTTCTATATTTTGGACGAGCCGACGACCGGCCTTCATTTTGAGGACGTCCGCCAGCTGCTCGATGTGCTACAGCGCTTGGTCGATGCGGGCAACACGGTGCTGGTGATTGAACACAACCTTGATGTCATCAAGGTTGCCGACCGCCTGATCGATATGGGTCCCGAGGGCGGTAACGGCGGCGGAACCGTCGTGGTTTCGGGCACACCGGAGCAGGTTGCGGACTGTCCGCAGAGTTATACGGGCAAGTTTTTTGGCGCCGTTGCTCAGGCGCGACCGGGAGCGTCAGGCTCAACTTGATGCTCAATAAATAGGCGATTCAGTTTATGGGCGCCATCGACTCCTTGTGATTCGATGGCGCTTGCTGTGCCGAAGTGACGTATGCAGCCGAATTGGACATATACTTAATCCTTGCGTCCGAATGCGAGGGAAAGGATATGTCATGGCAAAGGCTGTAAAGACGCCAAAAACCAATGCGATGCGCGAGCTGGAAAGCGCCGGCATTTCCTATGTCTACATACGTACGAAGACGATGGCGATGAGTCGGTGGGCCTGGGGGTCGCGATTTCGGAGCAGCTTGGCGAGGAGCCCGGTCAAGGATTTAAGACCTTGGTCTGCGTGACGCCGTCCAACGACTATGTCGTGTGCTGCATCCCTGTTGCCGACGAGCTCGATCTAAAGTCCGCCGCGCGTGCCGCGGGGGAGAAGTCTTTGGCCATGATGCATGTGAAGGATTTGCTTGCGGCGACTGGCTACGTTCGCGGCGGCTGCAGCCCGGTCGGTATGAAAAACGCTACCGGACGCTCATTGATGAGACATGTGTCCTTTGGGATACCATTTTTATTTCGGGAGGCAAGCGTGGCTATCAGCTCGAGCTTGCACCCGATGATTTAATTGCATTTTGCGGGGCGACGGTTGCCGCGATTACGAGAGAGGACTGAGCGATGCCGCAGGAAGAACCAAAGTCCGGCGCTCACTTTGCAAAAGGGTCGGCTCCTCAGGCGCCCGCGCCCGAGGCCGCTTCGATCGATAACGAGATTCGAAACGCCTGGTCTGCTGCCGCTGACCCGGGCGAGACGGCCGTGTACTTGCGTGCCGCCGGTGCCGGCACGGCGCTTCCCCGTACGGTTCTTTCTTCGGCTCGTCCCGATGAGACGGCTGTCTTTTTGGCCGCCGCTCAATCGAGCGCCAGCGTGATGCCGACCGCCTCTGAGGCTCCTCGTGCGCCGCGTCCCGATGAGACGGCGGTGTTTTTGATGGCGGCCCAGGGAAAGAGCACGCTGCAGAGCGCTCCTGCCGCTCGTTCCGCCAAACCCGCGGCTCATGATGATGGCGAACCGCTTCTTTCGGATGACGAATGGTCGCCGCTTGGTTCGACCGATCCCATCGAGGGCGTGGCCATCGACGGTGATGACGACTGGGACCCTCTGTCGTTTTCTGCCCGAACCGTCGCCGCCAAAGAAGTTGACACGGTGTTTGGCGACCACGCCATATTCGATGATGATGCCGTATCCGGTAACAACATGCCGAACAGCGATGACGCCGCACCTGCTGATGACGCCGTTTTGGTTGACGATCCCTTTGCTATGACCGGCTCCTTTGCCCTCGTGGACGATTTGCTGCCACAAGATGAGGTTCATGAGGACTCTCAGGACGACGTAGACGATATGGGTTCGTCGGACTACTCCACGGTTGGTCGTTCTGCTGGCCTCATGACCGTGCTGACCATCGTGTCGCGCGTCACCGGGTTTATCCGCACGTGGGCCATGGCGGCCGCCATCGGCATGTCGCTGCTCTCGTCCTCCTATCAGGTTGCCAACAACCTGCCCAACATGCTCTACGAGCTCGTGATGGGCGGCATGCTCGTTACGGCGTTTTTGCCGGTGTATATGGGCGTGAGGCGCGAGCAGGGCCGCGAGGCATCGAACGAGTATGTCGGCAACCTGCTCGGTATTCTGCTTCTGCTGCTGGGCGGCATCTCGCTGCTGGGCACCGTGTTTGCTCCCGGCTTTATTTGGACGCAGTCGTTCCTTTCGGGCAATGGCGGCAGCATGGATACCGCTGCGTTCATGTTCCGCTTCTTTGCTATCCAAATTCTGTTTTATGGCTTGGGCTCGGTGTTCTCGGGCGTTCTCAACGCACACCGCGACTACTTCTGGTCGACGTTTGCCCCGGTTCTCAACAATGTCATCGTCATCGCCAGCTTTATGGGCTTTGCTCCCGTGTCTGCACAATTTGGCGAGCAGGCCGGTATTATCTTGATCGCAGCTGGTACGACCCTCGGCGTTTTTGTCCAGATGGCCTGCCAGATTCCCGCGCTTGGCAAGCATGGCGTACATCCTCATATCCATATCGACTTTAAGGACCCCGCGCTGCGACAGACGATTGCGCTTGGTATCCCAACGCTGCTCGCCACGGTGTGCATGTTTGTCTCGACCTCCATTACCAATGCCGCCGCGCTGGTGGTGCAGCCCGAGACCGGCCCTTCCGTCATCGCCTATGCGCGCCTGTGGTACACGCTGCCCTACGCGCTGATTGCCGCCTCGCTTTCGACGGCGCTCTATACCGAGCTCTCTCACGACGCACAGGAGAAGGATTACGACAGCGTCCGCACGGGCATTTCGCGCGGTGTCGCCCAGATGCTCTTCTTCCTGATTCCGTTTGCACTGTACCTGATCGTCTTCGCCCGTCCGCTCAACATGATCTACTGCGCCGGCAAGTTCGATGAATCCGGTGTGGCGCTGGTGTCGGAGTTCCTTATCTATCTGGCGCTTTCCCTGCCGCTCTACGGCGTGGTCGTGCTGATGCAGAAGAGCTTCTCGGCCCTGCTCGATATGAAACCTTATAGCCGCTATTGCCTGTACTCCGCTATCGGTCAGGCCGGTTCGGTGCTGCTGTTTGGCGTGGTGCTGGGCTACGGTATGCCGGCTATTGCGCTCTCGTACGTCGTTGACTACGTGGTCTTAGTCGGATGCTCACTGTGGTGGCTGCGCCGTCGTCTGCACGGCCTTCAGGTCAAGTCTATCCTGCACGGCGGTTTCTTTGGCCTATTGTTCGGTGGCTTGGGCGCTGCCGCGGGTGCCGGCGTCATGTGGGCACTCGAGCACTTTGTCGGAGTGCTTGGCAGCTCGATCCTAATTACCCTGGGCTACGTTTGTGTTGCAGGCGTCGTCTCGCTTGCTGTAACTTTTGGTCTTGCCTTCGTCTTTAAGATGCCCGAGGTCTCGGCGCTGCTTCGTCGCAAGTAGGTGCGCGTGGCAGGTCACGACAACATTCCAACACTTGCCGAGCAGGTTTCGCGCGTTCCCACGCAACCCGGCTGCTATCTTTGGAAAGATGCCAAGGGCGATGTCATCTATGTGGGCAAGGCAAAAAACTTGCGTGCCCGTATGCGTCAATACGTGACGCTGCAGGACGAGCGTCAAAAGATCCCGCTCATGATGCAGCTGGTGGCGAGCTTTGACTATATCGTGGTGGAGACCGAGCACGAGGCATTGGTGCTCGAGCGCAATCTGATTGGCCAGTACCATCCGTACTTTAACGTCGATCTCAAAGACGATAAAAGCTATCCCTTTATCGCCATCACCAAGGGCGATTTGTTTCCGGCAATCAAATACACGCGAGAGCGTCATAAACCGGGAACGCGCTATTTTGGCCCCTATACCGATAGCCGTGCGGCGCGTGAGACCATCGATACGCTACGCAAGGTTATTCCTATTTGCTCGGCATCCTGTGCGGAATGGCGCCGCTGCCGCCGCATCGTCGAATCTCATAAGGGCGAAGAAGACATCGTCAATATGATTTGCGCGCAAAACGGGCGTCCCTGCTTTGACTACCATGTCGGGCGCGGGCCGGGCGCATGCGTCGGCGCGATTTCCCCTGCCGACTATGCCAAGAACGTCAAGCGTGTCGAACGCTTCTTGTCGGGTCATCGCAAGGATGTCGTCGATGAGCTGACATCCGAGATGACGGAGGCAGCCGAGACACTCGATTTTGAGCGTGCGGCGCGCGTCAAGCGTCGCCTGGAAGTCATTAGGGGTCTGGACGATCGCCAACAGGTCGTTTTTCCATCAAGCGTCGATATCGACGTCATCGGCTTCTATCGCGAAGAGACTATCTCTGCCGCCTGTGTCTTTGTCGTTCGTGAGGGCCGAACGGTTCGAACTTGTGAGTTCATCCTCGATAAAGGCCTGGACGTCGACGAGGAAGAGCTTCAATCGGGCTTTCTTAAGCGCTATTACGACGAGACGGCTGATATTCCAGCCGAGATCAATCTCTCTGTCGAGCTTGAGGATGCCGAAGCGTTGGGGGAGTGGCTTGCGGGCAAGCGCGAGCGCTCTTGCCATCTCCATAGGCCGCAGCGCGGCGAAAAGCACCGCCTGCTCGATATGGCTTCCAAAAATGCGCGTCATGCCCTCATGCGCTACATGATGCGCACGGGGTATGCTGACGATCGCACCAATCAGGCGCTTCTGGAGCTCGAAAGTGCGCTGGCACTGCCTGCGCCGCCGTTGCGCATCGAGTGCTTCGATATCTCGACGTTGCACGGCACTTTTACCGTCGCTTCTATGGTGGTATTTACCAACGGCCGTGCCGACAAGGGCCAGTATCGTCGCTTTAAAATTCAGGCCGAATTGGACGAGGCGAACGACTTCATATCGATGTCCGAGGTTCTGGGGCGTCGCTATGCTCCCGAGCGCATGGCGGACGAGCGCTTTGGCTCGCGCCCCGATTTGCTCGTTGTTGATGGCGGCAAGCCGCAATTGACCGCTGCAATTAAGCAACTTGAGGCACTCGGCCTCGATATACCAGTTTGTGGCTTGGCAAAGGCCGATGAGGAGGTTTTCGTGCCGTGGGACGAGACTCCCGTCGTGCTGCCGACCGGCTCCGCTTCGCTTTATCTGATCAAGCAGGTTCGCGATGAATCCCACCGATTTGCGATTACGTTCCACCGCGAGTTGCGCGATAAGGCTATGACGGTTTCGGTGCTTGACGACGTTCCAGGCGTGGGGCCCACCAGAAAACGTGCAATAATGCGCCATTTTGGCTCGATGAAGCGTTTGCGCGCGGCCAGTGAGCAGGAGATTGCAGAAGTTCGAGGCGTTCCGGCCGATGTCGCCAAAGCGGTCCACGAGGCACTTGTTGCATGGAATGCCGAGCGCGCCCAGGCATCGGCCAACCGTTCCGAAAGCTAAACGCGCTTCTAAACAACTGATATACATGATTGGCCGATTTTCAATCATTTGTTTCGCGGCGATTACCTACCGATTTCGGGTTTTATTAACGCTAAAACGTTTGACTCGACATGGTGAATAACACTGCTATCCTGCGGGTTGACGAAGACTGATATCTCACATCGTCGATACATACTGTCTGTCGAATCATTTGTCAATGAATTCGGTGAACGGCAGTAAATACCGTTCAAGCGTATGTATGTATCGGTCGCCGAGTGCGGCACCTCAGTTGGGTTTGTCGGTAGGTAAGGTATATATCGTCCGCAAGTTGCGCGGGGGCAAGTCTAGGTGCTCCCGGGTAAGATTCTCTATTGATAGGAGAAGACATGGCCATCATCAACAAGGGTATGTCCAGGCGTTCGTTCCTCGGCCTCACCGGCAGCGTCGCTGCTGTCGCAGGGCTTGGTCTCACCGGCTGCGGTGGCAGCTCTAGCGACGAGGGTTCCGCTTCTGGTTCCGCCGATTCCGCCAACCGTGGCGGCGGCGTGATCACCGCTGGTTCCGCTTACGCTCCGTCCAGCTTCGACCCCGCCAGCACCGGCTCCGCTGTGGGCCTGGGTGCTAACTGGCACGTCGTCGAGGGCCTCTACGGCATCGATTACCACGACTACAGCACCTTCAACGAGCTCGCCACCGACGATCCCAAGTCTGTGGACGACACCACTTTCGAGGTCACCATCCGCAAGGGCGCCAAGTTCTCCGATGGCACCGAGGTCACCGCTGACGATGTCGTTGCCTCCTACACCGCTTGTGCCGCTTCCGCTACCTATGCTCCGTTCTTCCAGCCCTTCGAGTCCATCGAGGCCAAGGACGCCAGCACCGTGACGGTCAAGACCAAGGTCCCCAACTTCTCCCTGCTCAAGGATCGTCTGGCCATCGTCCGCGTTACCCCGGCCACCCAGACCGAGGAGGATCGCGCCAAGCAGCCGATCGGATCCGGCCCCTGGATGTACGACTCTATCTCCGATACCGAGATCACCCTGGTTCCCAACCCCGAGTACAACGGTGAGTATGCTGCCGAGGATAAGAAGATCCAGTACAGCATCCTGACCGACCCCACCGCTCGCGTTACCGCTCAGCAGGAGGGCTCCACGCTCGTTATGGAGCTTGTTACCGCTGACGCCGTCGACCAGCTCGAGAGCGCCGGCTGCAAGATCGATAACGTTCAGGGTTTCGGCACCCGCTTCATCATGTTCAACGTCGCCAAGGAGCCTTGGAACAACGTCAAGGTCCGTCAGGCTGTCATGTATGCGCTCGACACCGAGAAGATGGTCAGCAACACCTTCGCCGGCCTTGCCACCGCTGCCAGCTGCTACCTGCCCAAGAGCTTCACCAACTATCATGAGGCTTCCACGGTGTACAAGACCGACGCCAAGAAGGCTAAGAAGCTCATTGAGGAGTCTGGCATCACCCCGGGTGCCATCACCCTGCGCACCACCGACAACGAGCAGATCAAGGGCATGGCCGCCCAGGTCAAGAACGACCTCGACGCTCTCGGCTTCGATGTGACCATCCAGACCGATACCTCGCCGGCCACCTACGCTGCCATCGACGGCGGCGAGGCCTACGATATCCTCCTTGCCCCTGGCGATCCTTCCTGCTTCGGCGCCGACCCCGACCTGCTGCTCAACTGGTGGTACGGCGACAACGTCTGGATGCAGACCCGTTGCCCGTGGAAGGAGTCCGCTGAGTGGCAGAAGCTCCACGGTCTCATGGACGAGGCTCTTGCCGCCGAGGGCGACGAGCAGCAGAAGAAGTGGAACGAGTGCTTCGACATCATTGCCGACAACGCTGTTCTGTACCCCGTTGTCCACGTCAAGACCGTCTCCGCTTCCTGGGACGATCCGTCCACTGCGCCCAACGGCGAGGCCCTCGATGGCTTCAAGGGCATCGGCACGACGAGCATGTCCTTCAGGGGCATTGCGACCGTCAAGGCGTAAGACTCGCTTGAGTCTGTATGCAGGATGTCGGTCGTTGGGACCGTATCCTCATAGTTGAAACAAAGACCCGGGCG
Organism: Coriobacteriaceae bacterium AM48-5; assembly: GCA_027669525.1. GTDB lineage: Bacteria > Actinomycetota > Coriobacteriia > Coriobacteriales > Coriobacteriaceae > Collinsella. The sequence continues at coordinate 48,285 of JAQEDJ010000006.1, read as the reverse complement.
ACCTCGATGTCGCTCGGGTCTTGTAATGAGTATCCGTACTCATATACCAGTTGGTCCTACCGACAAAAGAAAGGGGAGAGAACGTGAACAACTTGCTACGTTTGATTGGAAGGCGTCTTGTGGCGCTGCCGATCATGGCATTGGGCGTCACCGTCCTGGTGTTCTTCCTTATGTCGTTCTCCAAGACCGACCCCGCCTACACGGCGTTGGGTGACGGTGCCTCGCCCGAGGCGGTTGCCGAGTACCATGAGAAGTATGGTCTGGACGACCCCTGGCCCGTGCGCTACGTGCGCTATATGGGCGATTTGATCCATGGCGACATGGGCACCTATGGTGCTGCTCGCAACTCCGTTGCCAAGCGCATCTCCACGGCCCTGCCCGTCACGATGCAGCTGACCTTCATCGGCCTTGCCATCGGTGCGGTCGTTTCGTTTTTGCTCGGCGTCATCGCGGCACTGTATCGCGACAAATGGCCGGACCAAGTGATCCGCGTCTTTTCCATCGCCGGCTTGGCAACCCCGTCGTTCTGGCTTGCCGTTCTGTTGATCCTGCTGTTCTCTTCCTACCTTAAGGTGCTCCCGGCATCGGGTGCTCTGCCTCACTTCACCACGAATCCGGCTGGTTATCTGGGCCGCATGATTATGCCCGCCATCGCCTTGGCATTTCCGCTGACGGGCCAGATGACTCGTATCGTGCGTACCGCCATGGTCGAGGAGCTCGACAAGGACTATGTCCGTATGGCTCGCGGTGCCGGCGTTCCCGAGAAGGTCGTCGTCGGTATCAACGTTCTTCGCAATGCGCTGATCACCCCGGTCACCACCCTCGGTCTTAAGATCGGTTACCTCATGGGCGGCGCCGTCGTCATCGAGGTTATCTTCAACCTCCCCGGCATGGGCACCGCGATTCTGCAGGGCGTTCAGGCAACGAGGCGAACCTGGTTCAGGCGTCGTTATCGTCGTTGCTCTTGCCTTCATCATCATCAACATCGTGGTTGACATGCTCTACCTGCTCATCAACCCGCGCATCAGGACGGTGTAGATTATGGTAAAGATTCGAGAGAAGCAAACCGAGCAGCTCGAGAAGGCTGCCTCCAAGGGGCTCAAGCTCGGTGGCTGGAAGAAGATGACGCTGTCTTCTAAGATTGCCGCCGTCGTGCTGGTGCTGGTCGCCCTGACTGCGATTCTGGCGCCCCTTCTTGCCCCCTATAGCCCGGTCGAGATCTTTACGGCTCGCCAGGCTCCCGGCAACGGATTTATCTTCGGTACCGACGATAAGGGTCGCGATATTCTGTCGCGTATGCTCTACGGTGGTCGTTACTCGCTGATTATCGGCTTTGGCGCTACTGCCATGGCTCTGGTCTGCGGCTCGGTCGTGGGCGCCCTTGCAGCGGTTTCGCGCAAGGCCGTCTCCGAGACGATCATGCGTATCTTGGACATCATCATGTCCATCCCGGGCATCGCCCTCGCGGCCGTCTTCGTCTCCATCCTGGGCAACTCCGTGCCGTCGATCATCTTCGCCATCGGCTTTATGTACACTCCGCAGATTGCCCGTATCGTGCGCGCCAATATCGTGTCCGAGTACGGCGAGGACTATGTCCGCGCGGTCATCGTTTCCGGCGCCAAGGCTCCGTGGATTTTAATCAAGCATGTTCTGCGTAACTGCATCGCCCCGATCATGGTCTTCACCGTTACCCTGGTCGCCGACGCCATCATCTTCGAGGCTTCGCTGACCTTCATCGGCGCTGGTATCCAGGAGCCCACCGCTACCTGGGGCAACATCCTAGCGACGCCCGCGGCGGCGTGCTCGCCGGCCGTTGGTGGCAGGCGCTGTTCCCGGGCCTGGCCATCATGATCACCTGCCTGGCGCTCAACATCCTCTCCGAGGGCATTACCGACGCCATGGCCGCTGCTCCCTCCGCCGCCCTGGATCCGACCGATTCCTCCAAGCGTCGCGAGGCCGACCTGCTGGTCTCCGACCCCGTTCGCGCCTACAAGGAGCAGGCCCAGTCCCTCTCCGCTCGCCTTGGCGCCCTGCGCGATGTCGAGCTCAAGCGTGACGATCGCCATGTGCCTGACGAGTCTGTCGAACCGATTCTCTCGGTCCGTGACTTCTGCATTCAGTTTGAGCACCACGGCGATATCAACGTCGTCGACCATGTCAACTTTGACGTCCGTCCTGGTCAGACCATGGGCCTGGTGGGCGAGTCCGGTTGCGGCAAGTCCATCACCACGCTGGCCATCATGGGCCTGACCGACGATGACGAGCACCTTTCCGGCGAGGTCCTCTGGGAGGGCCGCGACCTGCTCAAGATGAGCAAGAAGGAGTGGTTCGGCCTGCGCGGTACCGATATCGCTATGGTCTATCAGGACGCCCTGTCCTCGCTCAACCCCTCCATGCTCATCTCTGCCCAGATGAAGCAGCTCACCAAGCGCGGCGGCACCCGCAGCGCCGAGGAACTCCTGGAGCTCGTGGGCCTCGACCCCAAGCGTACGCTCGAGAGCTACCCGCATGAGCTTTCCGGTGGCCAGCGTCAGCGTGTTCTGATCGCTATGGCCCTTACCCGCGACCCCAAGCTGGTCATCTGCGACGAGCCCACGACCGCTCTGGACGTTACCGTCCAGAAGCAGGTCATCAAGCTGCTCAACGACCTTCAGGCCAAGCTCGGCTTTGCCATGATCTTCGTCTCGCATGACCTGGCGCTGGTCGCCGAGGTCGCCCATAACATCACGGTTATGTATGCCGGTCAGGTTATCGAGCAGGCACCCACCAAGGAGCTGCTCACCAACCCGATTCACGAGTACACCCGCGGTCTTCTGGGTTCCGTTCTGTCCATCGAGAGCGGTTCGGGCCGCCTTCACCAGGTACCCGGCGCCGTTCCGAGCCCGCGCGATTTCCCCAAGGGCGATCGCTTCGCGCCCCGCTCGAGCCATCCGCGTATTGGCCTGGACACCCGTCCGGTCTTCAAGCGCGTGCCCGGCACCGAGCACTTCTATTCCGAGCTCCCCGACGAGGTGCTCAAGGCAAATGGTTTGACCCCTCACGCGGAGGTGATGTAGATGAGCGAGACCGCAGTCAACGGCGTCGAGCCGATCATCTTCCTTGATGACGTCCACGTCACCTTTAGGACCCGTACCGGCTCGATTCTGCACCCTAACCTGGTTCACGCCGTCCAGGGTGTAACGATTAGGCTCATGCCCGGTCAGACGATCGGCATCGTCGGCGAGTCCGGTTGCGGTAAGTCCACCACCGCCAACGTCATGTGCGGCCTGCAGCCCCCACGAGCGGCAAGGTCTACTTTAAGGGCAAGGACGTTACCAAACGTACCGCCGAGGACCGTCGCCACATGGGTCGCGTCATCTCGGTCGTGTTCCAGAACCCGGCCACGGCACTCAACCCCCGCATGGTCGTTCGCGAGCAACTGCTCGACCCCATGCGCGTCCACAACCTGGGTACCGAGGCCGAGCAGGAGAAGCGCGTCAAGGAGCTCTTGGAGCTCACCGGTCTGCCCAGCTCCGCCGCCGAGGTTCTTCCCGGCCAGCTTTCGGGCGGCCAGCGCCAGCGCGTCGCAATTGCCCGTGCCCTGTCGCTGAACCCCGATGCCATCATCGCCGACGAGCCCACCTCGGCTCTGGACGTTTCGGTCCGCGCGCAAATTCTGAACCTGCTGACCGACCTTAAGAAGGAGCTCGGCCTGGCCATGGTGTTCATCAGCCATGACATCCAGACGGTCCGCTATATCTCTGACGACATCATCGTTATGAATGGCGGCAAGATCGTCGAGCAGGGCGAGGCCAAGCAGGTCTTCCAGCACCCTCAGGACCCCTACACCAAGATGCTGCTCGGTGCTGCGCCGTCGCTGCTGCATCCCAAGCTCGGCGAGTAGCCTCGCTTTCCCTCCCGTGCGCCCGGTTCCCTTGCCGGGCGCACCTCCGTTGCGATTTCGAAAGGTTGGGTTCACGAGCCATGCCAAGTGCTCAGGAGCTACAACAGCAATTTGGTGGGTATCGGGGCGCCATGCCCCGTCCATCAGATTTCGATCTCTTTTGGAAGGACCGCATGGCCGAGGCCGACGCCGTCGGGCTTGACTATGCGATCGAGACGGCATCGGTCACCGATGCCGTGACCTGCCAGCTTTTCGACCTCTGGTATACCGGCATGTGTGGCGCTCGCCTGCATGCCAAGTACCTTAAACCCGTCTCGGATGAGCCCGTGCCATTGGTACTTCAGTTCCATGGGTATCCGGGTGCAAGCCGCAGCTGGTTTGAGCAGGCGTCGTTTGCGGGCATGGGCATGGCACTCATCGCCCTCGACTGCCCCGGCCAAGGAGGTCCCTCCGAGGACATTGGTGGATTTGAGGGCACAACGGTCGCGGGCCATATCGTCGCCGGTATCGACGGCGATCCGGCCAACCTCTACTATGTCCGCTTGCACCAAGATATTCGCATCCTGTGCCGCATCGTTCGCGAGCTCGAGGGCATCGATCTTGCCCGTGTGTTTGTGAACGGCGCGTCGCAGGGCGGCGGTTTGGGCATTGCGACCTGTGCACTTAACAGCGAGCTTATCAATCGCGCCGCCATCCTCTATCCCTTCCTGTCGGATTTCCGCCTAGTCTGGGATTTGGATGCCGACGACATTGCCTACGAGGGCCTGCGCTATTGGTCTCGCTGGTTTGACGAGGACTCGACTCGTATCGACGAAGCCTATGCCAAGCTGGCGTCCTTCGATTCCAAGAACTTTGCCCTATGGTCAAATGCCCCGTGCTGTTTGGCACCGGCACAGCCGATACCGTCTGTCCGCCGGCGACGCAGTTTGCGGTCTACAACAACCTGGCCTGTGAGAAACGACACGAGTTCTTTGAGGCTTCGGCCACGAGGAGATTCAGGACTTTGACGACATGATCATTCCGTTTTTCTGCGAGGGAGGGGAGGCTCATGTCTAAGTGCGAGAGCAATGTCGACGAGCTGATCGTCCCCGGGCTCGCGGGGATGCCTGGAACGGTTTCGTCAAGGCTCTCTGATTTCCGGGGTTGGCGCGGCGATGCTTCTGCGGATGTTTCCAAATTAGAGACAGCCGCCTCGGACTTTGAGGTTTGCGGCCTGACTGTTACGGCGATTGATTTCGTCAATCCGTGCGCGCGCTACTCCGAGGTTTCCTTTGAACTCGGCGGGTATGTCGTACACGGCCGTTTGATTGAGCCCTTAGGTCACGCCCGGGCATCCGAGCTTGTGCCGCTATGTCTGATGTTTCACGACATCGACCGACCCGTGCGGGGATGGCATCACATGACGAGGTTTGCGGCCATGGGATATGCCGTGCTTGCGCTGGACGATGAGGCGATTGGATCCAGCGAGCTGCAGCAGGGGATTGCCTCTCCTGCTTTTGTCAAGCGCGTCCGTTGGGGTTGCGCGATGGCGAAGGTGGCGCGCAATCTTGATGGCGTGGACCCCGACCGCATCTTTGCATGGGGCGAGGGCCTTGGCGGCGGAGTCGCGCTGGCGGTTTCCGCTCTGGACGAGCGGGGCCTCGCCTGCACGGCGGTTGCCAATCCGCTTCCTGGCGGCCTCGAGGCGTTGTCGTCTCGGGTGCGTGGATCGGTGCTCATGGGCACATCGCTTATGGATACCGTGAGCGATCCCAAGGGCCAGTTTGCCGTATTCAACGGTCTTGAGTGTGACCGGAGGCATATCATCTATGCCAAATACGCTCATGAGCGCATCAATGCGTTCGAAAACGAAGTCATCGACTTTTTTAACCAAACGTTCTACCCGTGTTCTTTGGCCTAGACGGCCTGGACACTGCCAACAAGAGTGGGTGGCATAGGGCCGCCCGCCAGACAACTAAGGAGATTCTTGTGGCAACTCAGAAATTCACCGGCGTTATCCCTCCCGTCGTTGTTCCCGATACCGAAGATCACCAGCTCGATGTTGTCTCCTTTGAGCGCAGCATCAACCGCATGATCGATGCCGGCGTCGATGGCCTGTTCTTCCTGGGATCCTCGGGCGAGGTCGTCTTCTCCACCGATGAGCGTCGTCGCCAGATCATCGCCGAGGCCGTTCGTATCGTCGACCACCGCGTGCCCGTCCTGGTCGGCATCATCGATACCGAGACCGAGCGCATGATTGAGCACGGTAAGGTCGCTCAGGAGCTGGGTGCCGATGCCCTCGTCGCCACCTGCCCGTTCTATGCCCTGCAGGCATGACCGAGGTCGAGGAGCACTTCCGCATTCTGCACGAGGAGCTCGACCTGCCCATCTTTGCCTATGACATTCCCGTGTGCGTTCACACCAAGCTCCCCTGGAAGCTCCTTGCCAAGCTCGGCGCCGAGGGCGTCCTTGCTGGCGTCAAGGATTCCTCGGGTGATGACATCTCGTTCCGCTACCTCGTTCAGGAGAACGAGAAGAACGGCCATCCGATGAGCATCCTCACCGGCCACGAGGTTGTTGTCGACGGCGCTTACCTCGGTGGCGCCGACGGCTCTGTCCCGGGTCTCGCCAACGTTGAGCCCGAGGGCTACGTTCGTCAGTGGAAGGCCGCTCAGGCTGGTGACTGGGCTACCGTCAAGGCCGAGCAGGATCGCCTCAATGAGATTTCGCACATCTGGGATGTCACCTCGGGCGTCCAGGGCTATGCCGGTGGCGTCGGCGCCTTCAAGACCGCTATGAACCTCATGGGTATCTTCGACAGCCCGACCATGCCGCGCCCGGTGAAGGCCATGACCGGCGAGAACGTCGAGGCTATTAGGAAGGTCCTCCAGGACAACGGCCTCCTGTAAAGCTTTCCCAGGCACCCGACCTCGCCGTTCAACCGTGTGGCCATGACTATTAGGTCAATGGCCACACGGTTTCTCGGCGATCTTGGGCACCAGGAAAACCTTTACTGCGCTGTGACGGCTAGCCTGACGGCGCATTTCCTATAGTTGTTTTTTATCTCCGAAGGAGAGCGACATGGAGAACAAGTACGTCTGTTCTGTCGATATCGGCGGAACTAAGATCGCGACTGCCATCATGGAGTACCCGGCTGACGGTAGTGTGCCCCATCCCGTTTTTGAGGCCGAGGTTCCCACCGAGGCCCAAGAGGGCGGCGAGGCCGTCTTCCAGCGTATCGAGGCGTCCATCAAGGCTGCTCTCGAGGCGAATCCCGATGTCGAGGTCCTTGGCGTCGGTATCGGTGCCGCCGGCGTCGTCGATCCCAAGACGGGCGCCATCGCGTATGCCAATGAGATCATGCCCGGCTGGTCCGGCGTTCAGTTGGGGCCGCGTCTGCGCGAGGATCTCGGTCTTCCCGTTGCCGTTGTAGGCGACGTGCAAGCTCATGCTCTGGGCGAGGCCCACTGGGGCGTCGGCAAGGGCAAGTTCTCCGTCTTGTGTCTTGGCATCGGTACGGGCATCGGCGGCGCATATGTCGAGAACGGCCGCGTGATGCAGGGCTTCCATGGTGCTGCTGGCCATATGGGCCACATCGAGTGCTCGGCTGCCGCCGGCATTCCCTGCGCCTGCGGGCGTTCCGGCCATCTGGAGTCGGTTGCTTCGGGCACTTCCATTGGTCGTATGTACGATGAGCGCTTTGGCCGTGTCGACCCCAGCCGTCCTTCGGTCGGTCGCGATGTGAACGACCTGTGCCGTGTAGGCGACGCAAAGGCGACCGAGGTCATCCATGATGCCGGCTTTGCGTTGGGTGCCAGCTTGGGCTCGCTCGCTAACATCCTGGACCCTGAGGTCATCGTGCTTTCGGGCGGCGTGATTCACCAAGGTCCCGATTGGCGTTCGCAGACGTGGAAGGATTCGGTGCACGAGGGCTATGCCAGCCAGGCGCTCGATCCGCTCCAGGACACGCCGATCCTCATCGGTTCTCTGGAGGGCGATGCTCCGCTCATCGGTGCCGCTGAGCATCTTCTTGCCTCGTTGAAGTAAACGTATCTGCTGTAGGAGCCTCCCGAGACAACACGCCTCGGGAGGCTGTTCTGAGAAAGGTTGCAGCCTTATGACCGTCGATCCTTTGATTCAATCCCTGAAGGGCAAGCTCGTCGTGAGCGTTCAGGCGTATATGGGCGAGCCGCTTCGTACGCCCGAGACCATGGCTCAAATGTCTCGCGCTTGCGAGCTTGGCGGCGCCGCCGCCATTCGCTGTCAGGGCCTTGCCGACATTGCCGCCATTAAGGGTCGCTGTGAGGTTCCTGTTATCGGCCTGTGGAAGGATGGGCACGAGGGCGTTTACATCACGCCGACGCTGCGTCACGCTCGCGCCTGCGTTGCCGCGGGTGCCGATATCGTGGCGATCGATGCCACCGATCGTCCGCGTCCCGATGGCAAGACCGTCGAGGACACCTTCCGTCCGCTGCACGAGGAGGGTGTGCTCCTGATGGCGGATTGTGCCACCATCGAGGACATTCGCCGTGCGGTTGATATGGGCTTCGACCTTGTATCCACCACGCTTTCTCATGGTGTCGCCGCCATCGACTGCACCATGGCCGATGGCCCCGATCTTCCGCTTCTGCGTCAGGCGACCGAGGAATTCCCCGGTCTTCCCATCATCTGCGAGGGCCGTGTGCACACGCCCGAGGAGGCTCGCGCCGCGATCGATGCTGGCGCTTGGGCCGTTGTCGTCGGCACTGCCATCACGCATCCCACGAGTATTACGAGTTGGTTCAAGGCTGCGCTTGAGGCGTAAGACAGGCCTCGTATCCGCTCGGGGCGGTATACTCAATATAGGCAATTGACCGCGCGGGATCCGGGTTGCTGGGTCCCGCGCTTGTTTTCGGGAGGCAGTACATGCAAAAGGGAGATGCCATGGATGCGGCGGAGCGCTCGGAGCGCATCCCCGATATCGTCATCATCACCGGAATGTCCGGATCGGGCCGCACGCAGGCTATGCACGTGTTCGAGGACATGGGCTATTTTTGCATCGATAACCTGCCTCCGCGTCTGATCGCCCAGCTTGCCGAGCTCGTCGGCATCAATACGGGCGTGGGCAGGCATCTCGCCGTCACCTGCGATTTGCGTAGCCAGGGACTGTTTGACGAGTTGCTCGATGCGGTCGCCGCGCTCGAAGAACGCGAGATGAGCTGCGACATCGTGTTCCTAGAGGCTTCTGACGAGGTGCTGATTCGTCGCTACAGCGAAAATCGCCGCCGTCATCCCATTGCCAAGCCGGGGGAGACTACGGCCGATGCCATTCAGCGCGAGCGCCTTCAGCTGCAGGGCGTGCGCGATCGAGCCGATATGATTATCGACACGAGCCGTCTGCGCACCTCTGCGCTGCGCAACAAGCTACGTATGGCATTTTCCGAACTGTCCGACCAACAGCTCATGGACGTCCATGTGTTCTCGTTTGGCTTTAAGCACGGTATGCCCGTCGAGGCGGACATTATGATCGACGTTCGCTTCCTGCCCAATCCGTTCTACGATCCCGAGATGCGCACCATGACCGGTCTCGATAAGAAAGTCTCCGACTTTGTTCTGGACCATCCCAAGACGCAGGAGTTCTGGAAGGCCTGGACGCAGCTGCTCGATACGGTCATGCCCGGTTATATCGCGGAGGGTAAACCGCAGCTTTCTATCGCCATCGGCTGCACGGGCGGACAGCACCGTAGCGTCGCCATTGCCGAGGCCACGGCCCGTTACCTGGAAGGCGCCCAGTATCACGTGAGCATCTCCCACCGCGATCTGTCGCGCGCCAACACGAAGGCATAGGCCTGCATGTCGTTTACCGCTGAGGTGCGCGACGAGCTTGCGCGCTGCGAACCCGAATGTGAATACTGCGACTTGTCGACACTTGCCGCCCTCACGCGCGTGAGTGGTACGCTCTCGCTTACCGGCTCTGGGCGGTATCGTTTGACAGTTGCGACTGAGACGGGAGCCGTCGCGCGCACGATGATCACGCTGACGCATCGCATCCTTAAGCTCAAAACGGAATTCACCGTTCGTAAATCGGTCTTGCATAAGGTCCGTAATTATCTCATTACCCTGCCCGATCAACCCGACCTGGACAAGGCTCTGGTGCTGCTGGGCATTCTAGACCGCAGGGGAGGGCTCGTCGCTGGTGTTCCCCGACACATCGTTGCCCGTCCCTGCTGCAGGCTTGCCTACATCCGCGGCGCGCTCATCGCGGGTGGCTTCGTGGCCGATCCACGCGGCGATTTTCATTTGGAGATCGCGGTGCAGGGCGAGCAATATGCTAAGGGGCTTTGCGACCTGTTGGGGCAGATTGGGATCCATGCTCGTGTTAATGCACGGCGGGGGTCATATGCCGTGTACATTAAGAGCGCCGAGGAAATCGAGCATCTATTAAAGCTGATTGGTGCCAAGCGCAGCGTTGCCGAGATTGAGGAGGCGCGCGCGGTCAAGTTGGTTAAGAACGATGTGAACCGTCGCGTGAACGCCGAGCTCGCCAACCAGACCAGAAGCGCCGGTGCTGCCCAACATCAGCTTGCGCTTATCGATGAGCTCGAGCAGCGCGGCCTTCGCGATGCGCTTCCGGATGCCTTGGCGGTCTTTTGCGACCTGCGCGAGCGCTATCCCGATCTGTCGCTGCGTGATTTAGGGGAGATGGCTGACCCTCCCTTGTCGAAGTCGGCCCTCTACCATCGAGTTTTGAGGCTTGAAAAGCTCATTGAAGCAAACGGGTAGTTTAAAGTATCGACTTATACACGGATTTAGCTGCTATTTTATTCTTTAAAACGTTTTAACGTAAATTTGATTTTCAATTTCGACTATTCTCGTGAAATTCAAGTCCAAAAAAAGGTATATTAGGCGAGTGGTTAGTTTGTGGGCCTCAACGGCGGGCGCTGTAGCTTGCGGGGGCCTTACGAAAGGAGACACAATGGCAGTAAAGGTTGCTATTAACGGCTTCGGTCGCATCGGTCGTCTGGCTTTCCGTCAGATGTTCGGTCATGAGGGCTCCGAGATTGTCGCTATCAACGACCTCACCTCTCCCGATATGCTCGCTTACCTGCTGAAGTACGACTCCACGCAGGGCAACTACGCTCGCGATCACGAGGTCGTTGCTGGCGAGGATTCCATCACCGTTGACGGCAAGGAGATCAAGATCTACAAGGAGGCCGACGCCAACAACCTGCCTTGGGGCGACCTCGACGTCGACGTCGTTCTCGAGTGCACCGGCTTCTACACCAGCAAGGCTAAGGCTCAGGCCCACATCAACGCTGGCGCCAAGAAGGTCGTCATCTCCGCTCCGGCCGGCAGCGACCTGCCCACCATCGTGTACAACGTCAACCATGAGACGCTGACCGCTGAGGACAACATCATCTCCGCTGCTTCCTGCACCACCAACTGCCTCGCCCCGATGGCCAAGGGTCTGAACGACTTCGCTCCCATCGTGTCCGGCATCATGACCACCATTCACGCCTGGACCGGCGACCAGATGCCGCTCGACGGCCCGCAGCGCAAGGGCAACAAGCGTCGTAGCCGCGCCTGCGCCGTCAACATCGTCCCCAACACCACTGGTGCTGCCAAGGCTATCGGCCTGGTTCTCCCCGAGCTCAACGGTAAGCTCATCGGTGCCGCCCAGCGCGTCCCGACGCCGACCGGCTCCATCACCAACCTCTACGCTGTCGTTGACAAGAAGGTCACCGTCGACGAGGTCAACGCTGCTATGAAGGCCTACGCTGCAACCATCTCCGAGACTTTCGGTTACAACGAGGACGACATCGTCTCCACCGACATCATCGGCGAGACCCACGGCTCCATCTTCGACGCCACTCAGACCATGTGCTCTGACCTCGGCAACGGCCAGACCCTCGTTCAGGTCACCTCTTGGTACGACAACGAGAACTCTTACACCTCTCAGATGGTCCGCACCATCAAGTACTTCGAGAAGTTCGTTGCTTAATTTAGCTTTTAGCGAATAGCTCGTTGAGCGTCTAAAGAAGGGCGCGGCCTTATAGGCTTACACCCTAGGGTCGCGCCCTTTTTATAGGAAATCGTCTGCCGTAATGGGAGGCAGACACGTACGAAAGGTAGAAGCAAACATGGCCTTTACCAAGAAGACCGTCCGCGACATCGATGTCGACGGCAAGCGCGTTCTCGTCCGCGTTGACTTCAACGTGCCTATCAAGGATGGCGTCGTTGGCGACACCACCCGTATCAAGGCTGCCCTGCCCACCATCAACTATCTCGTTGAGCACAACGCTCGCGTCATCCTCATGAGCCACCTCGGCCGTCCCGATGGCACCGGCTTCCAGCCCGAGCTGTCCCTCGAGCCCGTCGCCAAGAAGCTCGCCGAGCTCTCTGGTCTCGACGTTGCCTTTGTCGCCGACACCTACGGCGAGAAGGCTGCCGAGGCTGTCGCTGCCGTCGAGCCGGGCAAGGTCCTCGTTCTCGAGAACGTCCGCTTCGACAAGCGTGAGAAGAAGAACGATCCCGAGATCGCCAAGAAGCTCGCTTCCTATGGTGACGTCTTCGTTCTCGATGCCTTCGGCACCGCTCACCGCGCCCAGGTTCCGTCGTGGGCCCCGCCGCTTACCTGCCTGCCGTCGCTGGCTTCCTGCTCGAGAAGGAGGTCGACACGCTGACCGGCATCTTCGCCGAGCCCGAGCGCCCCTTCGTCGCTATCGTCGGCGGTTCCAAGGTTTCCTCTAAGATCGGCGTTCTCGATCACCTCATCGACTCCGCTGATACCCTGATCATCGGTGGCGGCATGGCCTACACCTTCTTCCTGGCTCAGGGCCTGACCGTCGGTCAGTCCCTCAAGGAAGAGGACTGGGTCGAGCGCGCTGGCGAGATGCTCAAGAAGGCCGAGGAGAAGGGCGTCAAGATCCTGCTCCCCATCGATAACCGCGTTGCCGATCACTTTGGCGAGGACGCTGTCCCCGAGGTTGTCGCTTCCGACGCTATCCCCGACGATCGTGAGGTATGGACATCGGCCCCAAGACCGAGGAGCTCTACACCGAGGCCGTCAAGGGCGCCAAGACCGTGTTCTGGAACGGCCCCATGGGCGTCTTCGAGTTTGACAACTTCGCTCACGGCACCCAGGCTATCGCCGAGGCTGTTGCCGAGGCCGACTGCACCTCGATCATCGGCGGTGGCGACTCTGTCGCAGCTGTCAACAAGTTCAACCTGGCCGACAAGATGAGCTGGATCTCCACCGGTGGTGGCGCTTCCATGGAGCTCGTCGAGGGTAAGGCCCTGCCCGGAGTGGAGGCGCTTCTCGATGCCTAATCGCACCCTTCTTATCGCTGGTAATTGGAAGATGAACAACGACGTCGCCGAGGCCGCCAAGCTCGCCGACGAGCTGGCTCAGGCTCTGCCCGAGGTTCCGGCTGGCGTCGAGGTGCTCGTCTGCCCTCCGACCATCGACATCACCACGGTTCATGACCGCATTCAGGCTGCCCCATCGCCCTCGGTGCACAGAACGTGTACTGGGAGGCCAAGGGTGCCTTCACCGGTGAGTCCTCTTGCGACATGCTCAAGTCCGCTGGTTGCACCTACTGCATCATCGGTCACTCTGAGCGTCGCGACTACTTCCATGAGACCGACGAGGACCAGAACAAGAAGGCCAAGGCTCTCGTTGCCGCCGGTCTCGTTCCCGTCTTCTGCTGCGGCGAGTCCCTCGAGGTCCGCGAGGCTGGCACCTATGTCGAGCATGTCGTGAACCAGGTCAAGGCTGGCCTTGCTGGTCTTGAGATCACCTGCCCCAAGCAGGTCGTCGTCGCCTACGAGCCATCTGGGCCATCGGCACCGGTAAGACCGCTACCGCTGAGGACGCTCAGGAGGTCTGCGGCGCTATCCGTGAGACCCTCAAGGAGATGTTCGGCGAGGAGCTCGCTAACGGCATCCGCGTTCTCTATGGTGGCTCTGCCAAGCCCGGCAACATCGCCGAGCTCGTCGCCAAGCCCGACGTTGACGGCGCCCTCGTGGGCGGCGCTTCGCTCAAGGCTGCCGACTTCGCCTCTATGGTCGTCAAGGCAGGCGAGTAGGACATATGGCACAGCGTCATCTTCCTGCACTCCTGATCATCATGGACGGCTGCGGCCTTGCTCCGGCCGATGGCGAGAACGCCGTCGCCGCTGCCAAGACGCCCTTCCTTGATAGCCTGTACGCTCAGTATCCCCACACCACGCTCGGTGCTTCGGGCGAGGACGTGGGTCTTCCCGATGGCCAGATGGGTAACTCCGAGGTGGGTCACCTCAACATCGGTGCCGGCCGCATCGTGTTCCAGGAGCTTTCGCGCATCAACAACGCCATCAAGGACGGCTCCATCGCCAAGAACGAGGTTTTCGTCAAGGCTATGGACGACGTCAAGGCTGACGGCAAGACCCTTCACCTCATGGGCCTTATGAGCCTGGCGGTGTGCATTCTCACATGAACCACGTCGAGGCTCTGGTCAAGATGGCTGCCGAGCACGGCGTCAAGACCGTTCGCGTCCACGCCTTCATGGATGGCCGCGACGTTGACCCGCAGTCCGGTGCCGGTTACATGAGTGAGTTCTGCGCCTTCCTGGCTAAGATCTCCGAGGAGACCGGTTGCGACGCTCGCGTCGCCACCGTCTCGGGCCGCTATTGGGCTATGGACCGCGATAATCGTTGGGAGCGCATCCAGCGCGCCTACGACGTCATGGTCAACGCGTCCGATGCTGATACCGACCCCGTTGCCGGTATCAAGGCCTACTACGAGAAGGATCCGCGCGGCGACGAGTTCGTCGAGCCCTTCGCTGCCCACAACGAGGGCATCCACGAGGGCGACGCGGCCATCTTCTTCAACTTCCGTCCTGACCGCGCCCGTCAGATGACCCGCGTGTTCACGGACAAGGAGTTCGACGGCTTTGAGCGCGAGCAGATCAAGCTTTCGCACTTTGTGACGATGACCGAGTACGATCCGACGTTTGACGTCGAGGTCGCCTTCCCCAAGACGTTCCCCGAGAACGTTCTGGCCGACGTTATCGCTGCCAATGGCCTGAAGCAGCTGCACACCGCCGAGACCGAGAAGTACGCCCACGTGACGTTCTTCCTCAACGGCGGCATCGAGGAGCCCAAGGAGGGCGAGGAGCGCGTGCTCGTCGCTTCCCCTAAGGTTGCTACCTACGATCTGCAGCCCGAGATGAGCGCTCCCGAGGTTACCGAGAAGCTCGTCGCCGCAATCAACGAGGATCGCGCTGATTTCTACATCGTGAACTTCGCGAACTGCGACATGGTTGGTCACACCGGTGTCTTCGACGCCGCCGTTAAGGCCGTCGAGGCTGTTGACGATGCTCTGTCCAAGGTTGTCCCGGCGATTCTCGCCAAGGGCGGCTTTGCGCTGATTACCGCCGACCATGGCAACGCCGACCACATGTTTGACGTCGCTTCCGACGGTTCCAAGCATCCGTTTACGGCTCACACCACCAACCGTGTGCCGTTCATCATCGTTGATGAGAAGGCCCAGCTCACCGGTATCGAGGACGGCCGTCTTTCCGATATCGCTCCGACCATGCTCACCATGGCTGGTATTGAGCCTTCCGCCGAGATGACGGGTCGCGTGCTCGCCACCGAGGCCTAAGAGAAAACTCCAAGCGTTTTCATGCGAGGGGGTTGCCCATATTCGGGCAACCCCCTTTTGGTATTTCTGCCATTTCTACCCCGTCCCTAAATGGCAGGTGGGGGAGTGTTGGAGGTTGTGGTACAGTACTGGAGTTTGAATTGTTCTATTAAGGAGCTTATCTATGGGTCCGTTCCAGATTCTTCTGTTTGTCGTTTGGGCTGTCTCTGCCGTGGCGCTGACGATTCTCGTCCTGATGCACTCCGGTAAGGGTACCGGCGTTTCGGATATGATTGCCAGCTCGCTGTATAACTCCAGCTCTGCCACGGGCGTTATGGAGCAGAACCTCGATCGCCTGACGGTAATTATGGCCGTCGTTTTTGCCGTGTGTGTCGTTCTGTGCATGTTCTTCTTCCCGCAGCATCGTCGGCTACTAAGCATCGGCGTATATACGTTTGTAAAGGGTCCCGCATGTGCGGGGCCCTTTTTGTTTACAGACTTGTAATAGAATCAAAATATCCCCACATACTTCGCCTAACTAAAGAAATTCTCGACCGTTAACCGGAATCAGCGCCAAATTGTGCATAAAATGCGCTACTGTATTGCAAAACGTTGGCCCGCATTGCATAACCAGCCATAACGGCGGACCGCGTTTGAATGGTTCGAATGGGCTGTCTCGACGTTGCCCGGCCGAATTCACTTTGTCCTATCTCATAAGGAGGATGGCATGGCTGATTCTATGTTCCACCAGCCCGTTATGGGTCGTCGCGCCTTTGTTGGCGGCACCCTCGCTGCGAGCTCCATGGCTTTTCTTGCCGCGTGCGGCAAGAAGGGCGGCGACGCTTCCGGATCTGACTCCGGTTCGACGCTGAACTTCTACATCAACAACCCGGTCTGCATCGACCCCTACAACGTCCAGGAGGATCAGGCACTCAGGTCGAGTACCAGCTCTTCGACGCTCTGACGGAGTACGACCCCGAGAAGGGCGAGATCGTTCCGCTGGCTTGCGAGTCCTTCGAGGCTAACGACGACGCCACCGAGTTCACCTTCAAGATCAAGAAGGCTAAGTTCCACAACGGTGACGACGTTACCTCCAAGTCCTTCAAGCTCGGTTGGGAGCGTCTAGTCAACACCAAGTCGGCCATCGCCACCGAGTATGGTCCTTCCGAGGTCTCCTATCACCTTTCCATGGTTGAGGGCTATGACGATCTGCTTGCCGGCAACGCTACCGAGCTCAGCGGTGTTACTTGCCCCGACGATGAGACCCTCGTCGTCAAGCTGTCTTCCGCTTACGCCGACTTCCCCTTCGTCGCCTCTCACCCGGCTCTGTCCCCGGTTCCCGAGTGCGCCGAGTCCGATGTTAAGAGCTTCTACCTTGCCCCGGTCGGTAACGGCCCGTTCATGATGGACGGTAAGTGGGAGGATGGCCAGGAGATCAACCTCAAGAAGTTCGATGATTACTATGGCGACAAGGCCAAGATCGACGCCATCCACTTCCAGGTCATCAAGGACATGGAGACCGCTTACAAGGAGTTCCAGGCCGGTAACCTCGATGTCTGCGACGTTCCCGTTGCTCAGATCGACGCCGCAAAGAAGGACCGTGGCGAGTCCAAGGACGGCTACACCATGGGTGACGGCGAGCATATGCTGCTCGGTGCCGAGCCTTCCACGTACTATCTGACCTGCAACACCACGGCCGAGCCGTTCAATAACGCCGACCTGCGCAGGGGCATCTCCCTGGCCATCAACCGTGAGGCCATCTGCAAGACCATCTTCAAGGGTACCCGTACCCCCGCCGACGGTATTGTTCCTCCGGGAATCGCCGGCTACAAGGAGGGCGCATGGGAGTTCTGCGCCTATGACGTCGACAAGGCTAACGAGTACCTCGACAAGGTCGCTCCCGCTGGCGCTAACGGCGATCGTGGCATTAGCGTGACCCTTTCCTACAACCAGGACGGTGGTCACAAGGAGATCATGGAGTCCATCATCGGCGACCTCGCCAAGGTTGGCGTTACCGCTGTCTCCGATACCCCTGAGTGGTCTGCCCTGCTCGAGCAGTATCAGAACTTCAACTATCAGTTCGGCCGTCTGGGCTGGATCGCCGATTACCCGATCATGGACAACTTCCTGTACCCGCTGTTCCACTCCGACTCCCTCGGTGGCGACAACCGCTCCGGTTACAGCAACCCCGAGTTCGATGCCAAGGTCGACGAGGCCCGCACCACGGTTGATGA
Organism: Coriobacteriaceae bacterium AM48-5; assembly: GCA_027669525.1. Classification (GTDB taxonomy): domain Bacteria; phylum Actinomycetota; class Coriobacteriia; order Coriobacteriales; family Coriobacteriaceae; genus Collinsella. The sequence goes on along the minus strand of JAQEDJ010000006.1, from coordinate 30,585 downwards.
CGAGGAGCGCATCGCCAAGATGCGGGAGGCCGACGCCATGGTCGCTGCTGACTGCCCGGTTATCCCGGTGATGTTCTACACGCACACCATCGCTGGCTCTGACCGCGTCAAGCATCTCTATGTTGATCCGCAGAAGCACGCCGATCTGGGTACCGCCGAGCTCGCCTAAGGGTTTTGCAGCTTCCGTGAGGGTCAAGTATTTACGTAGACTCATGGGAAACATACAGTTCTCCCTAACCTGGGGTAAACTGGCTGATGGTAATTTTGGGATGCCGGTCTGGCGATCGGCATCCCATTTAGGTTAATCCCTAGATAGGGGAGTGGTATGGGTAAGTACATCGTTAAACGTGTGCTTCAGTTCATCCCGGTGTTTTTGGGCGTTACGCTGATTCTGTTCGCCCTCCAGAATATCGTGCCGGGAGATCCGATCAAGCTGATCGGTGGAGACAAGGCTCTGTCCCCCGAGGTGGAGCTTCAGCTTCGCGTTCGCTATCACCTGGTCCAGACGGACGAGGACGGCAACGCGATCCTTGACGAGAACGGCGACCCCGTTCAAACGTCGCTCGTGGACCGTTACTTGTATTACATGAACGGCCTGCTTCATGGCGATCTGGGCAATTCGTACCAGCGCAAGCTGCCGGTTACGGAAATCTTTGCCCAGAAGTATCCGTATACGGTCAAACTTGCCGCGTGCGCCATCGTGCTCGAGGCAATCATGGGTATCGGTGCGGGTATCATTTCGGCGGTTAAGCGTTATTCCTTCTGGGATATTTTGGTAACGCTCACCACGTCGATTCTCGTTGCCGTCCCGGCCTTCTGGCTCGGTATGTTGCTGCAGCTGTTCTTTGGCGTCATTCTCAAGGACGCCACGGGCGGTGCATTCTCCATGCCGATCTCGGGTGCCGGCGGTTCCAGCTCTCAGTATCAGGATTGGATGCACTATGTGCTTCCGACCATTACGCTGGCTTCGGTTTCGACCGCTTATGCCGCCCGCATTATGCGCTCGCAGCTGCTTGACGTCATGAACCAGGATTACATCCGTACGGCAAAGGCCAAGGGTCTCTCCAATCGCGCGATCATTATCAAGCATGCGCTTAAGAATGCACTCATCCCCGTCGTTACCTATATTGGTGTCGACTTCGGCGGCATGCTTTCGGGCGCCATCCTGACCGAGACGGTCTTTAACTGGCCCGGCATCGGCTTCGAGGTCTACCGCGCCATTAGCATGCGCGACTGGCCCATCGTTATGGGCGGCGTTACGCTCATTGTTGTCGTCGTTATGGTGATCAACCTGCTCGTCGACATTAGCTATGCATTCCTCGACCCGCGCATCCGCCTTGGCGGTCCGTCGGATAAGGCCTAAGGGAGGTACGTCTCATGCAGGAAACTGATTCTCAGTCTCAGGAGCAGGCTACCGCCACCAAGGCCGCATCTGCTCCCGCCAAGTCCCGCACGCTGTGGGGCGACGCTTTTAAGCGTCTTCGTAAGAACAAGCTCGCCGTTATCGGTGTCTGCTGGATCATCATCGTTGTTGTGGTCGCCCTGACCGCCGATCTGTGGGCTAAGCCCTGGCTCGGCTCTCCTACGGCTTCTGACTCGACCACCATGGCCGAGACGTCGCTGCTGGCTCCGTGTGCCGAGCACCCGTTTGGCACCGACTCTCTTGGTCGTGACATTCTCGTCCGTGTTATCTACGGTGCACGCGTTTCGCTTTCCGTCGGTATTATGGCCACCGCCATCTCCACGGTGATCGGTCTGGTCATGGGCGCCTGGCCGGTTTCTATGGCGGCATCTGGGATACGATCATCATGCGCTGTGCGGACATCTTCCTGGCGTTCCCGTACGTGCTGTTCGTTGTTGCCATGATTGCCGTTATCGGTCGTGGTCTTCAGAATGTCTTTATCGCCATCGGCATTCTCGGCTGGCCTTCGATTGCGCGCGTCTTCCGATCCGCGATCCTGACGGTCAAAGAGAACGACTATGTTGACGCCGCTCGCGCTATGGGTGCATCCGATGCGCGTATCGTTATGCGCCATATCTTCCCGAACTCCGTTGCTTCTATCGTGGTCTATGCGACCATGAACATTGGTGGCGCTATTCTGACCGAGTCTGCCCTGTCCTTCCTCGGCATGGGCGTTATCCCGCCTACGCCTTCGTGGGGCTCCATGATTCAGGACGGTCAGCAGTATCTTCTGACTGCTCCCTGGATGATGATCATGCCCGGTCTGGCAATTCTCTCGACGGTGCTCGCCTTCACCCTGCTGGGTGACGGTCTGCGCGACGCCCTCGACGTCAAGATGAAGGACGCATAAGGATGAAGAAGAACAAGAACTATGTGGACCTGAAGGACCAGCCGGTTCCCGAGGGCCAGCATCTGCTCGAGGTCGATGACCTTAAGATGTATTTCCATACCGAAGATGGTGTCGTTCGCGCTGTCGACGGTGTGTCCTACACACTCGATCGCGGCGAGACCCTGGGTGTCGTCGGTGAGTCCGGCTCCGGTAAGTCCGTGACCGCCATGACCATCATGGGTCTTATCTCGATGCCTCCGGGAAAGATTGAGGGCGGCGACGTTCGCTATCGCGGTCGTTCTATCCTCGAGATGACCGAGGAAGAGATGCAGCACATTCGCGGTAACGATATCGCGATGATCTTCCAGGATCCTATGACCTCCTTGAACCCGGTCTATAAGATCGGCAAGCAGGTGGGCGAGGGCCTTCGTCTGCATCGTGGCTACTCCAAGCAGGAGGCGCTCAAGCGCGCCACCGAGCTTTTGGACCTCGTTGGCATTCCCGAGCCCGAGAAGCGCGTCAATGAGTATCCGCACCAGTTCTCTGGTGGCATGCGTCAGCGCGTCATGATTGCTATGGCCCTTGCCTGCGATCCCGATATTCTGATTGCCGACGAGCCCACGACCGCCCTGGACGTTACCATTCAGGCTCAGATTATTGAGCTTATGCAGGAAATGCAGGAGAAGAACGGCAACGCCATCATCATGATTACCCATGACCTGGGCGTTGTCGCCGATATGGCCGACAAAATCATGGTTATGTATGCCGGCCGTCCTGTCGAGTTCGGTACTGCTGAGGAAATCTTCTACGAGAGCCGCCACCCCTACACCTGGGGCCTTATCCGCTCCATCCCGGAGCAGGCCATCGAAGAGAAGAAGCCGCTGACGCCGATTCACGGCAACCCGCCTTCGCTCATGAACTTGCCTGAGGGCTGCGTCTTCTCTCCTCGTTGCCCCTATGCGACGGACAAGTGCCGCAAGCAGCGCCCCGAGCGCGTTGTCACCGAGTCTGGTCATTACTCTGCGTGCCACTACTCCGGTGACCCCGAGTTCCTCAAGAACGCTCCTGAGACGTCCCGTACGCGCAAGGATTCCAAGAAGGGAGGCGAGGCGTAATGGCAGATACCAACGAGCGTACTCCGCTGCTGAAGGTCGAGCACCTCTCTAAGGAGTTTCCCGCTGAGTCCGGCATGTTCGCCAAGCGCTTCTCCAAGCGTGTCGTCTCTGCTGTGAACGACATTTCGTTCGAAATCTATCCTGGCGAGACCTTTGGTCTGGTCGGCGAGTCTGGTTGCGGTAAGTCCACCACGGGCCGTACCATCATGCGCCTCACCAAGCCGACGGCCGGTAAGGTGTTCTTCCAGGGCAAAGATGTTGCCGAGATGAGCAAGCATGAGATCAAGGACATGCGTCGTGAGATGCAGTTTATCTTCCAGGATCCTTATGCTTCGCTCAATCCTCGTATGACAATCGGTGAGATCGTCTCCGAGCCCATGACCATTCACGGCGTGGGCACCAAGGAGGAGCGCATTGAGCGTGTCCGCGAGCTTCTCGACGTTGTCGGACTGAACCCCGAGCACATTAACCGCTATCCTCATGAGTTTTCCGGCGGCCAGCGTCAGCGTGTCGGCATTGCCCGTGCATTTGCGCTTAAGCCCAAGCTGATTATCTGCGACGAGCCGGTTTCCGCTCTGGATGTGTCCATTCAGGCCCAGGTTCTGAACCTGTTGAAGGAGCTCCAGGACAAGTTCGGTACGGCTTATCTCTTCATTGCTCATGACCTCTCTGTCGTACAGCATATTTCCGACCGTGTTGCCGTTATGTACCTGGGCAAGATGGTTGAGGTTTCGGACTGGAAGACGCTCTACAGTGAGCCGCACCACCCGTACACGCAGTCGCTGCTGTCTGCTGTGCCGGTGCCCGATCCGGATATCCAGAAGACTCGTAAGCGCATCATCCTTGCCGGCGACCCGCCGTCACCGCTGGATCCGCCGACCGGTTGCCGTTTCCACACGCGCTGCCCGATTGCGCAGGGTATCTGCTCTGAGAAGCTTCCCGAGTTTAAGGAAGTCGCACCGGGTCACTGCTGCGCCTGCCACTTCGCCGAGCCGTTCCCGATCAAGGAATCGCACATCGACCTGTAGTCGGTTGTTTTCGTCCGGGCCCGCCCTGGTGTTACTTTTCAGAACGTCCTCGGACATGCAAGTAACCCCCGCTGCGCACTTTGTGCGGCGGGGGTTACTTGCGTCCTGCGGAATGTTCTGAAAAGTAACACCAGGGCGGGCCCTGCGGTAACTCGGCAGGGGGGAGTGCGATTCCTTGATCGCTCACTTAATCTAATAGGAAATTGAGCGAGGCCGGAGCTTTAGCTCCGGCCTCCTTATATAAGGGCTCGGCAAAGCCGAGCCACAAACTTTTTATCAGCCCCCAGAACATGTTTGGGAATTGTGTTTGGAGAATGTGGCCGTAGGCCCCGAATCGGTGCTGCCTCCCGGCGCATTCCGCAGGGGGAGCGATATTTTGCAGCATGAAGTGCGTAGCAAAATATCGCTCATGCCCGAGGACGCGCAGGGAGGCAGCACCGATTCGGGGCCGGACATACGGATCTACCTGCGCAATTACAAATTCGTAAACTTTTTTCAAAAAAGTGCTTGCACAGTTCTCGAATCATAGGTTATTATTTTCCTCGTTGAACGCGCGGGTCCAACAAAACGAACTGCGAATCAACAACATAGCATGTCGGAGTGGCGGAATTGGCAGACGCGCTAGCTTGAGGTGCTAGTGACCGCTTTTTGGTCATGCGGGTTCAAGTCCCGCCTCCGACACCATCGCATTTGAGAAGCCTCTTCGGAGGCTTTTTTGTTACCGATAGACGGTGAGGTCCACGATGGAAACGCTTGAGCGCAACGAGTGGGCAGACGTTGCCCAACTGGTCGAGATCACGAGCGATGCTGTCATCATTTGTGAGCTCGACGGAACCATCCTTCATGTGAATAATCGTTTGCTCGATCTGATGTGCGAGGAGCGCGCTGACGTCATCAACGGTGATGTCAAGGACGTTCTGTACTCGTCTGCCTTTGAGCGCGCGACCGAACATCGTCTGCCGTTTGAGACCGATGGCTGCGAGAGCGAGCTGATGCTCAAGCTGAGCGACGGGTCCTTTATTCCCGTCTTGGTTCGCGCAGGTTCCGTTACGCCTCCGCGTATCTTTGGACGCCGCACGCCGCGCGTCCTGGTGGCGCTTCACAGCATCGAAGAGCAGTATTCCCACGATCGTCAGCTCAAACGTGCGCTATCGGAGCTTAGGGTGGCGAATAAACGCCTTTCGGGTACCCTTTCGGTCATTATGAGTACCGTGGGCTCCGATGAGCTCCCCAGCTTGCTCGATACCGTTTTGAATCGGCTCGTCGGAACGCTCGATGCCTCTGGAGCTGCGATTTATTTTTCTGAGAGCGGCGGTTTTAAGCTCCGCGGTGTTTCCAAGGAGCTGCATGATAGCTACCTTCCCGAATTTATGCCGTACGGCGCGGGCATTCCGACCTACGTGCTTCGTGAGTCGCGTGCCTGTCGTCTGTCGATCCAGCAGGACCTTGAGGGCGACCGCGTTGCTTCGGGTATGTTCATTGATTTGGACAATCGTTCCAAACACTTGCTGCGCGTGCAGGATATGCCTCCGTATCGCAGTGAGATCTGTCTTCCCGTGTTTTACGGCACGCAGGTGCTCGGTGTGTTGGAGGTCGGTTGGAAACGTCCACAGGCGCCACTTGCCTATGACCTTAACGTGCTCGAGGTCATCTGCGATTACCTGTCTATTCAGATGGTCGGCATGGCGTCGAGCTTACGTTCGCGCCGCACGGCAGAACTTGGTCGTTCGCTCAACGTGCTGCGCGATGAGCTTTTTACCTATCTTGATGATCCCGTCGTCGCTTCGCGCGCGGTATCGTCGGAAATTTGCGCCGTGCTCAACTGTCATTTTTGCCCCGTGGAGTATGATGCGGGCCTCGAAACCTATGTCATCGATTTTGAGGGCGGCAGTCGCGTAGCGTTGCCGGGCGATCCGGAGTCGCTCTTCTTTTCTGTCACGACGCCGGCAGCGTGCCTGGGATCAGCTTCCGATGGGTTCGAGACGTCGGTGCTGGGCGGGACGAGCGCTGACGATCTCAAGCACGTGCGCCTAACGCGCGTGGATGAATCCACGCCTATGGGTGCATGGCTGAGAGCCCACGGCCTGCCGTGTCAGGGACTGTATGTCGACTCCGGTATCGAGGCGGGGCGCTATCGCTCGGAGGCGGATGACAAGCGAAACAACGATGCGATCGTTCACGCTGATGTCGCAAAGGGGCCGACAACGCGCGCCTTGCTGCTCCGTGATGGCAGCCAGGAACCAATCGACGACCTTGAATACGACTACATGGTGCACTTGGCCCATGACTTTGAACTGATCTATGAAGGCGAATCTCAAAAGCGTGAGGAGCGCCATATCGCTCAGACCCTCCAGATTGGCATGAGAAATTCACTGGGGGATGTTCCGGGAATCGCCGCCGATTCGGTGTACCTGTCGGCCACGAACTCGGCGTTGGTCGGCGGCGATTTCTATACGCTCATCCGTCTTCCCGACGATTGCGCCGTCATGATTCTGGGCGATGTGTCTGGCAAAGGCATTGAGGCTGCATCGATGTCCGCACTCGTCAAGACGGCCCTGACGGCATATGCCTGGGAGGGCGCTGGACCGGCCCGCATGGCACGCTCCCTTAACAGCATGCTTATGGGCTTTTCGAGGGTCGAGACGTTCGTGACGGCCTTTATCGCCAAGATTGACCTTAAAGCCGGACGCGCAACGTATTGTTCGGCGGGCCATCCTCCGACCATGGTCATCAGGCCAGAGTCGATGCCGCTGGGTGGCGGCGAGGCTCGTGGGGGAGAGGTCGAGCTGCTTGGATGCCAATCGGGGGTAATCGGTGCCTTTGAGAGCATGGTGTACGAGACAGGCGTGTTTACGTTCGCTCCTGGTGACATGCTATTTATGTACACCGACGGAACAATCGAAGCACGTGACCGCTCGGGTGCTTTTTTTGGCGAGCAGCGCCTTCGTGACCTTCTGCTCTCTGTCTCGGGTGAGGGCGTATCGGGAATCTGCGGCAAGGTCTTGGGCGAGCTCGACCGATTTACCGAATCGGCGCTGGACGATGACATTGCATTGGTGTCCCTTGAGTTTTTACGGGGTCGTTCATAGACGACGCTGGGCGGGCTGAATCCGTACGGTTGGGGAAACGAATGCATCGAGTGGGCTTTTTTGGGGAACCATAGTCGTATGAATGAGTGGAATGACATAGCGGTTTTGACGCCACCAGGCGATATCGACATCGCCACGGTGCCTGCGCTGCGTCGGCGGTTGGATGCTTTGATTGGCCGCGGCGTGCGTCGTGTCGTCATCAACTGTCAGGCTGTTAGCTTTATCGATTCGACGGGCTTGGCATTCCTGCTTACGCGCGCTCGTGAGCTCATGAGGCGAGAAGGCCTGCTCTCGCTCGTCAATGCATCGGGTGAAGTTGTTCGCTTTTTGGAGATTGCTCGTCTTGTCGATATCCTTCATGTCGCGGGGCCGGCACGGGAGTCTATTCCCGCCATTCCGGTGGGGGAGCTGCCTCGCTGGAGTAAGAGCGTCGAGGTCCGTCAGGGTATCGAGAATCTTCCATACTACCGACATCGCATCGCCGAACTCCTTGAATCGCTTCCGTTGCGCCGCGACGAGCGCTACGATGTCGCATTGGCGTCGGGGGAGGCGCTGGGTAATGCCTATGACCATGCGGGCGGTATCGGGTGCGTCCTGACGGTTCAGGCCTATGGCGATCGCGTTGTGGTTGAGGTGCTTGATCGAGGTGCCGGCTATTCTATCGATGAAACGAGCGAACCGGTCGCATCAGAGGAGCGCGGCCGTGGTATCAAGCTTATGCGTATGCTCGTCGATAACGTGGAGGTTGCTCGTCGTACGGACGGCGCCGGCACGCGCGTGCAGATGGTGAAGCTGTTTAGCGGAGCGCTGGAGTCGTGTGCCTAGCCAATCGCTTTAGCGCGTTTAGCTACTAAGAACATGCGGCAGACAAGTTTTTTGAAAAAAGTACTTGCGTCTTTTGGACAACTCGCGTAAATTAATAACCCGCAAGCGGACATGGCTCAGTTGGTAGAGCACAACCTTGCCAAGGTTGGGGTCGCGGGTTCGAGCCCCGTTGTCCGCTCCATTGCATTTCCGGACCGTTTAGGCGGTCCTTTTTCGGCGAAGTGGCCAAGTGGTAAGGCAGAGGCCTGCAAAGCCTTTACCCCCGGTTCGAATCCGCTTCGCCTCCAGGCAACATCCGGGCGCTCCGGCGCCCGTTTTGTTTTACATATGCGGACATGGCTCAGTTGGTAGAGCACAACCTTGCCAAGGTTGGGGTCGCGGGTTCGAGCCCCGTTGTCCGCTCCAAACGCAGCAGCCCGACTACTACGGTAGCCGGGCTTTTTCGTACCCATCGCTTGGGCTCGAACCCGAGAGGGAGCGAGCGTTAAGCAAACGCGGAGCGTTTGTAGCGAGCTGGCGAGGACGCCGGCAGGCGGCCGAAGCCGGTGCGGATCCGCGAAGCGGATACGCGGACGCCCCGTTGTCCGCTCCAACTATCTTACGCGGTTCTAACGAACCGCGTTTTTTTGTTGACGCTGCGCGAGCCCCGGGTACCCCATCTTGCCCCTCAATCGTCGGTCGCGTACATAAAGTACGCTACCCTCCTCTTTCGCGGCAACCTGGGGTACCCGGAGCCCGCTCGCTGTCGTGGCCGGGGGAGTAAGTCTTCCGTTCTTTTCACTAATCGATCGATTCGTCCCAGGAGGCTCGAACCCGAGAGGGAGCGAGCGTTTTGGGGCGTGGCTGCGGCGTTGTTTGCCGTGAATGTCAGCTTTGGGCGTATCATCGTGGGCATCTCGCAAAACCTCGTTGCAAGGGAGATTCATCCCATGGCTACAGAAAAGTCCTCTTCGCGCCCATGGATGTCCGATGCCGCGATTTATCAAATCTACCCGCGCTCGTTTAAGGATTCGACTGGTTCGGGTCTGGGCGATATCGCGGGCATTACCCAGCAGATGGACTATCTTGAGCGGCTGGGTATCGAGGCCATCTGGCTGAGCCCGTTTTACCCATCGCCTCTCGTCGATGGCGGCTATGATGTGGCGGACTACTGCGATGTCGACCCACGTCTCGGCTCGCTTGACGACTTCGATGACATGATCGCCGCGGCTCATGCGCACGGCATCAAGGTCATCGTCGACATCGTGCCCAACCATTCGTCCAACCAGCACCCCTGGTTCAAAGCCGCTCTTGCCGCCGGCCCCGGATCGCCCGAGCGCGCCCGTTATATCTTCCGCGATGGTCGCGGCGAGCACGGCGAGCTGCCTCCCACCAATTGGAATGCCAACTTTGGTGGCCCCGCCTGGACGCGCGTCGCGGACGGTCAGTGGTATCTGCACATGTTTACGCCCGAGCAGCCGGACTTTGACTGGTCGTGCCCCGAGGTTCATGCGTTCTTTTGCGACGTCCTGGCGTTTTGGAGCGATCGAGCGTCGATGGCTTTCGCATTGATGTGGCGCACGGTCTCGCCAAGGATCTCGACCGCGATGACCTCGACCGGTGGCATCTCGCCGAGGGCGATGACATGGTTGAGGACGGCACCCATCCGCTGTGGGACCGCAACGAGGTCCACGAGATCTATCGCGAGTGGCGCCGCGTGTTCGACCGCTATGATCCGCCACGCAGCGCCGTTGCCGAGGCGTGGGTGCTGCCCGAGCGCCAGTATCTCTACGCGCGTCCCAGCGAGCTTGGCCAGACATTCAACTTTGAGTTTGCCAAGGCCACTTGGACCTATGATGACATGCACGCTGCAATCGAGGAGGGCTTGAAGGCAGCTATAGAATCCGATTCCGCCTCGACCTGGGTGCTCTCCAACCACGACGTGCCGCGCGTGGCGACGCGCTATGCCCTGCCGCAGATCAAGGCGACGCGCTACCACCAGATTGCGCTCGACTGGCTCTTACGCGACGGGTCGTCTTATGACGAGGACCGTGAACTCGGCGAGCGCGCGCGCGGGCGGCCTTTTGCTCGAGCTGGCGCTTCCGGGCTCGACATACGTGTATCAGGGTGAGGAGCTCGGCCTTTTTTGAGGTGGCCGATATCCCGTGGGCCGCACTCGAAGATCCTACTGCGACCAATACGCACGGACCGAAGCGCGAGAAGGGGCGCGACGGCTGCCGTGTGCCCCTGCCGTGGGTGGCAGCGGACGATCCCGTGCAGGGCGGATCGTTTGGGTTTTCACCGGCGGACGCCGATGCGGCGCCCCATCTGCCGCAGCCTGCATGGTTTTCCGATTACGCTGCCGATAGGGAAGAAGCGGACCCGACATCGATGCTTGCGCTCTATCGTGACGCCCTCTGGCTGCGGCGCAAGCTGCGCGGGTGCGCCAACGATCTCGCGTGGCTCGATCTTGACGGGCGCACCGGCCTTGCGGATGGTGCCGAGGGCGCTGAGGGCGGCGTCATCGCCTATCGCCGCGACAACGGCTGGGCGTGTGTGACGAACTTCGGTGCAGCACCCGTGGAGCTGCCGGCGGGCAGGGTCCTGCTCACCTCATCACCGCTTGCAGACGGCAGGCTCGCGCAGGACAGTTCTGCCTGGATCATGCTTGCTGAGTTGTAGGGGCCTCTTGCGGCGAGTTTGCGTTTGCCTGCGCTTTCCGTGGTGGCTGATGTCTTCGCGAGGTTCGCGAGGGTGTCGCAAAACTTTTCAAAAAAAGTTCTTGCATTTGGGTGGATTATCCCGTATATTAAATCCTCGCAGGCGGACATGGCTCAGTTGGTAGAGCACAACCTTGCCAAGGTTGGGGTCGCGGGTTCGAGCCCCGTTGTCCGCTCCATTTGGGCGTTTAGCTCAGGGGGAGAGCGCTTCCCTGACACGGAAGAGGTCAGAAGTTCAAATCTTCTAACGCCCACCAAATGTTCGCAGTCCAGAGGCTATGTCCTCTGGGCTGTTTTGCTTTAGGGCATCAATTGTCCACTGACTTGCAAACTTAACGTGCCTTTTCGTCAAGTGATGGATTGTCGCAACGGCTTTGTGAACAATATGCCCAGATTTCGATATGGGCCATTTGCCGTTTCTGTGCCACAGCTTGAGGAATTGCTTGTTCGTGGCAAGGTTATCGAAGGTCTTTCAAGAGGCGGCGTCCAATATTTTGTCCACACGGAGAGATAAGATTTGATAGATGGATTTGAAGGCGCTTTGCGCTGGATGAGAGGAATTAAGCATGACGTCAGCTGCCCTATTGAGTGCAGAGGATACAAGGACGGCGACAGTTGCCAGCACAACTGTCGATATGCGGGAAGACTATTCCCAGTATCTGACTCCATACCAGACGGCGTTGCTGGCTACATCGATGATGTCTGACAATATAGGCCCTGATCACTTTAAGTGCCTTGACTTGGGGGCCGGTACTGGCATCCTGTCCGTCGCGTTGGCGGAGCGATACGACAACAACGTGTTTGTTGATGGGGTTGAGTTGGATTCCCGCCTCGCCTCCATCTTCGATGCCGAGTTGAACCGACTAGGTATTGCACACAAAACGATTAATGCGGATGCGTTGTCTGCACCTATCGAAAGTGATTACGACCGCGTTATCTTGAATCCCCCTTACAAGAAGATGGCGGCAGACGACCCGAGGCAAGCGGCTTTGCCAGTGCGTTCGCCAAATCTTTACTCAGCGTTCTTGATGCTCGCCATTAAGGCGTTGAAACCAGGGGGACAGTGCGTTGCCATCGTTCCGCGCTCGTGGATGAACGGACAGTATTTCCAAGCGTTTCGCGAGTGGATGTTCGATAGAGTGTCCATCGACGCATTTCATATCTATGGCTCGCGAACTGAGGTTTTCTCAGATACCGATGTGCTGCAAGAGACTATGCTTCTCGCCATATCAAAGGATAGGCAGAAGGTAGAGGTTCGCGTTTCCGAATCACAGGACAAAACTGGCGAACAGACCGTCAACTCATATCCTTTTTCCTGTCTTGTTGATGAGGCAGGAGACAAGACAGTTCGCGTTCGGCCCGTAGAACCCGCTGTGTTGGGAAAGCTCAAAACGCTCAAAGAGGAAGGTTTGTGTGCGAGCACGGGAAAAGTGGTTGACTTTCGGTCTCGTAATGTATTGAGTTTCGATTTCAAAGAAGGGCTGCATCGACTCATCTATTCTTGCAACTTCTCAGATGATGGGTTCAAGCATCCAGTTAAGGAAGGAAAGGCTCAGTGGATTGATTGCAGTGCGGAAAAGCAACGCAAACAATTGATTGGCCAGGTAGCTTCGTTGTGGTCAAGCGTTTCTCTTCAAAAGAGGAGTGTCGCAGAGTCAAGGCCTATCCCCTAAGCCTTCTAGAAGCGGAGGCATTGGAGAATCATCTAAACTATATTCATGCCGGGACGCCAAGAAAAACCGTCCCGATGACGGAGCTAGAGGCAAATGGTCTCTCCCTATGGCTCCGTAGTACCCAAATTGAAGAGTGGTTTCGCTCGCGATCTGGAAGCACGCAGGTCAATGCAAGCGACCTCAATGCCATGCCAACGCCCTCGAGATCGTCATTGTCCATCTTGGGAGAGCAATGGTATCAGGGAATCAGCCAAGAGGAGGTTGATGCGCAGTGTCGCTCACTTATGATGTAGCTCGTGACACCGTTACGATTGAGGGTGCCCAGCTCTTTCTGAAGTGCCTAGACATGGATGAGGAGAGGAGCAATCAACGTTCAGCAATGGTTTTGCTCGCGCTTGCCGGGCTTGGACTGGGCGACGGATGGTCTAACGCAACCAACTTGATGCTCGGCACTCGTGCCATTATGGATTGGATTGCGGAAGAATTCCGTGTCGAGTACAAGCCGAATACACGGGAGACGATACGGCGGTTTACGTTGCATCAGTTTATTCAGGTGGGTCTTGTAGAGGAGAACGCCGACAATCCCGCTCGACCAATCAATTCTCCGAAATGGAACTACCGGTTGAGTGCGCAGACAGTCGAGTTGCTGAAACACTATGGCGAAGATGATTTCAGCAACGAGCTGGTTCGGTACAAAGAGAATATCGAAACATGGCTTGAAAGGGTCGAAGAGAAACGCGAGCTTGTTAAAATCCCCGTTATCCTTCCGAACGGTTCAAGTATTCGACTGTCAGCTGGCGGACAGAATCTTCTTGTGAAAAACATGGTTGAGGAGTTCTGTCCGAGGTTTTCTCCCGGCGCATCGGTTCTCTATATCGGTGACACGAGCAAGGAGAATGAGAGGGTCGAAGCCGAAACGCTCAAGCACATCAACGTGGTAATGCCGCCCAGAGGCAAAGAACCGGATTTAATTGTGTGGCTTGAAGAGAAGAACTGGCTTTATCTCATGGAAGCGTGTTCGAGCCATGGCCCAGTTGATGTGACTCGAAAGCGGGAACTAATTCAGCTGTTTGGTGAAAGTGGGCATGAGCTGATACTCGTTTCATGTTTCCCAAACAGAAAAGTCATGCAAGGTTATCTTGGTGACTTGGCTTGGGAAACTGAAGCGTGGTGCGCTGATACGCCTGACCATATGATTCACCTTGATGGAGAGAAGTTTCTGGGGCCTTATTGATCTCTTGACTTTAGGGAGCGCCTCGGAAAAGAGCCGAGTTGTCAACTTCAGAAGTATTCATTGCAACATGGGATGACTGACTATTGAGCAGAAGCAAACCCGATAACAAGAAGATTGAAGAAGTCGGTATCGCCAAAGTGGAGGAAGCCTTTTCTTGCGTTCCTACCATACTTCCCCATTTGGACAAGAATGACAAAGGGGTGTGTACCGATGGGCGCATAGAGGTCTACAGTGGAGAATCTCTGACGAAAGCAACCCTAATTGGAGAAATCGACGCGCAAGTAAAGGCTACAGTAAGCAGACGTCACAGCGAGCATCCAAAGGTACGTGTCTGTGTAGAGGATTTGAAGAAGTACGCAACAGTTTTTCACGGAGTCCTTTATTTCAAAGTCTTTTTAAATCCTGACTTGACCCTAGACGGCATCTACTACAAACAGTATCTGCCCTACGACATCAATAAGGCTCTGTCACAGCTCAATGACAGCGGCCAGAAAACGCTAAGTGACCGATTCGACCCCTTATCCGATAAGCCTAGACAGCTCGAAAGGCTGTGCCGTGACTTTGTGCGGGATGCGCGGAAGCAGGGCAATGTCACCCTTGTCGTTCCTGGAGAGAAGGCAAAGGACGGCTGCTCTATTCCAAACTACTCTAAAATCCAAATTGTCAAGACCCTCTATTCGGACGAACTCCCATTTTCGTTAGCCTCACTCGCAAACGGCGCATATCTCTACGGTGTTGCTCCGAATGGCGAATCCTATGCGATTGACAAGCTTGAAAATGTATGTGCCATAGAAGCGGGATGCCCGTGCTCAATCAGTACGTCCGAGCATTCTGAAACCATTATGGGCATGATTGGGGAAGACCAAGAGGGGAGCTACATTAAATTTGGTGGCTTCGTCGTTCGATTTGGAGAACGGCCCAGTGTCAGCCTTACCTATACAGGGGGTGTTCGGGAACGTTTAAGGGATCTCCTTCTTGCAAAGGAAATACAGCATACCGGTGAGTTGATAATAAATAGCCGAATTCATGGGCGCGTGCATTTTGATGACGCTTTCGAACGAGAAATAGATGAGCATATTCAAGAGATTGAGCCATTTGCTCGTTTACTCGACCGGCTTGAAATCTCCGCTGTATGGGATCCGGCAAAGCTTAACGGAACGGATTGGAGAAATATTAGACGGCTTCAGCTTGCCTTTATTGAAGGGCAAGCTATTGAGCTGGATTGCTTCGAGGATGACCTCATCAATCTTAACTTCGATATTTTGGGCACGAGGGTAAAGGTGTTCGCAAAGCGAAACGCTGACGGACTCTATAACTTGTTCAATCCCATGGATGCCAGCGTGTGCTTTACTCCGGGTGTTCAAGAGTCTCCCAAGCCGGAGGATTTCTCGCCAGTGCCGGGCCTACTGTGCTTGACGGCCGAGGACTATCAGCTGGCAGCAAATATCAATGCGGATAGTTTTGCTAGCTGTCTAGAGCGCTTTCCAATAACAGAGAAGAATTCCGAAGCCTCCACCTTAAAACTGCTTGACATGCTGGCCGCTATTGATGCTGACGCCGTATGCGAAGCACAGCTATTTGGCTGTTGCCGCCTCCTGGCTGACGCGCTGTTCAGTCTTGATTCCGGCAACAGTGCATATGTAATTAACTCGGCGCAAATTAGCAAGCGGTTGGGCGCCTTATCGACAAGCGAGCAAAAGGCGCTGAGAAGTATTGCCCTATCTGTCGACTCTTCCGTCACAGACAAGGCCTGCGCATATGCGCTACTCGATAAGCCGGATTTTTCAAATGATTGTATTCAGAACCTCGACGATGACCAGAGGGCCGTGTTGTTTAGTTGGCCAATCGCAAGATTTTTACCAGCTGCATCGGAATAGAATTACAGCATCCTCACTTTCATTAGAGGCGGCTACACGCCTTACTTAAAATGCGTAGCGATATGAGCTCTTGGAAACGGGAGAGCGATATCCGAGGGTCTAAAGCGGTTGTTTATAATCTTGCCGAGCCCGGCGTGTAGAATATCGCTCGCCCGTTTCTCCCGTCTATCTGGCAGTTCACCAGATGGTCCACCAAACATTCCACCAACGTTGTGGACACAGGTTAACGGTATGAGCGATACGGACGGTAGCTTTTGCAAACCTACAGGCAAAAACGGTGCGTTGCAAACGTTGCGATATAGTACGGATGGTTTTCGGTTTCGGCCTGACACGGAAGAGGTCACAAGTTCAATTTTTGTAACGCCCACCAAATGTTTGCAGCTTGAATGGATCAATAAGGCGAACGGGCATGGCAAGAGGCGACCGCAACATGTTGGTCAAGCACAAATTTTTGGATTCTTTTGGCGTGAGCGGCTTGGTTTTGGTAGGATTTGTCAGCGGCTTGACTAAGGGGGTTTTATAACTGCCATGCAGGTAGCCGTGTTGGTAACGTTTTACCGACTTGTCAAATACCCCTCATTTTTAATGCGTCTGCAAAATGACTAATTGCTTTGACCTGCTGAAACACTATATGTTGTGTTTGACCTAAAAAAAGAATACAGGATATAGATGCCTCTTTGTCGTATGATAGATGGCGGACAGAGAACGAAGACCTTAACTGCCTCTTTTGAACGTGTCCTTGAGCCGCTTGATCGGCTCTTGGGAATGTCCGCATGGAGGCTTATGGTTTATCGAGAACACAGATTGCGCGACGGCGCCGCAAGACGGGGGCAAGCCCTGCCGGGCATCGTTTGGCTCTGAAACGCAATGAGACTACGACGCGAAAGAGGCAAGAGGATGAAGATCATCAAGCGCAGCGGCACCGAGGTTGTCTTTGACATCGATAAGATCGTCAATGCGATTCGCGCCGCCAACTTGGAGGTCGAGGAGGGCTCTCGTCTTACCGACCGCCAGGTGGTTTATGCGGCGCAAAACGTCGCCGAGGCATGCGAGAACGCGGGCCACACCGTGTCGGTCGAGGAGATTCAGGATCTGGTCGAGGACGAGATCATGCGTCTCGACTGCTACGAGGTCGCTCGCCATTACATCATCTATCGCTATGTTCAGAGCCTGAAGCGCCAGAAGAACACGACCGACGACAAGATTCTGTCGCTCATCGAGTGCAACAACGAAGAGGTCAAGCAGGAGAACTCCAACAAGAACCCGACCGTCAATTCCGTTCAGCGTGACTACATGGCCGGCGAGATTTCCAAGGACCTGACTCAGCGTGTGCTGCTGCCCCAGGAGATCGTGGATGCTCACAATGAGGGTCTGATCCACTTCCATGATTCGGACTACTTTGCCCAGCACATGCATAACTGCGACCTGGTGAACCTGGAGGATATGCTCCAGAACGGTACTGTTATCTCGGGTACGCTGATTGAGAAGCCGCACAGCTTCTCGACGGCTTGCAACATCGCGACGCAGATCATCGCCCAGGTTGCTTCCTCCCAGTACGGTGGCCAGTCGATTTCGCTGACCCATCTTGCCCCGTTCGTCGAGGTGAGCCGTCAAAAGATTCGCGGCGAGGTCGCCCGCGAGCTCGAGGAGCTCGGCGTTTCCGCATCTCCCGAAAAGGTCCGCGAGGTTGTTGAGAACCGCCTGCGTGACGAGATCCGTCGCGGCGTCCAGACGATTCAGTATCAGGTCGTGACCCTTATGACCACCAACGGCCAAGCGCCGTTCGTGACGGTCTTCATGTATCTCAACGAGGCTCGCTCAGCGCAGGAGAAGCACGACCTTGCCATGATCGTGGAGGAGACGCTTCGCCAGCGCTACGAGGGCGTTAAGAACGAGGCCGGCGTGTGGATTACCCCGGCATTCCCCAAGCTCATCTATGTACTCGAGGATGATAACGTTCACGAGAATTCCCCGTACTTCTACCTGACCCAGCTGGCCGCTAAGTGCACCGCCAAGCGCATGGTGCCCGACTATATCTCTGAGAAGAAGATGCGCGAGCTCAAGCTGTCGAAGGGCGAGACCGCGGGCAACGGCGACTGCTATACCTGCATGGGTTGCCGCAGCTTCCTGACGCCCGACCGCTCCGGTAACGGATTTAACAACGTGGCCAACGCGCTGAACTATGACCCGAACAAGCCCAAGTACTACGGTCGCTTTAACCAAGGCGTTGTGACCATCAACCTGCCCGATGTCGCGCTGAGCTCGCATCAGGACATGGACAAGTTCTGGAAGATCTTCGACGAGCGCCTTGAGCTGTGCCACCGCGCCCTGCTGTGCCGTCATGAGCGTCTGATGGGTACGCTTTCGGATGCCGCACCGATTCTTTGGCAGTACGGTGCCCTCGCCCGCCTGAAGAAGGGCGAGACGATCGACAAGTTGCTCGTGGGCGGTTACTCCACCATCAGTCTGGGTTATGCCGGTCTGTATGAGTGCGTTAAGTACATGACGGGCCACAGCCACACCGAGAAGGAGGGCACGCCCTTTGCCATGGCCGTCATGCAGCGCATGAACGACAAGTGCGCGGAGTGGAAGGCCGAAAGCGATATCGACTTCTCGCTGTACGGTACCCCGCTTGAGTCGACGACCTACAAGTTCGCCAAGTGCCTGCAGCGCCGTTTTGGCATCATCCCGGGCGTGACGGACAAGGGCTACATCACCAACAGCTACCACGTCCACGTGTCCGAGGAGATCGACGCATTCGACAAGCTTAAGTTTGAGGGCATGTTCCAGCAGCTTTCGCCGGGCGGTGCTATCTCCTACGTCGAGGTTCCCAACATGCAGGACAACCTCAAGGCTGTCATTCGCGTGATGCAGTACATCTACGACAACATCATGTACGCCGAGCTCAACACCAAGAGCGATTACTGCCAGGTGTGCGGCTACGATGGCGAAATCAAGATTGTTGAGGACGATGGCAAGCTGGTGTGGGAGTGCCCCAACTGCGGCAACCGAGACCAGGAGAAGATGAACGTCGCTCGTCGTACGTGCGGCTACATCGGTACCCAGTTCTGGAACCAGGCCGAACCGAGGAGATCCGCGACCGCGTGCTGCATCTCTAATAGTCATCCCAGGCCGCCCCGTAGCGAGGCCCCGGACCTTTACTCGCTATTTCGGACAGTCCTGGCTCACGACGGAGGCGCCACTGGCGCCTCCTGTTCGTGCGGAACTCATATCGAGCAAAGGTCCGGGGCCTCGCTACGGGGCGGCCAAGTTGATGTAGCTGAGATGCAGCATGCGGTCTGCTCACTCCTCGAAGTTCTTAGCGGAAATGAGTCGACCTGCAACAACGGTTTGCTTGGAACGACGGTTGAGCTGCAGCAGAGTTTTTATTGGACCTCGAACCCTATGCTCGATGTTCGCTTCGTTCATTGAGTGTCGCTCGCGAGGGGTCTGGAGTATATCGTCCCGCCCGCAGTTTCGCAGGCCGCAGGCCGAGAATGTTTGAGGACGGGATGATAGGTCCCGGCCTCCCGGGAGAGTTACCTATGAACTACGCGAACATTAAGTATTTCGACATTGCTGATGGGGAAGGTGTTCGTACTTCCCTGTTTGTGAGCGGGTGTCGTCGTGGGTGTAAGAATTGCTTTAACTCTGTCGCGTGGGACTTTGCTGCGGGCGAGCCCTTTGATCGCGCCGTCGAGGACAAGATTATCGAGAGCCTCGACCATCCCTTTATCGATGGTCTGACGATTCTGGGCGGGGAGCCTATGGACCTGAGAATCAGGTGGGGCTCGTTGATTTCATTGAGCGTGTTCGTGCCGCTTATCCTATGGGGTCGGGAAAGACCATTTGGTGCTTTACTGGCGACGTACTCGAGGAGCTTATGCCGGGCGGTCGTCATCATACCGAGGTGACGGACCGTATCCTGGCCTGCCTCGACATGTTGGTGGACGGCCCGTTTGTTCAGGACCTGTACGATATCTCATTGCGCTTTAGGGGTTCGAGTAACCAGCGTGTGATCGATATGAACGCTACGCGCGACCGTGCTGAGCGCGAGGGCGTTGCGCTTTGTGATGCGGTTGAACTTTGGCGTGATGATCCGGTCTATTCGACCCATACTATGTAGCTTGTGGTCGATGCCGAAGGGCGTGGTACCATAGCGCGAACGTGAAATCGGAAAAGTGAGGCCAGATGGTCGATCAGGAAAAAGTCGAGGCCGCCATTAAGCTGTTGCTTGAGGGCATAGGCGAGGACCCAACTCGTGAGGGCCTGCTGGAGACCCCGGCGCGCGTTGCCCGTATGTATGGCGAGATTGCCGGCGGTATGGACCAGAGTGCCGAGGAGCACCTGTCCAAAACTTTTGCCGTCGCTTCGAACGACTTGGTTATCGAGCGCGACATCACGTTTTACTCGCTGTGCGAGCATCATCTGCTGCCGTTTTATGGCAAGGCTGCGATCGGCTATATCCCTAACGGTCGCGTGGCGGGTCTGTCTAAGCTCGCTCGCACGGTTGAGGTCTATGCCCGTCGTCTGCAGCTGCAGGAGCAGCTGTGTGCGCAGGTTGCCGACGCCTCATGGATTATCTCGCTCCCCAGGGAGCGATTGTGCTCATGGAAGCTGAGCATATGTGCATGACCATGCGCGGCGTGCAAAAGCCCGGCACCAAGACCGTGACGCTCGCTCGCCGCGGCGTCTTTGAGACCGATCCCGCGCTCGAGGAGCGGTTCTTTAGGATGCTGGGCCGTTAGCATGAGGGTCGTCAACGACTTTACATCGAAGACCGATGAGGGGACGTCGCGTCGCGGCTTTATGGCTTCGGGCCTGACTCCCTTTGGTGCCATGCCTCGCATTGATTACATTTGTGCCAACGGGCTGTTCCGTCGGCACCTGGGCAACATTGCACAGTTGGAATCGGGGCGCATCTTCTGCCGCCACGGTATTGACCATCTTCTCGATGTCGCTCGCATTATGTGGATCAAGAATCTCGAGGAACAGCTCGAATTTGACCGCGAGGTCATCTACGCCACGGCACTTCTTCACGATATCGGCAAAGATGAACAGTATGAATCGGGTATATCCCATGATGTTGCAAGCGAACGCGTCGCTGATGCGATTCTCGGCGGCATGCCTGATGATGTGGCGTTTGAGCCGGCCGATGCCGCAGCCATTAAGACGGCCATTCTGGGCCATCGAAAGCTGCGCGTGAACAGCCAACCGCTTGAGCGTCTGCTCTATGCAGCCGACAAAGCGTCGCGCGCCTGTTTTGCATGCCCCGCGCGCAATGCTTGCAACTGGAGCGATGATAAAAAGAACCTGTCGATTCGCGTGTAGTTAGTTTGCGCGGTCGGGGTTCTAAGCGAAGGAGACGATCGCGATGAGCAACAAGAAGCTGCCCGAGAATGCAACCAAGACTGAGGCGCCGAGCTCGCCCGCCGTGGAAGGGGCGAAATATCCACCGCAACGGCGGTGCACCACGTGAACTATGACGATCTGCGCCATGCCGACCGCATCACCGTTGAAGGTCTTGAGGTTTTTGCTAACCACGGCGTGTATCCCGAAGAGAACGCGCTGGGTCAGAAGTTCATCGTTTCTCTGGTGCTCTATGCCGACCTGCGCGCGGCGGGGGAGCACGATAACCTGGATGCCGCGATTGACTACGGCTCGGTGTGCCACGATGTCGATGGCTATCTGCGCGAGCATACGTTTAAGCTCATCGAGGCGGCAGCCGAGGGTACGGCCCAGATGCTGCTACGTCGTTACCCCCTGCTGCTTGGTGTGCGCATAAAGCTCGATAAGCCGTGGGCTCCTGTTGGCCTGCCCCTGGCAAGCTGCGGCGTCGAGATCGAGCGCGTGCGCTAACCGGTTCTAATACGTCTCTATGGGTGGCTGCTTGAGCCGCTGCGACAGGGCTCTATTGTTGGGGCAGTACGTGTCGAGCAGGGCGTGAAACCGCTGATTGTGGCTTGGCTCGAGCAAGTGGACGAGCTCGTGGGCGACAACCATGTCGAGGCATTCGATGGGGTAGGCGGCGAGCTCGCGCGCGATGCGAATGGCGCCGGATTTGGGCGTGCACGAGCCCAACGCGTTTTCATGCTGCGTACGGAAATGCGGGAAACGGCGACACCCATTGCGATTTCGTATGCGTGCACCATATCACGCAGCGCCGATGTGACCTCGGACGTATAGAGCTGGTCGATGTGGGCTTGGAGCTCATCGGACGTTAGGCCGTCGAGGATTGCGCGCCGCTTGGCCTGTGGGCCTTCGTTCGATTCGTCGGTACCCATAAAACTTGCGAAGGTGGCCTGCTTGGGCCGCGGTGCGGGTGATGCAAAGTTGTGATCGAGTGCGTCCTGTACCGTGATGGGCTTGCCCCAAAGTGCAATGATGGACGAGGAGCTGAGCGGCTCTCGCGCCGTCGCCTGACGTTGCTCGCGCTGAGCAAGTCGGTTGACAATCCAGGCGCTGTTGCGCTTCACAAACGTTTCGATACGCTCACGGGTGGCGCCGAGTGGTGCGCTGGCGTGGACCTCACCGCTCGATGTGACGCGTAGGTTGAAGTTCTTGACGCGCTTTTTGGTAACGACGACGGAGATGGGCGTCCCATCCGGTCGGGATACGGAAATCGTAAATTGCTGCGTCAAAAGTTATCCTTCAGATTGGGGGACGGGCCGGCATGTCGACCGTTCGGCATGCCGGCCCGCTCAAGGGATGTGAAATTAATAACGCTCAAAGAAGGCAAGCGCGTTGTCGCTGCAGAGCTTTTGCATCACGGTCTTGCCAAAGTGCTTGGAGAGCATGTTCTGGAACTCGGGCATCATGCTGGCATCGGAGAGGAAGGCGGGCACCGTGGCGCCGTCCCAGTCGCCACCGAGTGCGATGACGTCCTCGCCGCCCAGGTCGAGCCAGTGCTCGATATGTGCCGCTAGCTGGTCGAAGGTGACGTCTGCGGCGGTCTCGTTGGTTGCGTCGTTGGAAAGGAACTCGCTGCAGTAGTTGAGGCCGACGATACCGCCCATGTCGCGAATGGTGCGGAACTGGTCGTCGGTGAGGTTGCGCTTGACGCCGCAAACCGCGCGGGAGTTGGAGTGGCTGGCGACGAAGGGGCGCGTGGCGTGGGTGACAACCTCGTCAAAGCACTCATCGTTGAGGTGGGAGACGTCGAGCACCATGCCGGCGTGCTCCATCTGCGTGAGCGCCTCGATGCCGGCGGCGGTGAGGCCGGCGTGGGTGTCGTGGCCGCTCGCGAGCGGCCCTGCGCGTTCCAGCTGAGTGATGACATGAGTACGCCCAGGCCCTTGAGCACCTCGATCAGCGCGGGGTCCTCGGCAAAGAACGTGGCGTTTTCGATGGTGTGGATGCAGGCGACCTTGCCGTCTTTGAGCGCAGGGCGAATGTCGGCGGCGCTGCGTACGTTGACCATGCGGTCGTGGTTGAGCGTTGCCTGGCCGCTCATGTGCGCCATGATCTGAGCCTGGAAGCGCGCGGCGTGAGCGGTGGGAATTTCGTCGGGGACAAACGTGGCGAAGCACTGTGCCCACGGCGTGTTGCCGATCTTTGCGAGCGAGATGGCGCAGGCGTTGCCCTCGATGAGGTCGAAATCTTGCGGATGCGTTTCGTCGCCGGGGAAATAACCGTCGGTGCCGGCGGTAAAGCGCAGGTCGAGATCGAGCGTGGCCCAGCCGATGCGGTCGGCGGTGTCGCAATGTAGGTCAAATACGGGATATGCCATAGTTCCTCCGGTTGCAGCGTTTCTTTGCAAACTGTCTTTGAATTGTATGACTAGGGTATAGTTAGCGCCATATGTTCACGGCGGCCCGCGTTGTGCGCCGCCCCTATCACGGAGGTTTCCATGTCCAACCAGGGCAAGAAGGTCAAGACCCATTATCGCGGCACGCTCGATGACGGCACGCAGTTCGATAGCTCCTACGATCGCGGCGAGCCGCTGGAGTTCACCTGTGGCGCCGGTCAGATGATCAAGGGCTTTGACGCCGCTGTTGTCGACATGCAGGTGGGCGAGAAGAAGACCGTGCACATTCCTGCTGCCGATGCCTACGGCGAGCACAATCCCGAGATGGTTCTGACCTTCCCGGCCGAGCAGGTTCCCAATATCGAGCAGATCGAGAAGGGCATGAAGCTCTTCCTGTCCACGCCGAGCGGCATGCCCGTCCCCGCCGTGGTCATCGACGTGACGCCCGAGGCCGTGACGCTCGACGCCAACCACGAGCTCGCCGGCAAGGATCTCAACTTTGATATCGAGCTCGTCGAGGTCGAGGACTAGGCCATGCCTGCGAATCTGGTTTCGACAGCGTGCCTCGGAAATCTCAACGACCCGTCCTATGAACTCCTGCTTCGCCGGAAGTTGGGTGGCGTCTTTGAAGTTGACGAGCTACTGCTCGATTGGGACCAGGCCGATATATGCGCGTTTGTGGGCGTGACGGAGCTGGGGCGCACGATCGATGTTCGGCTGGATGCTGCCGACGGCGGTCGTCTTGTCGATGGCGACGTGCTCGCCATCGACCGTTCGGGCATGGTGCCCGTGGCGGTTGTCGTGCGCCTGCGCAGCGCCGAGGTTTATTTGGTCGAAGTCGGCCGCATGGATCCGATTGCGCTCGCGCATGCGTGTTGGGAGATCGGCAACATGCATGCGCCGCTCTTTCGGGGCGACTCGGACGAGCATACCGTGCGCATGTATACGCCGGTGCAGCCTGTTTTGGGCCGCATGCTCCGGGGTGTCGAGGGTGTTCGGCTCTCGGTGGTTACCCGTGAACTCGATGCGGACCGGCGCTTTGCATCGAGTGCGGCCGATGTTGTCGTGAGCATGGCTCCCGACTTTACCATCGTAAAAAAAGACGCGCGGCTAAGCGCGCGTATGCGCAAGACGGGCTTTGAGGGGCGACCGACCAAGGCCCGTCTTGCTGTTGATAGGAGGCTTTGGGGGAAGCATATGGGTCTTGAGGGAATCAAGCTGATTGCATGCGATTTGGACGGCACGTTGCTGCATCCAGGGGAGCGCGAGCCGCGTCCCGAGGCCTTTGAGCTTATCGATGAGCTGCATCGTCGCGGTATCGTGTTTATGCCGGCGAGTGGCCGTCAATATGCGAGTCTGCGCTACCTGTTTGCCCCGGTGGCCGATGAGCTCGCCTATGTATGCGAAAACGGAGCCTGGTGATGAGCGAGGGGCGTGCCGTGGTCAAGCGTTCTATGGAGCGTGGCCTGGCCATGGATATCGCGAATGCCGTGGTTGCGTACCCCCGTGCCTACGTGACCCTGTCGTGTGAGGGGCATCTCTACACCATGAGCGGCAACGATGCGTTTGTTGACCACCTGCGCTATGAGGTCCATTGTGATGTGGCGGTAGTCGACCGTCCCGAGGACATCGACGAGGACGTCATTAAGATTGCCTTCCAAACGCCCGAGGCGGAGCAGCCGGCGGCGCTGGAGTATTTTGAGCGCCTCTTTAGCGACCGTGTCGACGTTATGACGTCGGGAACCGAATGGACGGACTTTATCGGTTTCGGTTCGGGCAAGGGCTCCGCGCTTGCCGATTACGGTCGTGCCCTGGGGGTTTCGCCCGATGAGATGATGGCGTTTGGCGACAATGAGAACGATCGCGACATGCTCAACGTCGTGGGCCATCCCTATTTGATGGAGAGCTGCAACCCCACCATGCGCGGCATCAACGACCGCGTCCGCTACGTGCGCACGGTCGAAGAGGAACTGCATCGCCTACTCGCCGAGTAGATATATGCGGCATGCCTAGAAATCTACTTTTTGCTGCAGAGTGCAGAAAGGTGGATTTTAAGGCATGTCCCAAACATCTACCGGCAGTCGGGACAGAGACCCTCAAAGATGGTGTAGTGCGACGTGACGTGCCAGCCGATTTGCTCGGACGCCTTGTCGTCGAGTTGGGCGTCGAAGGGGAGCGGCACGTCGATGACGCGGCTGCACGAGGTGCAGATGATATGTGCGTGCGGCTCGATCGTGCGATCGAAGCGGCTGCCGCCCGGCGTCTTGATGGAGAGGATCTCGCCGGCGTCGGCCAAGAGATTGAGATTGCGGTAGACCGTACCGCGGCTGATTTTGTCATCCTGCGCGCGCACGACGTTGTAGATTTCGTCGGCGGTGGGATGGTTATAGCTTTGGCGCACGGCGTCAAGAACCAGCTTTCGCTGCCTGGTATTCCTTCTCTGCACCGCCATGCGCCTCGCCTCTTTTCTATCAACGGTCGTAGGTAAATGATACCGTATTTAGCACACAATACTAATAACGAGGAATGAAACCGTCTTCATTGGCAAGTGGGGCTCGGGTCTGGGCGTCTACGAGGCGAAAACGCGTTCCCATGCGCTCGTAGGAGGCATGAAGCGCCTCGAGATGAGACACGATGTTTGCCGGCGTGCCTTGTAGCTCCATCTCAACCGAGCCGTCTTCCATGTTACGCACCCAGCCGGTGAGTGCGCGTGCCTGCGCGAGGTTGGTGTTGGTAAAGCGAAAACCAACGCCTTGGACTTGCCCCTCCCAGCGTAGGAAATAGCGCAGGGGAGTGTCTTGAGTGGCCTCGTCGCTTGCGAGCACAGTAAGCCTGCGGCGCAGCTCGAGCTCGACGTTTGATGGTTTTTGAGGCTCTCGACTGCCGCCGGTGACGCTGGAGAAGAACGTATCGAAGAAGCCCATCGCTAGGCCTGCTTGCCTGCATCGGCCGGGAAGGTAATGCCGGCCTGCTGGCGCACGGCATCCATGATGCGCAGTGAGACGAGTGTGACATCGCGGTAGTGGCCAAGCTCGTGGCGTCCCGCCGGGGTCTCCCAAATCTCTTCCTTAACGCTATCGATGCCGCCGATGGCGGTGATAAAGTCTGTGAGTTCGTATTCCATAGTGTTGCTCGATTTGGGCAGGTCGAGCACGCGGCCGTTGTCTCCCTGTTCGCGCGGTGCCTCGGTCGCCGAGCCGCGTACGACGTCGCCGCGATAGTCGATGCGGACGTTGCGGGGCGTGGACAGATGGTCGATCTGGATAGTGCCACGCTCGCCTTCGATCTGCGAGGGCAACAGGTCGTTCGTAATTTTGGAGTGCGCGAGCTCGACGGAGATACGGCCACCGCCGTAGCTGGCGAGGATGGAACCGCAGCCATCGATGGGGCCGTGCGTGAGCTGTCGCGTGGTGGGATCGAGCAGGGTAGTCATGCTCGTAAGGCCGGAGGCATGCCGAAAATCTCGACCATGGGCTCGACGGCGTAGACGCCAATGTCCATGAGGGAACCCGATGCCATATTGCAGTCGAAGATATTGGTGGCGCGTCCCGCGAGAATCTCGTTGTAGCGCGAGGAATACTTGCCAAAGCGCAATGAGGCGCGGCGGATGGGGGCGATCTCGCCCAGGGCGTCCTCGATGGCGTGGAAGGCGGGATCGTGGAGGGGACGCATGGCCTCGAGGGCCACGACACCTGCTGCCTCGGCAGCGCGGAAGACTTCCAGCGCCTGCGCTTCGGTGGCGCAGAAGGGTTTCTCGACGATGACGTGCTTGCCACCGGCGATGCAGGCAAGGGCCTGCTCGTAGTGGAGCGCATTGGGGCTGCCGATGTAGACGGCGTCGACGTCGTCGGCGGACGCAAGCTCGTCAAGTGCGGTGAAGTTACGCTCGCCGCCGTGTTCGGCGGTAAAGGCGGCGCCGCGCTCGGCATCGCGCGAGAGCGTGCCCACAAACGCGGCTTGGTCGTTGGCGTTGACGACCTGGATAAAGTCGTCGGTAATCATGGATGTGCCGATGGTCGCTATACGCAGCATGTATCCCCCTCGTGCCGTTCGGTTTACAGGATGAGTGTAGCGCGAGGGGGCAGGAAATAGCGTGCGAAAACGCCGTTACAGGTCGCTCTCGTTAAAGCCGGTATCGATATCGAGGTTGCTGCCGTCGGCCGCCGTGGTGGCGAGCTCATCGCAGCGCTCGTTGAGCTCGTGGCCGGCGTGACCCTTAACCCAGATGAACTCAACCTTGTGCTTGCTTTTGGCGGTGAGTAGGCGCTCCCACAGGTCGCGGTTCTTGACGGGCTGCTTGTTGGCGGTTTTCCACCCGCGCTTTTTCCAGCCGTCGATCCAGTGCTTGTTGAAGGCGTTGACGACGTACTGCGAATCGGAATGGACCTCGACCTCGCAGGGGCGGTTAAGTGCCTCGAGCGCCACGATGACCGCCATGAGCTCCATGCGGTTGTTGGTGGTCTTGGCGTAGCCGCGCGAAAGCTCGGAGGTGAAGGTCTTGCCGGCGGGGTTGGTGTATTTGAGCACGGCGCCGTAGCCGCCGCGTCCCGGATTTGATCGGGCCGAGCCGTCGGTATAGATGATGACCTTCACGGGCTTCCTTTCGTTGGGTACGTTTCGTGTGAGTGACCATTGTAGCGCCATGCCCGCCGGGGGCTAGCAATCTACGATTTCTACCCCGTCTTCCGACAGTTAGTTGGCATGGATGATGCGGTTGAGCTCGTCGAGGTATTGCTGCAAGAGGGGAGAGGGCTTGCGCTCGTCGTGCATGATATAGCCTACGTGCATCGTTGGGGCGTCTGCTAACGGGATCGATGCCATACCCCATTGCATTTCATTGGAGAGGACACCGGTCGACAGGGTGTAACCGTTCGACGTGATAAGTAAGTTAGTAAGTGTTCCGCGGTCCGAGATTCGTATGTTGCGGTCGCAAGGGATATAGCTAAAAGGTTCCTCGGCGTAATAGAAGGAGCTCGAGGTGCCTTGCTCAAAGCTGTAGCGCGTATAGGGTGTAAGGTCGGCAAGGGACAGCTGCGGGCGGCGTGCGAGCGGGTGGCGCTCGCTAACGAAGACGTGGACCGTCGCGTCGAAGAGGGGATGGAAGCTTGCGCGGGCATCGGCGAAGGCCTTCTGCAGAATGCGGGCGTTAAAGTCGTCCAGATAGAGGATGCCGATGTCGCTGCGAAACGCGCGGACGTCATCGATGATCTGCGACGTGGTGGTCTCGCGCATGATGAATTCGAACTTGCTGTCCCGGCAGCGCTCGACGACGTTGACGAAGGCCTCGACCGAAAAAGCGTAATGCTGGGCCGAGATGGCAAGGCGCGCCTGGGGCGTGCCGCCGTCCTCGTAGCGGGCCTCGAGCATATCGGCCTGCTCTACGACTTGACGCGCATAGCCCAAAAGCTCGGTGCCGTCGTTGGTGAGCGTGACGCCGCGGCTGGAGCGCGTAAAGATCTCCAGATGGAGCTCCTGTTCCAGGCTTTTGACGGCGTTTGAGATGTTGGACTGAGCGGTATAGAGGCGCTGAGCTGCGGCGTTGATTGAGCCGGACTCTGCCACGGCGATCAGAAAACGAAGCTGCTGGAGGGTCATCGACGCAATCCTTCCGATTGTTATCTATAAAAACGATAACAGGTTAGCGCTTTTAAGTGATTGACCGAGGGAAATAATGCTCGTACTATTCAAAACACACAAAGGCGGTAGGTAATTAAGCCAACCACGGAACCGGGATGCGAAAGGAGGCCCGCATATGAATTGCTTACCAAGACGAATGCCGGGCTCCTGTTTGCGCCCGTCGGCGTGATCAGGAGACAGCGACTTACTTCTCTCTTTTTATTTACTTTTGTTCGATCAAGGAGATCATCATGAGCCAGTTCATCAACAACCCCGAGCACACCTTTGGTTTCGATACCCTGCAGCTTCACGTTGGCCAGGAGAGCGCCGATCCCGCATCCGACTCCCGCGCCGTGCCTATCTACCAGACCACGAGCTATGTGTTCCGCAACTCCCAGCACGCCGCCGATCGCTTTGGTCTTGCCGACGCCGGTAACATCTACGGCCGTCTGACCAACTCCACCCAGGGCGTCTTTGAGGACCGTATCGCCGCGCTCGAGGGTGGCGTGGCCGGTCTTGCCGTCGCCTCCGGTGCCGCTGCCATCACCTATACCCTGCAGGCCCTTGCCCAGGCCGGTGACCACGTGGTGGCTCAGAAGACCATCTACGGTGGCTCCTACAACCTGCTGGAGCATACGCTCTCCCAGTTTGGCGTCGAGACCACGTTTGTCGATGCCCATAACCTGGAAGAGGTTGAGGGTGCCATCAAGGACAACACCACGGTCATCTATCTCGAGACGCTCGGCAACCCCAACTCTGACATCCCCAACATCGACGCCATCTCCGAGATCGCCAAGAAGCACGGTCTGCCGGTTGTGTCGACAACACCTTCGGCACCCCGTATCTGTTCCGTCCGCTGGAGCATGGCGCCAACATCGTTGTCCACTCCGCAACCAAGTTCATCGGCGGCCACGGCACCTCGCTGGGCGGTGTGATCGTCGACGGCGGTAACTTCGATTGGAAGGCGAGCGGAAAGTACGCCCAGATCGCTGAGCCCAACCCCTCCTACCATGGCGTCTCGTTTGCCGAGGCTGCCGGTCCCGCCGCCTTCGCAACCTATGTCCGCGCCATCCTGCTGCGTGACGAGGGTGCCTGCATCAGCCCGTTCAACGCCTGGGTCCTGCTCCAGGGCACCGAGACCCTGTCGCTGCGCGTTGACCGTCATGTCGAGAACACCAAGAAGGTCGTTGAGTTCCTTGCCGGCGACAGCCACGTTGCCAAGGTGAACCACCCGAGCCTGCCTGAGCACCCCGATCACGAGCTCTATCAGAAGTACTTCCCCAACGGCGGCGCTCGATCTTCACCTTTGAGATTAAGGGTGGCCAGGAGGCTGCCTGGAAGTTCATCGATCATCTGCAGGTGTTCTCGCTGCTCGCCAACGTGGCCGACGT
>JAQEDJ010000059.1 GCA_027669525.1 Coriobacteriaceae bacterium AM48-5 | reverse complement strand
TGCTGTCAAACGGTCCGACTTTGGTTCCACCATGGTTGACCCAGTAGCGCTCATGGCGCACGTACACCACGTTCGGGACCCAGACCTGACTGTAATCGGTCTCCCAGTGTCCCTGTTCGGGGACCCACTTCTTCTGGCTGCCGCCGTTGGAAGAGGAATTGTTGCTGCCGGAACTCTGCGAATTGCCGGAATTCTGCTTGGAGTCGGAGGAATCGCCCTTACTGTCCGACTTTGACGAGTCGGAGGACTTGTTATCCTCCTTCTTGGAGGCATCGGACTTCTGGTCCTTGCCATCGGATTTTTTCTTCTCCTCGGCCTTGGCTCCAGAGGTTTGCGCCGCCTTTTCTTCGCTTGGCTTCTTTTTGTCTTTATTCTTTACCGCTGTGGCGGCCCTTTCCGTAGAGCCGCTTCCTTGCTTTGCAACGCTGGCACATCCAAGTTGAGGTGCCGAAAGGCACACCAGAAGCGCAACGATAATGGCCTTTGTTCTCACACCGATCTCCCTGCCCATGAAACCGGGCGTTGGACACCAGCCGATATCCAACGCCCGACTCGCTTTTACATCTGCTCGTGGCGTTTCTTCCGGTCGAGGAAGACGCCGGCTGCCACAAGGACGGTACCGCCGATGGCGAACGTCTCGCCGATGAGGCCCGTGCGGTCGCCGGTCTGGGCGAGGTTGCCGGGCTGGGCGGTCTCCGTGCCGGCGAGATGCTTCGGGCTGTATGCCACCTGTTGCTTTGCGGCCTCCTCTGCTCCTGTCGTGCAATCTCATCGGAAAGCTTCTGCTCCGCCGCGATGCGGTCGGACTTCGCCTGCTCGTAGGCGGCGAGTGCCGCATCATAGCCGGACTGGAGCCCGTCTACCGCGGCCTGCTTCTCGTCCAGGATTGCCTTTGCGGGCGCGACCTTGGCACGTGCCTCGACTGCTGCGGCGAAAAGCGCGTTGAGGGCGTCATCCGCGTTCACATCATGGCCGGAAGCGATCGCCGCGCCGGCATCGATGGAGTTCAGCTTCGACAGCTTGGCGTCTGCCTGCGCCTTTGCCTGTTCGGCGGCGGAGACCAGGGACACGGCGGCGATGGCATCCGCCTTCGCGGCATCGAGCGCGGCCTTGGTGTCATTGACGGCCTTTGCTGCATCCTGCTCGCGCTGCTGTGCCTCTGCGAGCTTCGCGGCAAGGCCGGTGAGGATGTCGAGGTTCGACTGTGCGTCCTCGAGATCAGTCTGGGAGCCGGTAAGCCTGTCGGCGGCAACGCCGGTGTCGGCCTTTGCGGCATCGACGGCACGCTGGGCATCCGCGAGGGCGCTTGCGGTGGTATCCGCCTTTTGCTTGGCGGCTGCGAGGACCGCCGCCTTCTCGGCCTGGTCGGCTGCCGCCGCGTCATGGGCGCTCTTTGCGGTATCGAGCACCTTCTTGGCATCGGCGACGTCCTGGAAGAACTTCGCGAGATCGGTGTTCGCATCCGTGACGCCCTGCTGCTTGGATACGGTGTTCGCCTTGGCGGAATCCAGCTTGGTCTGTGCGGTCGTTACGGCTGCGTTGGCAGCATCAAAGTCGACCTGCTTCTGCTGGACGGTCGACTTTGCCGTATCGACTGCCGCGTTGGCGGCATCGAGGTCCGATTTCGCCGCATCAAGCTCGGTCTGGGCATCCGTGACGCCCTGTTGCTTGGCGGCGACATCAGCGTTGGCGGCATCGACGGCACGCTGGGCATCGGTGACGTCCTGCTTCGCGGCATCGACGTCTGCCTGTGCGGAATCCGCTGCGACCTGCTTCTGCTGGACGGTTGTGGCGGCGCCGGCGGCTGCCTGCTGCTTGGATGCGAGATCGGCCTTGGCTGCGTCGAGTGCGCTCTTGGCGTTCTTGAGACCGTTGATATAGGAGATCAGCTTCTGCTCGTACTCGTCGACGGAGATGGGGTTCATGTTCCAACCGGAGCCGGACCAGCCGGAGATCTCTGCGGTGTAGCACTGCGTCTGAAGCCCGGACATGGTGCCCTTGGTGCAGGTTGCCATTCCCATAACGGCGAGTTCGGGATTGATGATGTTCATGTAATGGCCGACGGTGCCGCTGCTGCCGTTCTCCCAGCGGCAGTTGTCTGCAATCCAATGGTTGATTGCGACGCCGTTCTTTGCATAGAAATCATAGGCATCCTTGCCGACAAGACCGGTGACTCCATAAAGGGCCTCCGTTGCCTTGTCGAAAAAGCCCTTCTCCTGCTCGATCCACTGCCCACTCGGATCGATTCCGTAATTCCATGCCAGATTTTCGGCAAAATCATATTGACGGGCATGATCGAGCACGGTGTCGCTGTAGTTGGCATCCGCAATGGCACCGGCGATGAGCTTGTAGGTGACATGGAGCTCGGACAGGCCGACCGACTTGCGGTAGTCGTTGACGGACTTCATCCACCTGATCGCATTGAGCATGTTATCAAGGGACGTGGCGTCCTTGGAGTTGCCGACTTCGGTCTTTCCGGCATATTTGGCGTTCAGGATGATGTCGACTGCGTCATCGGCACCCATGGCACGGAAGAAGCCGATGGCTCCCTGCTTGAGCTGCGCGTCGGCGGAATCGAGTTTCGCCTGTGCCTCGTCGACCTTCTGCTGCGCGGCGGTCACGGCAGCGTCTGCGGTATCCTTCGCCGCCTTGGCGTTCGCGAGCTCTACGTCGGCGGCTGCCTTGGCGGACTCGGCGTCCTTGACAGCCTGCTTCGCGGCGTCCAGCTTGGCGACGGCGTCGGCATTCGCCTGCTTGGCCGCATCGAGGTCGGCGTTCGCGGCATCGAGAGCGGACTGGGCGGCGTTCACACCGGATTCGGCATCGGCCGCGGCCTGCTGCTTTACGGAGAGAGCCGTCTGGGCATCATTCAGGTCGGCTTGTGCCGTTGCCGCAGCGGACTGTGCCTGCTCGAGCTCGGACTCGCACTGGGACTGTGCCGCTCGTGCGACAGCGAGGGCTGCCTCCGCGTCCGCGACCTTCTGCTTCGCGGCATCGTACTCCGGACCGCTGGCGCCTGCCTCCGCTGCAGCGAGGTCTGCTTTCGCCTTCTCGTAGGCGGCGCTGGCGGCTGCGGCCTTCGCATCCGCCGCGTCCTTGTTCTGCTGGGCTGCAGCGAGGACGGCATCGGCGGAGTCCTTTGCAGACTGAGCCGCAACCAGCTTGGACTGGGCGGCGGCAAGCGTCGCGTTGGCGTTGTCAAGTTCGGCCTGTGCCCTGCTCACGGCATCCTGGGCGTCGCGTACCGCCTGCTCGGCGGCACTGATAGCCTCCGGGGTGGCGCCTACGGCATCGGCCTTGGCTTTATCGAGGGCGTCCTTGGCATCTTGGGCCGCCTTGAGGGCGGACTGGTACGCTTCGTCCTTCTCGGATGCATCCGCCTTGGCGTCTGCGAGACCCGCCTTCGCCTGCTCGAGGTCCTTGCCGGCGGCATCGGCGGCGTCCTTGCCCTCCGCAACCTGACGGGCGTACTCGTCCATTGCCGCTCGGTCGGCTGCCGTGCCGGCGCTGACTGCCGAATCGTAGGATGCCTTGGCCTGGTCGCGGGCGGAAGCTGCCTCGTTGTAAGGACCGGCGGCCTCATCGTAGGATGCCTTGGCGACGTCCTCCTTCGCCTTCGCCTCGTCGACTGCCTTTTGCAGGTCCGCGATGGTCTGTGCGGCGGATTTCGCGCCGGTACCGGATGCCGCGCCGGCGTGGGCGGCGATCGGCGACATCACAGCGGGGTGCTGCGTGCCCCCGTCACCGGTCTGGGCGAATGCCGTGAACGGTGAGATGAGGCTCGATCCGGTCATGGCGGCCATGGTCGCCGCGGTGACGGTCAGACGCGCGATCCCCTTCGGAGTGTGAATCTTTTTGCTTGGCAGTGCGGCGAAGTGATCGCCACCGGCAGCGAAATGCTTTCCCTGAGTCATTGTGCTGTTCCATTCCTTTTCCGTGCCCTATCCGACTGGGCATCAGAGTGCTTTCCAATAGAGATAATTATGCGCCTTAACTGGGATTGTTGTATATAGTCCGTTGGCTTTTATACAACAATCCATGACTCTTTTTGTCATGGATACGAAGACGCTTCAGAAATCATTCGGCATGAGATGCAAAGAGCTCCGCGCTGGACTCGGGTGCAGCCAGGAGCAGTTCGCCAATTTGATTGAAATGGATCGTTCCTACTACGCGAGCATTGAAGTCGGGCGGCGTAATGTCAGCCTCTCAAATCTCAAGAAGATTGCCGACGGATTTCAAATCAGCATTGCTGAACTCATGAGAGGCGTCAGCTAAATTTATCCGTCTCATAGTTCACAGTGGGTCTCGTTGATTAGTGCCTTAAGAAAATGGAAATCGTCCCAACGATCTATCGTCAATCGTCCCAATAAATTACCGTCAATCGTCCCAATAAGTAATCGTTATTTGTCCCAACGACGCAGATAGACGCTATAATTTCAAATGAATGATTGGAGGGAAAGCCGATGGATAGGTATATAGGACGTTGTGTTGACTGCTTGGTCGAGCGCGACCTTGGCATTTTTGGTGCAGTGCTCATTCAGGGGCCGAAATGGTGTGGAAAGACAACGACAGCTCAGAGATTTGCCGAGTCATCGTTATCTCTCTCCGACCCATCTGGCGGTTTTGCGGCCCTCCAGCTCGCTCGTCTCGATCCGGCCCAAGCAATTGTCGGACCGACCCCGAGGCTTGTCGACGAATGGCAGGAAGAACCGAAGCTATGGGATGCCGTGCGATTCGAATGCGATGTCAGGGGAGGGGAGCCAGGACAGTTCATTCTCACCGGATCTGCGACGCCGCGAGCCGAGAACCAGCCGATGCACAGCGGTGTGGGTCGAATCGCCCGTTTGCGGATGGATACCATGACGCTTTTCGAGCTCGGTATTTCGTCGGGAGCGGTCTCGCTTGGTGCGCTGCTCGATGGCGATTCCGTTGCGGCGTCACTCGGATCCATCGCCGGTATCGCCGGTATCGCGGATTTGCTCTGCCGCGGCGGTTGGCCCCAAGCGGTCGGTAAGACAACTGCCGACGCAATGCGGATAGCCGCCGCCTATATTGACGGTGTTTGCGAGTCTGACGTTTCGAGGGCGGATGGAGTGAAACGCGACCCGGTTAAGGTAAGGGCCTTGCTCTCGTCGCTTGCACGCAATGAATCGACTCTTGCCGGCATGAGGTCCATCGAAAGGGATTTGGGTGTTGACGTCTCAAAGAATACGATTACCGGCTACATGGACGCGCTGCGCCGTATCAATATCGTCGACGATGTCCCCGCGTGGCATCCGGCTCTCAGGTCGCCGGTGAAGTTGCGGCAGGGCGCGAAGCGGCACCTTGCGGACTCATCGCTCGCCGTCGCCTCATCGGTGCGGATCCGGAGTCGTTGTCATCCGATCCGAAGACCCTTGGCTTGCTCTTCGAATCCCTTGTGCTACACGATCTCAAGGTTTACGCGGCGGTCAGCGATGCGACCGTATCCCACTACCACGACGCTGACGACCTAGAGGTCGACGCGATTGTCCATCGTCGTGACGGCTCGTGGGTTGCCGTTGAGGTCAAGCTTGGGAGCCCCCAAGTCCCAGAGGCAGTGGAAAATCTGCTTCGACTCGAGCGAAAGCTGGTCGATCGGCGGGAGAGCCGCCTGCGGCGAAACTCATCGTCATCGGGTTTGGTATGCCGGCTCACGTAACTAGCGAAGGCATCGTTGTTGCTCCGGTCGATACGCTCGGAATCTAAATTATTGTTATTTGCATTTCCAGAAATCCTCTATCCAGACGCCTCCTAGAGGATTTCTGGAAACAACCGGTATTTTGATCTGGGCTACGAAAGGTTACGGATCCAGATTCCGTGCTGCGTGGAGCCGGTGATCTTGTATCCGTAGCGGTCGATTCACGCCGCAAGCCTGTCCCAGTCGATGCGTTTCCAGTTGCCGCCCGGCGCGTGGTTCACGATGAGCCCGCCGGCGACCATGAGCGCGTGGTTGCGTGCCTCGCGCGCGAGCGCCCTCTTCTTGTCCGAAATCTGGACCTCGGCCTGCTTCTTCTTGCATTGAAGTCTGAACCAGGTTCAGCTGGCATGGTTAAAAACGGGGGCGACGCTTTTGCGTCGCCCCTCGTCCCAGCCGGTTTCTAAAGTAGCGATTATTGGATTTGGATCACAAGCCTATGTTACCGACCGCGGTGTCCAAGTTGTTCCCTTGGATGTTCTTGCGCCGTGATGCTGCGGGCGAAGTGAAATCGACGCCGCAGTTTTTAGATTTGTTTTCTGGGATCTAAACCGCGAAACGCAAAATTTCGCCGCCTGGTTCTTCGTTTGATTCGAAACGCCCGCGCAAAAGTCGAAACGGCTCGCGCGGGCGTTTCGGTTTTTCGTTTCGTATCTCAACTTGCGTCAAAACAAAACGCGAGTTTTGAAAATAGATAGCGACCATCGGTCGCGATCGTAGGCGTGCGTGCACGCCGCATGAAAATCGACTCGCCATTCGATTCGTAATGCGAGCCGCGTCAGCTTTCGACAAATCCAACAGCGCTGCGAGTCACGCTAATGACTCTCCGCGCCATTGAAATTGTTGAAAGCTGTCTCAACTTTTTCGCAAATGCCATGAAAACGATTCGACGAAGTCGAATGTTTGCGTCGCAGGCGCCGCAAACCCGCTTCGCAAAAATGTAAACACTCGGCATCCCTCGCATTCGCATTTCCGCTCCGCTCTCGCTAAAGCGAACTTCTAACACTCAGCATCCTTCGCGTTAAAAGTTCGCTTTCGCTCACGGTCTTCACACAGTTACGACGCCGCGAGGCCTCTCGCTTGGAATGAGGCCTCTCATTCCACGTCTACACTGCGTTTCGCCCAATCACCGTTCCGGAGATTGCAAGATGTACGTATATCATATAACCGGGCCCGTAGTCCCTGTTATCATGATATACGAATCTTGCTTTTCTCCTGTCACGGAGAAAAGGGAAAGGGTGAACTGCAGCACGCTTTTTGCGGGTTGGTTTCACTCTTTTTAAAAAATTAGGCAACCATAGCAAGAGGTGACGGATGCCAATCCTCAGTTTCTTGCTTACTTTTCCGGAGGCCACTCCGGAGAAAGTAGAAAAATGGCACGAAATGAATTCGTAAAGGCTCGCGTTTCTCCTGAAGAGAAAGAGATCTATCAACAACTTTGCGAACAAGCTGGTTGTACGGAAGCTGAGTTGATTCGATCCGTACTGATTCATCGGGAAATCTCACTTGATGATCTCGATGACGAAATGCAAGTTCTTGATCGGAAGAAAAAGGCCCTCCATAAGCAACAGGAGGATTACAGGAGAGCACAGGCATCGCGTAAAACCGATGAACGTGGCGAGCCGATTTCTGAAAAAAGGAGTATTCCGTTCCAAGTAATGCTCACTGCTCCAGAAAAAAAGGCAATTGAGCAGCGTGCAGCGGCGCTCGGCATTTCTGCAAGCGAACTGGTTCGCCGCAGCGCAATTTACGGAAAGATCGAATCATTCAATTTTGACATCGCGGAAGTTGAAAAACTCCATCATGAGTTATTGAAGGAAGGAACAAACCTCAATCAGCTGATGTATTTTGTGAACGCCCAAGGGCTTCCCGCGTACAACGAGAAAG
The DNA here is from genome assembly GCA_027669525.1 of Coriobacteriaceae bacterium AM48-5. Lineage (GTDB taxonomy): Bacteria > Actinomycetota > Coriobacteriia > Coriobacteriales > Coriobacteriaceae > Collinsella. The sequence continues at coordinate 1,901 of JAQEDJ010000059.1, read as the reverse complement.
CTGTTTTCCGAACGCTTGAAAAGGTTTATCAAAATGCTCGAAAGGTCGACCGGTTCATCGAGAAATTAGAGAAGCGTTATCACGTCGACTATATTCCAAGCGATTATTTGGCAGATGAACCTGACAACAGAAATCTTTAAGTCGGAACGCAGCTGGATCAGTTTTGCAATTGAGTGCAATTACTCGTTTGGTTAATTCCAGTATTTCAAAAAACGTTTTTCGGAAAAGGAAGGGAATGATTTCATATATCTGAGGACGTTCAGCTATAACTACTCCGCAAAATCGAAAAGGGTCGAACCGAAGTGTCTGGCCGGACGCTAATTGTCCGGGAACTGCTTGGTTCGACCCTCTTTTACTTTACTTCCATGGCCATGCAGCGGTCTAGTACTCCTTAACGGGATGCTCCTCGCCGAATCCACCGTCGATGCCGAAACGGCACAGCCTATCGATGGCACGAAGATGCTCGTCGATGACGGTTGCGATTTGGGCGTCAACGATGCTGTCGTGGTCGTTGAGGCCGCGAACTGCCTCGTCGGCGGCCATGAAGGCCTTGATGGCCTGTGCGAGCTGGTTCTTAAAAGCATCAACCTTCTCAACTGCGGCGGCTCGGTCCGCCATCTCGCGTTCGAGTCGTTGAACGATTTCCTGTGTGTCGCTCATGGCTGTTCCTTTCCTCGCGGGGCGTTTATCCCACTGTATCGCACCGCGCAGACACGATTTTTTCGGGCGGCGGCAAACTCCACGAAGCCGCAGGTAGACGGCTTGATGTAATCGCAAATACAGCCCAGAAAAGGAATGCCTGGATACCCGTTAGGGGCATCTGCTTTCAGGCGCCTTAAAACGCATCTGGTGAGGTCGTTTTTTCGGCCTTGACCTGCGTGTCGGCACTTTGGGGTGCTCATAGCCGCGGCATGTTCTTGTAGACACCCTGGCGGTGACCTACCCTTACGACTTCGATGACGGCTTTCCCGTCCTCGATCCTTGTCAGGATGCGGTAGACACCGACGCGCCAGCGCCAACCGGAATTGGTGCCCTGAAGCTGTTTTCCGTTCGGTGCGCGGCGCGGGTCCTCGCATCCGTCAAGGTGGTCCTGAACCCAGGACAGGATTACGTCTATGCCAAAACCGTTCTCAGCGCCATCGATAAACGACTGCTCGGACCTATACGTCGCGAATGATGCACACAGCGCCAGTGCAAGACCGATCGCAAGGCCAACAGCCGCTATCTTTGCATAGCTCCTGCCCGCGCGTCCCAGTTTTCGGCCTAAAACGGGATGCGTTTTCTCAATCGGCCCTCAAAAGGAAACCGTATCCCGTTCTGGAGTGGGGGCTGCGGAAAATTGGACCGTTATCTGGTTCGGATTGGAGTATGCGTGAATCGTTGATGCTGGCCGGTGTGGGAGCGAAGAGGGATGAACGAACCGAGCGGTATAATGCCGCGCTATGGAGGTCATATGCTCTTTTCCCGCCGTTCTGCCACATCTGCCTGCGCCATTGTGCTTATCGTAATGGCGGTCACCCCTTATCACCGGTTTTCATCTTCAATTGGCTTGGCATCAGGTGCAATGACCTGGCTCGTTATCCTTGGCGCATGCCTCGCGGCGTTTGGTCACGGTGTTGCGCTCCGCAAGGGGAGAGAAATAAGGCGGCCGGGGTTCCTTGGCGCCTTCGGTATTTTCCTTGCTGCTATTGCGGCGGTTCCCGAGTGGGCCGACTTGGCCTTCTATGCTCGCGGAGATTCTATTCCATTCGTGTTTGCACCGATCTGGCTGTTGCATGGCGTTTCGTGCGTGTCGTGCTTTGTTGGGTCGCTGCTCCTCTCATATGTTATTTGGGGCACGGTGGGCTCTCCTTTGACGCAGGGGGCGACGCGGGCTGACGAAAGAGAAACTCGTCACCCGC
>JAQEDJ010000058.1 GCA_027669525.1 Coriobacteriaceae bacterium AM48-5 | reverse complement strand
GGCGGACCCGGCACCGGCAGCCCCGCCGCCACAGCCCGCGAGCGCAAGCGACAGGGCGCCCGCGGCGAGCGCCGAGGCAAACCCCCGGCGCGACATTTCAAAATCAAACGCGCGCATCGCTAGCACGTCCCCTCGTTAGGCATCGTCCATGCGTGATGATCGGTATGCAGCAATTCCTCGGCCAGCGGCGAGAGCGGCGCACCCAAGAACTCGCTATAGCACGCCTGAACATCGGGATTCTCGTGCGAGAAGCGAATCTCGGCGTTCGCATCGAGGCCCCAGAGCACCTGGCCACGCTCGGCCGCCAGCTCGCAGCCGTCATGGATGGGCTGACCGCCGCCACCGACGCAGCCGCCCGGGCACGCCATGACCTCGACGAAGTCATAGCTCACGCGGCCGTCGCGAATCGCGTCGAGCAGGCGGGCGGCGTTGCCCAGCCCGTGCGCCACGGCAACGCGCACCTTGGTGCCATCGATATCGGCCACGGCTTCCTTCCAGCCGTCCAGGCCGCGCACATCGGTAAAGAAGTCGGCGTCGGGGTTCTTGCCCGTCACCAGGTAATAGGCCGAGCGCACGGCGGCCTCCATCACGCCGCCCGTGGCGCCAAAGATCACGCCCGCGCCCGTGCCAAAGCCCAGCGGTGTATCGAGCGGCTCCTCGACCAGCGTGTCCACGCTCACGTGGCTCGCACGGATCATACGCACCATCTCGCGCACCGTCAGCGCAACGTCAACGTCGGGCGCACCGCTCTCGCCCACCATGCTCGGCAGCGCGCACTCGGCCTTCTTGGCCGTGCACGGCATCACAGACACCACAAACAGACGCTCGGGCTCCACGCCCAGCACCTTGGCGTAATAGGTCTTGGCGATAGCGCCGAACATCTGCTGCGGCGACTTGGACGTGGACAGGCTGTCGACAAACTCCGGATAGCGCGCCTTCGCAAAGCGCACCCAGCCGGGCAGCAGCTCGTAAACATGGGCCAGCCGCGGCTGTCGCCCTCGCCCTTGGCGGTCTTGCTCAGGCGCTCGAGCAGCTCGGAGCCTCCTCCATAATGGTGAGATCGGCCGAGAAGTCGGTGTCGAACACATACTCAAAGCCCACGCGGCGCAGCGCGCAAGCCAGGCGCTCGACGGTGGCCTCCTCGCGCGGAATGCCGAGTTCCTCGCCCCAAGCGCTACGCACAGCCGGCGCGATCTGCACCAGCACGATCTTATCGGGATTAGCGAGCGCGTCAAACACGGTCTCGGTATCGTCGCGCTCGCGCAGCGCGCCCGTCGGGCAATGCGTGATGCACTGGCCGCATGCGACGCAATCGGTCTTGCCGATCGGTGCACGCCCGCGGTACCCACGGCGGTATGTGTGGCGCGGTTGGTCAGGTCCCAAATCCCTAGGCCCTGCACGCTCTCGCACACCTTGATGCAGCGCATGCATTTAATGCACTTGTCGTTTTCGCGGATGATGGGGAAATCGAAATCCCAGCCCTCGCCCGCCAAATGCCTTTGATACGGCAGATAGAAAATGCCCAGGTCGTTGGCGATGGTCTGCAGGTTGCAGTTGCCGCTGCGCACGCAGCTCGTGCACTGCGAATCGTGCTGGGACAGCAGCAGCTGCACGTTGGTGCGGCGCGCCTCGCGGGCCTTGGGGCTGTTGGTGCGGACCACCATGCCGTCGAGCACGTAGTTGTTGCAGGCGGCAACCAGCTGGTCACAGCCCTCAACCTCGACCACGCACACGCGGCAACCGCCGATCTCGTTTAGATCGCGCAGGTAGCACAGGGTGGGAATCTGGATGCCGACGGACTTGGCCGCGTCCAGGATCGTGGTGTGGTCGGGCACCACGACTTCGCAGTTATCGATAATGAGCCTGACCATGTTGTGCGCTCCGTTTTCGTTGTTGTCGCCGACGGTGGTTTTGTTGGGCTCTACCATTCCAGATTCCTCCCTCCGCGGAACGCGCCAAAGCCAAAGTGGTCGCAACGCAGGCAGCGGCTTGCCTCCTGGCGCGCCTCCTCCTCGGTAAGGCCCTGCTCGACCAGATTCCAATCGTGAATACGCTCGCCGGCCTCGCGCTCACCCAGCTCGCAGCGGCCGCACTCGTGCTTGCCCTTAAACTGGACGGTCGGCAGCTCGACCTCGAGCTTAATCTTGTGGTCGAAGCCAGATAGCGGTCGATATTTGCCGAAGCTACGCGGCCGGCGTTGATGGCACGGATGACGGTGGCGGGGCCGGTCTGACAGTCGCCGCCGCTAAAGAGGCCATCGAAACTGGGCACGGCGCCGTCCGAATCAGTGACGACGCGACCCCACTTGCAGGCGATGCCCATGTCCTCAAATGGCTTGGAGTCGATGTCCTGTCCAATGGCAACGAACACGCGCTCGCAGGGAATGACCTGCTCGGGCGTGGCGGCGGCACGTGGGGCCGGACGACCGCGACGGGGCTCGCCGATAATCTGCGGTTGCACGCGCAGGCCGCTCACGCGACCGTCCTCGCCCGTCTCTATACCGAGTGGGGCCGTCAGCTCCAGAACCTCGCAACCCTCGGCCTGGGCGCCGGAAATCTCGGCGTCCTGAGCCGTCATATCGCAGATGCGACGACGGTAGACGATGCTCACCTTTTCGGCACCGCAGCGCACGGCGGAGCGTGCCACGTCCATGGCCACGTTGCCGCCGCCGATGACGCACACGCGCTGGCCGCTCAGGTCGGGCAGTTCGTCGTCACCGATTGCGCGCAGCATCTTGACGGCTGACTCCACGCCGGGAGCCTCTTCGCCCGGAAGACCAAGCTTCTTGTCATTGTGGGCACCAATGGCCAGGTAGACGGCATCGAACTCGTCGCGCAGGCGGGCAAGCTCCTCGCCGTTGACGGAGTGGTCGAGCTCAACGTCGATACCGGCGCTCAAGATCCAGTCGATCTCGGCCTGCAGGCGCTCGCGCGGCAGACGGTAGCTGGGAATGCCATAGCGCAGCATGCCGCCCAGGTGGTGGCGCTGCTCAAAGATGGTCACCTTGTGGCCCATCACGGCCAGGTAGTAGGCGCAGGAAAGGCCGGCCGGGCCGCCGCCGATCACGGCGATGCGTTTGCCGGTGTTGTCCACTACATGCGGCTTGTGGTCGTTGAGGTCACTGTGCTCAACGGCAAAACGCTTGAGGGCGAGGATGTTCATGGGGTCGTCGACCATGCCACGGCGACAGTGCATCTCGCAGGGATGCTCGCACACCAGGCCGCAGACGAGCGGCAGCGGGTTGTTCTTGCGGATGACCTTGACGGCATCAGCATAGCGGCCGGCCTCGACGAGCGAAATGTAACCGGGAATGTCGACGTGCGCCGGGCAGCCCGAAACACACGGAACGCGCGCCTCGCGGTCAAAACCGCAGGAATGCTCGCGAATGTGGTGTTCAAAGTCGTCGCGAAAGCCGCGAATGGCAGTGAGCGCCATGGCGCCCGCCTCGTAGCCGATGGCGCAGTCGCTCGAAAGGTAGATGGTGCGGGCCGTGCGCTCGATCAGATTGAGCGTGGACTCATCGGCGCGGCCTTCGAGCACATCGGCGAGCAGGTCGCTCAGTGCGCTCAGGCCCACGCGGCAGGGTGTGCACTTGCCGCAGCTCTGGGTAGAGCACAGGTTGACGAGCGCCGCCGTAAACTCAACGGGACACGGGGCGAGCGAGCTCACCGCCAGACGACGTCCAAGTGCATCATGCAGGTCGTCCATGACGGCCTGGGCGTGGCTGCGTTCCATTACATGCAGTCGAGCCATAAGATCCCCTCTCACATGGCAGCCCGGAGGCGAGGCCGGGCGAAATTGCTACACGCACAACACTGACCTAAAAAGTTGTTAGGTCTCCACGCAGTTCGGCAGGCGGTATGAAATGTCACCCTCGGCGGTGAAATAGAACATTAGCGCAGATAAATGCCATATTTGATAAAACGCGTTACCAAATGACAATGCCCCACCCACGCAATCACGTGGACGGGGCATTGCTCCAGGTATGCGGCCAGCGACCCTGCTGCTTTTACTTAAGCTCGGGCCAGTAACCCTTGTTGGCCTCGATCATGTCGTCGAGAACCTCCTTGGCGACCTTCATCGAAGGCACGGTCTTGTTGAGCGTAAAGGCCTTGAGCGCCTTCTCGTACGAACCCTCGATCGTAGCCTCGACCACGAGCTTCTCGGAGTTCAGCTGCTGCATCATGAGGCCCTGCTGGAACAGCGGAATGTTGTCGCGGCTGATGACCTCGGGGCCGTTCTTGCCAATGTAGGCAGGCAGCTCGACCATAGCGTCGTAGGGCATGTTGGGGATAGCGCCCTTGTTCTCGCAAATGACCAGGAAGCGCTGCTTGGTATCGTTCTTCAGAGCGATAGCCAGGTCGGCAATCCAGTCGCCGTGGCTGCCCGCATAGAACGTGCTCTCGTCGATCTCGCCCGTCTTCTCGTAGTGATCGATACCATCAAAGAGGTTCTTCTCGCGCGTCTCCTCGACCTCGTTAGCACGGGTGCGCTCGGGGTTGGAGTGCTCGACGAACTCCTTCTGCTGCAGGTAGTAGTTCAGGTACGTGTTGGGCAGATACTCCGGGAAGCACTCCATGATCTCGTACTCGCCCTTCCAGACGTAGTACCAGCTGCCCTTGGTGTGGCGGTTCTGCTCGGGGTGCTCGTCGACGGCCTCCTCGGGCTTCTTTGCCATGAGCGAGCCCATGCCCTTGAGGTACGAATCGGGCAGCAGAATCTCGTGCTCCTTGATGTACTCGCGCAGCTGCGGCAGGACCTCCTCGCCCTTGTGGCGGATCGAGGTGAACCAACCAAAGTGGTTGAGGCCAAAGTAATCGTACTCGACATCCTTCTTGTCGATATCAAGCGCGGCGCATACCACGTCGATGATCGCGATCGGCATGTCGCAGATGTTGATGATGCGAGCGTTGGGGCGCAGGACGCGGCAGCCTCGGAGACGATGGCGGCAGGGTTGGAGTAGTTGAGAATCCAGTAGTCCTTCTTGGCGTACTTCTCAACGTCGTCGATCAGCTCGACCATGGGGAAGATGGTGCGCATGCCGTAGGCAAGGCCGCCGCAACCGCAGGCTCCTGACCCACGCAGCCGTGGCGCAGCGGAATCTTCTCGTCCTGCTCGCGCATGGCGTAGCCGCCCACGCGCATCTGGGCAAACACGAAGCTCGCGTCGGTAAAGGCGGTCTCCTTATCGGTGGTCACCGTGAGCTTGATGTCCAGGCCGAGGTCCTCGTGCAAAATCCAGTCCACGAGCACGCCGATCTTGCGCTGGCGCTCCTCATTGATGTCGTACAGACGAATCTCGTCAACGTCGAGCTCGTCCTTGCGCAGGGCGATGGACTTGACGATGCCGGGGGTAAAGGTGGATCCGCCACCACACAGAGTAATGATCATTGTTTACTGCTCCTTCTCAATTGCGTTTTCGACCTTGTCGCGCATCTCGGCGACCTTCATGCCAAAGATGATCTGGATATTGTTGCCGTTACGGTTGATGCCGCTGTTGGGCACGTGGTTGATGAGGTCCTCATTGATGAGGTCCGGGTTCTTAACATTCACGCGAAGACGCGTAAAGCAGTTCTCGAGCTCCTCGATGTTATCCTTGCCGCCAAGACCTGCGACCAGGTCGGCGATACCCGCGTCAACACCCTGCGCGGGAGCATCGGCGACAGCGCCCTGCTTCACCGCAACAGACGCGGCAGCTTCGCCCTCGGCAACCGACTCAACCAGCTCGGACTCCTCCTCGCGACCAGGCGTGTGGAGGTTGAGCTTCTTAATAAGGAAGGTGAAGAGGAAGAAGTACAGAGCGGCGTTGAGAACTCCAAGCACCAGCATAACCGGCCAGTTGGTCTTATCAACACCAAGGACCAGGTTGGAAACCACGATGTTGATGATGCCGCCTGCAGTCGAAGCGGGCACGGAGAGGACCTTGAGCAGGACCAGGAAGATGCCGGAAAGAACCGAGTGAACGACAAAGAGCACGGGAGCAGCAAAGACAAAGAGGAAGTCCATGGGCTCGGTCACGCAGGAAAGCACAGCGGTGATGATCAGCGGGATGATGACAGCCTTGGTCTTGTCCTTGTTCTGCTTGTAGGCGGTGAAGATAAAGGCGAGACCGATGCCGATGTAGGGCCACAGGTTGTTGAAGGTGTAGCTGTTGAAATACGTGCTATCGGAGAAGGGCTGGCCCGTCATTGCCATCTCGGCGACACGGATGGGATAGGCGCCGGCGATAACCTGATCACCCAGCGTCAGGGTGCCGCCCACATCGGAGAACTGGAACGGGGTGTAGATGAGGTGGTGCAGACCGGTGGGAACGAGCAGCTTGTTGAGCATGCCGTAGATAAACAGACCGATGTTGCCCGACTCCTTAATGATGCCGGCAACGGAGGAGATGGCACCCTGAACCGGAGGCCAAACGATGCAGAAGCCAGCGCCCATGATCCAGGAGATGATGATCATGATCAGGAACGGGAAGCGAACGCCCGAGAACATCGAAAGAGCAATGGGGAACTGCTTGTTCGAGTACTTGTTGAACACGGCACCGGTGATGCAGCCCAGGATGATGCCGCCAAACACGCCGGTATCGAGCACCTGAATGCCCATAACGGTGCTCTGGCCGGTTCCGGTAAGGCCGAGCATGCCGCTCGCCTCGGCAAGAGAACCGGTGGCGTTGAGCACGATGTTATTGGCCTGCAGGAACAGGAAGAACGACATCAGGGCGATCAGCGAAGCGTGGCCCTTGTTCTTCTTTGCCATGGCGCCGGCGATGCCCACGCAGAACAAAATCGAGAGGTTGTTGATGATAAACATCAGCGACTGATAGACAACGGCGCCCACAAGCTGGAACGGGCCGGAGCCCAGCACGGGGACCACGGCGCAGATGGTCTTGTTGGTCAGAATGATGCCCACGATGAGCAGGATGCCGGCAACCGAGAGATACATCATCGGCTGAACGATCGACTTCGCGAACACCTCCAACGGCGCTTTGAAATTGAACTTCTTTTTTGCGGTCATAGCGGTACTCCCCTTCCTTTTCCGCAAATTGAGATAGGTGTGCCCTGGACAAGACCGTGAGCCTTGCCTTATATCAATCGATGTGTGGGCACGTTATGCCTAGAGACCAGGTTCTCCAAGCAGGTTAACAATGTGATATGCGAGATAACTCTTCTCGGCATCGGTAACGACAACGTTATAGGTAGACGCTAAGTGGTCGGCAATTGACTCCGCACACGAGAACGCCCTCGGATACGCCGTTTCATCGATACGGAACAGCGCGTCGCCATTGACCTGCCCCGCCGCGGGATCGAGCGCTCGCTGCGCAAAAAACTGCAGATGGCGAACGAAACGCTCGTACGGCAACGAGGTGACGTCAAGGGTCGTGGCATAGTGCTCGGAAACAATCGCGAGCACGTCGCGAACAAGCTGGACCGAGACGATTAGACGGTCGGAGCGTTGCGGCATGGTGGCGTTGACGATATGCAGCGTAATAAAACCCTGCTCTTCTTCGCTCATCTGGATGCCCATATACTCCTTGATAATCTGCAGCGCACGGCCCGCAAGCGCATACTCCTTGCGATAGAACTGCTGGATCTCGAGCAGCAACGGATTCTCGCAGGGAACGCCCTTGCGCTCGCGCTCGAGGGCGAGGCTGATATGGTCTGCGAGAGCAATGAGAATCTTGTCGTTGATATCAACATTGAGCTCTCGACGGAGCATCTGAACAATGTCCTCGGCAATCACGAGGTTGACGGTGGGGATGGACTCCAAAAGATGTGCCAAGCGGTCAATCGTGCGCGAATCCTGAGAAGTGCCCTCCTGCAGCGCATAGGTCTTTTCGACCGATGCCTCATCGATAGCGTCGCCGGCATGGCGGCCAAAGCAGAGGCCTCGGCCGATGACGATGAGCTCGGAGCCATCGTCCGAAGTGACCATTGCGACGTTATTGTTGAAAACTCGCTTGATAACCACGGTACCCACCACAAGAATTTACTCGGAAAGCCAGACGACAGGCTCTTTAACAGCAACAGGGCCGGAAGCATGCTCACGAAGAGTCGAGTTCTCCGAGCGCTCGCACACGATAACAAAAACCGTGGGGTCGAAGCCAGCGGCGCGAACCGCGTCGAAATCGACCTCGACGAGGGGCTGGCCCGCGTCGACATGGTCACCCTGAGCAACAAGCGCATGGAAGCCCTTGCCCTCAAGTTTAACAGTGTCGATTCCGATATGCAGCATCACCTGAGCAGAGCTGTCGTCGGACATGATGCCCAGCGCGTGCTCAGTCGGAAACAACGCCGCGACGGTGCCGGAAACAGGAGCGCACACCGTTCCCTCTTGGGGAACCACGGCAACGCCATCGCCCACGGCACGGCTGCTAAAAGCGGGGTCATTGGTATTTTCTAGATGAACAAGCTCGCCGGAAACGGGAGCGAGGATTTCGAACTCGGAAGCTGCAGTCTTCTGCTCATCCGAACCGCCCATCAGGCGAGAAAAGAAACCCATGGTGGCATGTCCCTTCATAAATATAGCCCAACCGAAATCAAGCGAATGCATCCATAGAGACACACCCGTTCAAAGACTTTGGTTAGGCCCACGTCCGAGGGACTCGGTAACCTTCCGCATTTCTTTTTACGGGAGTTATTGTAGGCAATAGCAAAGCCATGTCTATCATTATGACCGATGAACGGTATTTTTTCTTCGATAAACGGTATTTAGGCGGCACTTGGGGACACTCCTTTACTGCCAGTACCCAGGGACACTCCTCACTCTGGTGCGTTGGGGACAGGTTTGTTTGCACCAATCATAAGTTGCGGTGAAATAGGGACTGAAAAGCCGCTCAAAAGGCCAAAACAGTCCGTATTCCACCGCAACTTCAAGACGTTGGCGCAGATTAGCCTGACCTCTTTGCACCAAAAAGGGCCCCGAGCATAGTCTGCTCGGAGCCCAAACTCATCTCGCCTTATCGCGCGATGCGTATGTTATTTGCGCTTGCCGCCGCCGTCGCCGGGACGACGGGGGCTGCCACCGCGCTTGCCGCCACGGCTGTTGCCATAGCTGCCACGGTTATCGCGACCGCCGGCGCGGCCGCCACGGGAACCGGCCTGGTTGCCGCCGCGACCACCACGTAGCCGCCGCGACGCTCCTCGCGGGTATCGTCGTAGTTGCCACGGGAACCGGCCTGGTTGCCGCCGCGACCACCACGTAGCCGCCGCGACGCTCCTCGCGGGTATCGTCGTAGTTGCGCCAGTCATCGCGACGATCGCGGCTGGCACGCGGATCGCGACGATCGCGCGACTCATTCGAACGACCGGCGCCGTTGCGGCCACCGTTGCCACGAGCGCCCTCGCGACGCTCACCACTGCGCCGCCCTCGCGACCCCCCGCGCTCGTCAAAGCGCTTGCCGCCGCGGATCGCGACGATCGCGCGACTCATTCGAACGACCGGCGCCGTTGCGGCCACCGTTGCCACGAGCGCCCTCGCGACGCTCACCACTGCGCCGCCCTCGCGACCCCC
>JAQEDJ010000057.1 GCA_027669525.1 Coriobacteriaceae bacterium AM48-5 | reverse complement strand
TTTCCCGCACCTGCACGGGGCGCGTGCTCACCGTGGGGCCGGGACTTAAGACCGGCATACCCGTGCACTACGACGATCCGGCCGAGATCGGCCCCGACCGCATCGCCGATGCCGTGGCGGCCCGCGCCGTCTACGGCTCGCCGTGCATCGTGATTGACCTGGGCACGACGACCAATATCGAGGTCATCGACGTGCACGGTACCTTTGTGGGCGGCGTTATCGCGCCAGGCCTGGCCCTCGGCGCCCGTTCGCTTTCGGCGGCAGCAGCGCGCCTACCCCAGGTTGAGCCCTCGGCGCCAACGCACGTCATCGGACGCAACACGCGTGAGGCCATGCGCTCGGGTGTGGTTTTGGGCGAGGTAGCCCGCATCGACGGAATGCTCGACATGGTGCTTGCCGAGATGCGCGCGACCAAGGCCGCGGGGGAGGGCGATGTGCCCATCGTCATTACCGGCGACGATGCCGAGGCACTTGCGGCGCTGGTCGGCCATAGCCTGACGGTAGACGACGCGCTGACGTTGCGGGGTCTCGCCGAGCTCTACCGCATCAACCAAAAGCCCCGCCGCGCGTAGGGCGAGGGGCTGGTGGGATAAGCGCCCCTACCTTTCACCTGCTACAATGGGCCAAACTATTGCGATTGCGGAGGTGTCTGCCATGTCGGACGATCTTCATCAAACCGCGTCGGGCAAGCGCCGCGACGTTATTAGCTGGGACGAGTTCTTTATGAGCGTGGCCATCGCCGCGCAGCGCCGCAGCAAGGACCCCAACACGCAGGTGGGAGCGTGCATCGCCAGCACCAACCACCGCATCCTTTCGGTGGGTTACAACGGCACGCCCTCGGCGCTCAACGACGACTTTTTCCCGTGGGGTACGAGCGATGACCCGCTGCAGGACAAGCACAACTACGTGGTCCATGCCGAGGCCAACGCCGTGCTCAACTACCGTGGCTCGCTCAAGGACCTCGAGGGTTCCACGGTTTACGTCACGCTGTTCCCGTGCCATGACTGCGCCAAGATCCTGGCGCAGGTGGGCGTGGGCGAGGTCGTCTACCTGGACAATAAGTATGCCGACACCGATGACGGCCGTATCAGCCGCCGCATTCTCGACTCCTGCGGCATCAGCTACCGCCAGGTCATCGTCGATGTCCAGATTGGTACCGGGGGACAGGCTCGGCAGTAGCGCGTGCCAACGCCAGCTGGCGGCAAAACAGCCAAAAGAGCCCCGTCCCAAATTGACTGCTCGTGAAAGTCGTGTCCGCACGCATGGCTGGCGCCTAAGCGGGTACATGGCTGTAGTAACATAGCCCCTGTCCGCGGGCGTGCCCGCGTTATTGTGAGAAAGGAGCCCCTGTGGCTGTTAACGAAGAGCTGCTTAAGAAGGTTCTTGAAGAGATTCGCCCCAACCTGCAGGCCGATGGCGGCGATATGGAGTATGTGGGCGTCGACGACGAGGGTGTTGTCAAGCTGGAGCTGCAGGGCGCCTGCGCCGGCTGCCCCATGAGCTCGCTAACCCTTTCCATGGGTATCGAGCGCATCCTGAAGGAGCATGTGCCCGGCGTTACCCGCGTTGAGCAGGTCAATGCTTCCGGCGAGGCCGAGGACCTGTACGACGAGTACGCGCCGTTCTAAGACGCGAAAGCTGCGGACGGTACGCTCCGCATAGACGTTACGTCCAAATGTGCGGCTGCGAGCGTAAGGCCCGCGGCCGCATTTGTATGTAGGGAGCAGGGGATCGATATGCTCAACGACCTCTACCATATGCTTGATCCCGTCGCGATCTCGGCGGGCCCCATCACTATCTACTGGTACGGCCTGGCCTACGTGTCGGCGCCCTGCTCACGGCGGTCGTTATGTACCGCACGCAGCGTCGTTGGGGCTTCGACATTACGATCGATGACCTGACGAGCGTCGTGGTCGGCGCGGTCTTTGGCCTCATCATCGGCGCGCGCCTGTTTTACGTCGTCTTTTACGGCGATGGCTACTATTGGACCCACCCGCTCGAGATCTTTGCCACCAACGAGGGCGGCATGAGCTTCCACGGCGGCCTGGTGGGCGGCATCTTGGGCGGTATCATCGTGTGCCGCATGTATAAGCTTGACGCCTGGACCATCGCCGACCTTGCCGTGATCGGCGCCCCGCTGGCCCTGTGCCTGGGCCGTTGTGCCAATTTCGTCAACGGCGAGCTGTGGGGTAAGCCGACCGATCTGCCTTGGGGTGTGGTCTTTGGCGGCACTGCGGGCGATATGCCGCGCCATCCCTCCCAGCTCTATGAGGCGTTTCTTGAGGGCGTCGTGCTCTTTTGCATTCTGCAGGTGCTCAGCCGCAAAAAGCCGCTGCTGCCCCAGGCACGTTTATGGGCGTGTTTGTGATGGGTTACGGCATCGTCCGCTTCCTCGTCGAGTTCGTGCGCGTGCCCGACGCCCAGCTTGGCTATCTGCTGGGCGGCGTCATCACGATGGGTCAGCTGCTGAGCCTTCCGCTCGTTATTGCGGGCCTGGCGCTCATCATCTTCGCCCGACACCGCAATCGCCCCCAGCGCATCTACCTCGACGCTTAACCACCACATACGACCACAAAGGGGGCAGGCACCTTTGTGGTGGTTTGCTGGGCAATGATGACAGAACCGTAACGTTTCCCCAGATAAAACCTGCCAAAATAAACCTGTCCCTTTTTGGCAGGTTTCTAGAAAGGCTTTCGGACTGTGAAGGATTCCGATCTCTCCACAACGGCTGCGCGCGACGCGGCCCGCATCGTCTGGTTTAAGCGCTACCCCGCCAAGCAGACGCTCATCGCATTTCTGCTCGCGCTGTTGGCGACCACGGCGTTTTCCATCGATCCCGCCCCGGTGTCGAGCAACGCAGTCTTGGCGATTGACCCCAAAGCCTCGGGCATGCTGTACGTGTGCTACGAGGTGCTCCTCTCGTTTGCCGGCCATACCGACGCGGTCATGCTGCTTGCGCTTGCCTGCCTGCTCACGCTGCCGTTTCGCTACGTGTTCTTTGGCCGTGGCGACACCTGGCGTCCATCGATCATTCTGCCGTCGCTGTTTTTCGCCATCTGCATGGTGTTCGGCCGCAGCTACGACCTCACCGACTCGGCCGAGATTGTTCTTGGCGACAAGGCCCGCATCATCTGCGCCTGGATTGGCGGCGCGGGCTGGATGCTCCTAGCGATCGTGGCCTTCTATCTGGCTTTTGAGTGTCTGGATTGGCTGAGCTCCCGACGCATCCCGTTTTCCGAGGCGCACTTTGGCCGCATATGGCGTGTGGCTCACGCCGTGCTCTCGGTCCATCCCTTTGCCGGGCCCTTCCTGGTGCTTATGATCGCCTGGGCGCCCACGCTCATCGCTTCGCTGCCCGGCCTTTTTATGGGAGATACGGGTGCGCAGATTCGCCAGTGGTTCAACTATCCCAACGGCACGAGCGACTACCTGCGCCTACTCAACCCCAACGTGCTGCTCAACGGGCATCATCCCGTAGTGCACACGGCCATTATCGGCTCGTGCGTTCAACTGGGGCTTTCGCTGTTCAACAGCGCTAACGCGGGCCTCATCATCTATACCTGCGCTCAATTTGTCATCACGGCTGCCTGCATGGCCTATTCCATTTCGTCGCTGCGCAAACTGGGCGTGAGCCTGCCGGTTCGCGGTGCGATCCTGCTGTTCTTTGCGTTTATGCCGATGTTCTCTAACTACGCGGCGTTGCTCACCAAAGACGTGCTCTTTGCCGACGCGTTTTTGGTGCTGCTGGTACAGACCGTCAAGCTCGTGGCATGTGGCTTGCCCCGTCGTGATGCCAATGCCGAGCGTGCGGGCGAACAGAGGCCCGTGCTCTTTGCGCGCCACGACTGGCTGTTGCTTGCGCTGGCTGCCATGGGTTCCACGTTTTTGCGCAATGGCGGTCTGGTCTTTCCGTTGGCGGCCTGCGTGATTGCGGCGGCGTTTTGCGCATGGGATGTACATGTCGCCCGTCGTGCGGCTAAGCAGACGGGCACCGCGGTCTCATGCGCCACGCCGCGCTTCCGCTGGGTTGGCGTCCTCGCGGTGCTTGCACTCTGCCTTGCCTCTAATATGTACTTCACCAAGGTCTTTATGCCGGCGCACGACATCACGCCTGGTTCCAAGCGCGAAATCCTCTCGATTCCGTTCCAACAGACGGCTCGTTTCGTCCAAAAGCACGACGGCCTCAACTCGGGCGTCAACCCCACGGTAAAGGAGGACGGCACCATCGTGGAGGCTCCTTGCGACGGCTTGGTGACCGACGAGGAGCGCGTCGTGATCGATCGCGTGCTCAAGTACGAGAACCTGGGCCGCCGCTACAACCCTGACAAGTCCGATGCCGTCAAGAACTGCTTTAACGAGTACGCCTCGCAGGAGGACATCAAGGCCTATTTTGAGGTCTGGGCGCAGATGTTCAAAAAGGATCCCGAGTGCTATATCTCGGCGCTCATCAATAACTATTACGGCTACTTTTATCCGAGCGCGCGCGATGCCTGGGTCTACAGCACGGCGCGTAGTGCCGAGATCATGGCGCGTCCCGACAACCTCAAGTACTTCGACTTCCATCCGGTTGACAGCAACGTGGTGCGCTGGTGCGACCACCTGATCAATCTGTACCGTGTGGCGGTGCAGCGCACCCCGTTTATTTCGCTCACCATGAGCTCGGCCACCTATGTGTGGATCATGATCGCCGTGGTGGTCTACCTGCTGCGTCGTCATTCATGGCGTGCGCTGGCGATCTGGGTGCCGCTGTTGGGCGTGCTCGCCGTGTGCCTGATTGGTCCGTGCAACGGCTCGACCTACATGCGCTACCTGTATCCGGTCATCGCCTGCATGCCCTTCGCCATCGGCGCCACCGTCACCCGCAGTGACTTCCTCTGGTCCTAACCTGGTGCATTGGGGTCAGGTTTCTTTGCTGCACCAAAGGGGCCATCATCACGACGCCTTCATTTTGGGGTTTATCTTGCAGGCCAGTAGGTATATCATAACGACGTTTGTTTATATTGCCCGAGCATCTGCGCTGGGCTTTAGGTCGAAACCGATAGGAGACACGTATGTCCGGACACTCTAAGTGGGCCACAACCAAGCATCGTAAGGCGCGCAGGACGCCAAGCGTTCCGCCCTCTTCTCCAAGCTCAGCCGCAACATCACCGTTGCTGCCCGTCTCGGCGGTGACCCGCTGCCCGAGAACAACGCCAGCCTCGCCGCTGCCGTTGCCAAGGCCAAGGCTCAGTCCATGCCTAAGGACAAGATCAAGTCCGCTATCGACAAGGCTTTTGGTTCGGGTGCCGATGCCGCCGTCTACGAGAACATCGTGTACGAGGGCTACGGTCCCGCCGGTGTCGCCGTCTACGTCGACTGCCTGACCGACAACCGCAACCGTACCGCCGCTGATGTCCGTTCCGCCTTCTCCCACGCTGGTGGCAACCTGGGCACCTCCGGCTCCGTCGCCTTCCAGTTTGAGCGTAAGGGCCAGATCGTCGTCGCCAAGGAGATCCTGGATGAGAACGCCAAGAAGGAGACCATGATCGCCAACGGTGCTGCCGGTGACGAGGATGAGTTCATGATGGCCATCGCCGAGGCCGGTGGCGAGGACTACGAGGATGCCGGCGAGGAGTGGATTGTCTGGACTACTGCCAACGAGGTCATGGCTGTCTCCAAGGCGCTCGAGGAGCAGGGCGTCCAGGTCAAGGGCTCCGAGACCACCATGGTCCCGACCACCCCGACCGAGGTCTCCGGCGCCGACGCCAAGAAGGTCCAGCGCCTCATCGACCGTCTTGAGGAGCTCGACGACGTCCAGGACGTCTACAGCACCATGGACATGACCGACGAGGTCATCGCTGCCCTCGAGGAGGAGTAGCGCTCGCACGGGTTAAGCCGTGCATATCTGGGCATAATGAAGCGAGCATGCAAGCCTCGTGGAATAGATGAGCCGGATCCGCGTGCGTAGAGCACCGGACCCGGCTCTTTTATAATGATGCGAACCGTTCTGCATTTCGAGAGCCGAGATTTGAAGGGAGCGCCGCGTGCGCGTACTCAAACGAGCCCTAGCGATCGTGTATCTTGCCGCCACCATCGTGGCGCTGGGTACGCTTGTCTGTCAGTTTTGGGGGCCGTATACGTATCGCTTTATGCTGCTGATGCGCGACCCCATGCCGCGCATCGTCGTGACGGCGTGCGCCGGCATCGTGGCGTTTGGCGTGCTGGTAAGCTTCTTCCGCCTGATGTTTGCCCGTCGCGAGCCGTCCTGTGTGCATCCGGCGGGGGAGCGCAATATCGAGGTTACCCTTGCGGCGCTTTCTTCGTGCGCCAGGGCTGCTGCCGAGCGCGACGACCGCGTGATGGTTGAGCATGTCGAGGCACGCGTCCAAGGCTCCGACGATTCGCACGTCCGTTTTAAGGTCGAGGCTATCGCGCTTGACGATAAAGACGTGGCATCTCTGGCTACCGCGATGCAGCAGCGCATCGAGGAAGCTTGCGACACCATGCTCGGCACGCCGGGTACGACAACGCGCGTCCGTTTTTTGCCGTCCAAGACTACCGTCCAGACCGTGGAGGTTTCCGGTGAGTGATACCAATCAAGATAAGACCGCTCGTACGCCGCGCCTGACGATTGACCAGGGCGCCACGCCGACGAGCGAACCTGTTGATTCCAAAGCAGAGGCAACCGAGTTGCAAGATGCGGCAGCCGCGGATTTTGACGAGGCTATGGGTCTCATCAAGGGTACGGGCGCTGCCATCTGGAGCTATGCTGTGCGTCATCCCAACACCACGCTCGGTGCCGTCGCTGGCTTTATCCTCGCCGTGTTGGTGCTCACGCTCGGCCTGTGGGATACGCTCGTCATTGCATTCTTCGTGCTGATCGGCGCTGTGATCGGCCAAATTCGCGACGGCGAGAACGGGATCGTCAACTTCTTCGGCCGTCTGTTTAGCGGCCGCTAATATGTATTCGACTGTCGCATCCGCGGCAGGCATAAGGAGGAACCATGGCTTTTAATACGAAGGTCGATGTAGCCGATACCGAGCTCGAGGAGAACGAGTCGGTCGTCGCCGAAGCTGAGGATGTGACGCTCGAGGACGAGGCTCTCGTCGAGGCCGAGTCCGATACGGATGAGGATGACGAGGAAGCGGACGAGTCCGAGGACTCACTCACCTATTCCAACGGCGTGATTGAGAAAATCGTTGCCATGGCCACCCGCGAGGTTCCGCACGTTCTGGGCATGAAGGGTAACCTCATGCACTTTGTGCAGGAGCAGTTTGGTGCCGAGAATCTGACCAAGGGCGTGACGGTCGAGGTCACCGATGACAATCGCGTGGTCGTCAACATCTCCGTCATCATCGAGTACGGCGCCTATGCGCCCGCGATCTTCGACGATGTCAAGGCACGTGTCACCGAGCGCCTTGCCGCGATGACCGGCCTTGAGGTGGCGGGCGTCAACCTGCGCATCGAGGACGTCATCACCCCCGAGGAGTACGAGCACCGCACCAGCCAGCACGAATAACCTTCCAAAAAGGGACAGGTTTGTTTTGGCAGGTTTTATCTGCGAAAACGTTAAACGCCGACCGCGCAAGCAAAAGCGTGGCCGGCCGTTTTTGTACGCTCCCGATGTAGTCATACCGCTCGTCTAACTAGGGGTTGCAATCCCCACGTTCCGCGTTACTCTAATGGGCGCATTGTTTCCAAATTGTTAACGAGGGGTTGCCGTAATGGCCGACGAGCACGAAACAGAAAGCAAGGCATGGGCAATTGAGGCCGCTGCGGCAGAGGCGGCGTCGCGTGCTGCCGAGGAGGTGCATCGTCCTCCCGTAGTGCCGATGGAGCGCGTGGTCGATCGCGATGTTATCGAGCGGGGCGAGCGCGCTGGTCGCAAGCGCAGCCAGGAGCCGGGCTTTCCGCGCTTTTTTGCCGAGCTCAATTTGGGCCTGATCCTCACGGCCTTTGCCATCGTCGCGTTTAAAACCCCTAATCACTTTGCTTTTGGCGGCACCTCGGGCGTGTCGGTCATTCTGTCCACGCTGTTCCCGACCCTGCCCGTCGGCGTCTTTATGTGGATTATCAATGCGGTCCTGGTCGTTCTGGGCTTTATCTTTTTGGAGCGCAAGGCAATCCTGTGGAGCGTCTTCGCCTCGTTTGCGCTGTCCGCCTATGTTTCGCTGTTTGAGCTCTTTATTCCGACCGATGTCTCGATGACGGGCGATATGTGGCTCGACCTGTGCTTTGCCGTGATTCTGCCGGCGCTCGGCAGCGCCATCGTCTTTGATATTGGTGCCTCGACGGGCGGCACGGACATTCTCGCCATGATCCTCAAACGTCGCACGACGCTCGAGATTGGCCGCGCCCTGCTGTTGGTCGATATCGGCATCGTGACCATCGCGGCCTTCTTGTACGGCCCGCGCGTCGGTCTGTATTGCGTGCTTGGCCTGTTTGCCAAGACGCTTGTGGTCGACAAGGCCATCGAGAGCATTCACCTGCGCAAAGTCTGCACGGTCATTTGTTCCGAGCCCCTTAAGGTCGAGGAGTTTATCGTCAAGCATCTCAACCGTACGGCGACTATCAGCGCGGCTACGGTGCTTTCTCGGGCAAGTGCGTGACGGTGATCATGAGCGTGCTAAGCCGTCGCGAGGCCGTGCAACTGCGCCGCTATGCGCGCGAAGTCGATCCGGGTGCCTTTATCACGATCGTCGACAGCTCCGAGATCGTCGGCAAGGGTTTCCGCGGAACGAACTAACGCAGACGTATTCAACGAACCGCCTGCCGGCGCCGTGTACCTTGCAAATCGGTCATCTTTGAGTATTTGACCCCACATTGGGCAATAATGATGCTAAAGACATCGTTTGCGATCCAAGTGATTCGTTCAAGATACGAAGGGATGATTCTATGTTCTGCTCGCAGTGTGGCGCCCCCATGGGCGATAACGACAAGTTCTGCGGCACGTGTGGTGCCCCCAATGCCGGTGCCGCAGCCTCTGCCCCTCAGGGTCAGCCCCAGCAGTTTGTTCCGCAACCGCCCGTGGCGAATGCGTCCAAGGGCTGTGTGGCTCAGGCGTTTGAGGATATGACCAAGACTCCGGGCGTGCTGCAGCGCGTGTGCCAGATTGCCTTTTTACCGGCGCTGATTTGTGTTGTGTCGGTACTCGTGCTGTTTATTCCCGTTATTGGCGGCATTGCAGCTGCCATCGGCTTTTTGGCAGCTTGCATTGCGAGCGTGTGTGGTTCCGGCTTTGGTATTGAGTGGGGTCGCGATCTGTCGCTCAAGGTTGATGGCGGTATGGATCGTCCACTCATGCGTTCCACGTCGTTTGGCCTCGGAGTCTTTTCGAGCGTTATCTCGGTCGTGCTCGAGGTTATCGCTGCCATTCCCGTTATCGGTGTAGTGCTTTCGCTGGTGGAGAGCGTGGTAATTGGCGCCGCGGGCTCGTATTCGTATTACGGCTCCTATGCACTCGAGGCAGCGCTGTTTGGCTCGCTTGGCCTGCTTGTCCTGGCTATGATTGCCACGGCGGTCTTGGGGGTCTTCTTTAAGATGTTCGCCGACATTGCCGTGATGCACTTTGCGGTGACCGGTCGTGTCGAGAGCGCGTTTTCGCTCGACAAGGTCTGGGCGGCGTTTAAGCACAACAAGACCAAGCTGTTCTGCGCTTCGTTCCTTCCCGAGTTTTTGACGGGTCTGGTCGCCAACGTTGTCACATGGATCCTGACGTTCGTCTTTGGCACCATTGCCTCTGTCGGTATGTATAGCTACTACTACCGTCCTTCGGCTATTGAGGCGCTTGTTACCGGCGGTGGCATCACGCTCGTATTGTTCTTGGTGCTGACAGCGTTTGTCACGGTATTCCTTACGGTCTTTGGCAAGATGCTCAAGCATCGTGCCGTTGGCTATTGGGTAGCGCGTTATGCAGCTGAATGGGCTGATGAGGATAAGGATGACGTCCTGACCTTTGTGCTGCCGTTTGAGAAGAAGTCTGCTCCGGCTGGTTTTAGCACCGACGCAGCGCCCGTATCCGATTTCGCTGCGGCGCCTGCGCCCGAGCCCGAGCCCGAGCCCGAGCCCGCGC
>JAQEDJ010000056.1 GCA_027669525.1 Coriobacteriaceae bacterium AM48-5 | reverse complement strand
CGCCGGCTGCGGGCGGCCTGCTGCTGTGCCTGGCCGGCGGCGAACAGTTGACTGGCGTTCATGCCGCCCATGCCGCCCGCCATGCCCATGCCCATAAAGCCTGCCATCGCGCCGTTGGGGTTGGCGGCTGCCGCGCGCATTGCGTCGCTCTGGGCGCTGGCGATGTTGGCGGCTGCCATGGTGGGATCGCGCATGACCGCGGCTTTCTGCAGGTCCTTGATCATCTGCTCGTCCTCTTGCGAGGCGGCGATGGAGTTGACGCCAAAGCTCACGATCTCGACGCCGCGCAGATCACGCCAATCGGCAGAGAGGACCTCGTTGAGCGCGCGGGCGAGCTCGGTGGTGTGGCCGGGGATGGCGCTGTAGCGGATGCCCATTTCCGAGATCTTGGCAAAGGCGGGCTGCAGGGCGGTGAGCAGCTCGGACTTAAGCTGGCTGTCGATTTTGTCGCGCGTGTAGCTATCGGTCACGTTGCCGCACACGTTGGTGTAGAACAGCAGCGGGTTGGTGATGCGGTACGAGTACTCGCCGTTGCAGCGCACGGAGATGTCGACGTCCAGGCCGATGTTGTTGTCGACCACGCGGAAGGGCACGGGCGAGGCGGTGCCGTACTTGTTGCCGATGATCTCCTTGGTGTTGATGAAGTAGACGCGCTGGTCCTTGCCCGCGTCGCCGCCAAAGGTAAAACGGCTGCCGATATTGGCGAAGGTTTCCTTGATGGAATCGCCCAGGTTGCCGCTAAAGACGCTCGGCTCGCTGCCGGTATCGAAGACGAACTCACCGGGCTCCAGCGCGACTTCGATGATCTTGCCGTTTTGTACCACGAGCATGCCTTGGCCGTCGTTGACGGCGATGACGGAGCCGTTGGAGATGACGTTGTCCTCGCCGCGCGTGTTGGAGCTGCGGCCACCGGTGCGCTTGCTGCCCTTGCAGGCCAAGACGTCAGCAGGCATCGATTCGCAGTAGATAAATTCCTTCCACTGGTCGGCCATGACGCCGCCGGCAGCCCCCAATCCAGCTTTCAAGAGTCCCATGGTGATCTTCCTTTCTCGTCAAAGGCCGGGTGGTATTGGTCAGGATGGTTAGTCGTCCTTGTCGTCTTTCATGACAACGGTGGTCTCGGTGTGGCTGAAGGTGTCGTGCTTCTCGGTCAGGTCGAGCTCGCCGCAGTACTCGTCGGCGTGGGCGGCCTCGTTGGCCGTCTTGAGCTGGCCTACCAGTAGCACGTCTCCGATAATTACGATGATCAGCGGCGCGATGATGTTGATGAGAATGCCCTCGACATCGAAGGTGAGGTAATCTGGATCTAAGGCGTATTCCCCCATAAAGAGAACCTGGGAGAGGATAAATCCGATCACAAAGAACAGCACCGAGGCAATAGCGAGCTTGGGCTTGGAGCAGGGGAGCTCGCCGACCAAGCGGCCGGTCTGGCCGTTCATGGCAAACAGGTAGCTCTTGCCGTTCCACGAGGTGGAGAGCATCCAGACGGGGAACAGGGCGTAGTCGCTGTCTTCCCAGGTGTAGTCGAGCTGCTTGCTTTCGACCGTGGCATCGTCGTATTCGTCGACGACGGTCTCGCGCAGGGCCGAGATCGTGCTTTCTTCCATGCGGCGCTCGGCGCGCGCCTTGCACGTCTCGCAATCCTCATCGTAACGGTTGGCGATGTAGCCGGGCATATAGGCGACCGAGAACGGGCGCAACGCGTCGTAGTCAAACGGCTCGATGGCGTCCATGTGGCCGTCGGGCATCTTGGACGATCCGTCGACGGGCACGCGCTTAAACGAGATATTGCCCTTGCGATAGGCATCGTAGTGGTCGGTGGTCGTGACGGTGCGATCGGATTCCTCGGTCACGGTCTCGTTGGTCGCGTCAAAATACACTTCGCCGTCAACGCGGGCGCTGTAGAGCCAAAACGGCACGTAGACACCTTGGACCTCGTCGATGTGGTTGCCGGTGACAAAGCTCTTGGGCAGCAAGATCTTGCCCTTATAGTGTTCCTTGAGTGCGGCCGTGACATCGTCGCGCCCGAGCTTAAACGGAATCACCAGGTCGGGCGAGAAGTCGCCAGAGAGCTGGCCGGGCACCACGGCGGAGTTACCGCAGTACGGGCAGGTGGTGACGGCGACGGTGCCGTCGGACACGAGCTCGGCGCCGCACGACGAGCAGATGTAGCCGGCGTTTTGGGCGAGCTCCTGCACCGCGTCGTCGGCGACGGGCTTGGGCGTTGCGGCTGCCGCATCGGCTTTGGCGTCGGCCTTGTCCTGGCGCTCGCGATAGAGGGCCTCGACTTCTTCGACTTCAAAGCGTGAGTCACAGTAGTCGCAGACGAGCTTTTGCTCGGCGCTGGCAAAATGCAGGGGACCACCGCAGGCAGGGCACTGATAGTTAACGCTCTCGAAGGCCATGATCGGTCCTTTCCGTGCCGGAGACTATGCGCCGATGGCGCCGCCGCAGTATTCGCAGCGCCCACTGGCATCGGGAATGGTGGTGGCTCCGCAGAAGGGGCAGGTCACCGCGGTCTTGGGGGCCTTGGCGGCCACGGCGCTATCGCGCGTCTCCTGGCGCAGCTGCACCAGCGCGTCGCGCACCTCGGTTGCCTGGCGCTTGGCCTCGCGGTATTCGATGGAGCCGCGCTGATCGATGGTGGAGTCGTTTACGCGTAGGTTGATCTCGGTAAAGTACGGCGTGTTGACGTGGATGGTCAGATTAAAGTCGTAATCCAGGTCGTAGCGCGGCGGGTTGTAGCTCTCGCGCTCGCCGTCCTTAGTCTCGCGATAGATTTCGGTGCGATGCTCGTCGATATCCATATCGCAGCCGAGTACCTGCGAGAACTCGATGATGTCGGGATTGGCGTCGCGCCAGCGGCTCTGCGAGGTGATGATCAGCAGGCCCGCGTCCTCATCGAGCATAATATTGGTGCGCCCGGCAGAAAGCGTGCGCGTGGGGTTGAACGACGCCAGGCGCTCGGCGTTGGCCTCGCGGTAGGCGAGCTGCTCGCGGATATCGTCCGCGGTGCTGGAGCGATAGCCGTGAAAGTAGGGGGAGAGCTTGCCGGCGCACTCTTTGCACAGGTAGCCTTCATTGATTTTTGTCTTACCTAGAAGTCCCAGCTCGGTACCGCAAATCGCGCACTCTTTCTTCTCGAACATCTTGTCAAAGAAGCCCATGGCTGCCTCCCATCAACTGGTAGCGTGTGTCACTTTTGATGATGGGGGAGTGCGCAGCCTTTCACGATACCCAGACGGCTCAACGAGTCTCCACAACTGGGACACATGGCCCATTTTTGACTAGTCATTGGGGACGTACTTAAATGAGTGAAACTACTCATTTAAGTACGTCCCCAATGAGTACCCGCAGAATGAGAGTGGATAATCTCCCGTTTTTGGCCTGTGTGCAGGCTCAAAGTGGGAGATTATCCACTCTCGTCATTTGGGTGTCCAAAAATCCCCGCTCGTTTGGCGCCTGGGGACACTCTTTGTCGAATGTGGCGTCGCCCTTGCTATGCCACAGTCACGGCGACCTGGGTGTAGCGGGTGCAGGAGCACTCGGCGCGCGTCTGCACGGTGAGGGTGAGCACAAAGCGGTCGCCGGGTCGTGCGTCGGCGGGCACGATGAAAGTGGCATCCTCCGTGCATTCTTGCCATAGCGACAGATCCTGGACGCCTGCATAGCTCGACGGGTCTACGGCGACATCCCAATGCGCATCGAAGCCCCTGCCGTCGGGGTCGACGATGGTCGCCGCAAGGTCGATGCGCTCGCCGGCTGCGGCGCTGCGGTCGGCCGTGACCTCGACAACATGCGCCGGATGCGAGCAGGCTGCCGGATCATGGGCACACCATTGCGCGCGGGCGGCAAAGTCTTCCTGATAGGCACGCAGGTAGGGATTGAGATTGTCGTCTGCGGGCGTGCTGATGGAGGCAAAATCGGCGGGCGCCTTCGCATCGGGGTGTCCATCAAGAAACATGCGGCCGAGTAGCGTATCGAAGTCGCGGTCGTCAATACCGCGCAGGCCAAACGGCAGCAGCGGAATATAGGTCATGCTGTCGCCTTCGGCCATAAAATCGCCGCGCTCAAACTGCACCGCGGGCATGCCTTCCAGGCCCCAATCCAGACGGGCATGCTTGCCAAACTGAAAGCGCTCGGGCTCGTTTTCGTAGACCTTACCATCGCCATAGAACATATAGCGCGCCATGAGGGGGCCGTTGCCCTGCGTGAGATTCTGCTCGGGCCAAGGAGCCTTAAACAGCGGCAGCGTATCGGGCTGAGCTGTTTTGGCGTCGAAATAGTTGCCATACATATAGGCGTACGCCAAAAGATGAGCTCGGGAAAGAGCTCGCGCCCATGGTCGAGCCACGATTTATCCTGCCCCACACCATCGGCAACGCCCATCACGCGCACCTTCTGATAGACCCGCTGCTGTACGGCGGGCCACTCGGGCGTGGCGCGATAGCGCTCGGCAATACTCATGAGGGCGCGAACGATCGTATTCATACCACCCCAGCTGAGCAGCCATAACGTACGCGGATCATCATCCAGAATCGCCAGCGCAATTACGCGAGACCCCTCAGTTTCCTCAGTCACATCACCCTCAAAGGCAACATTTCCCACAAAGGTGCGCTCGATCATCTGGGCGGGCGTGGGAAACGGCGGCTCACCGGCAGCGGCGGCATTTGCTTGCAACTGCGGCCAAGCCTGGGCATATTCATTACTCCAGAGACTCTCAATCCAATGCTCGGGAAACGGCCGATACTCACGAAGCTCGCCGGCTAGCGGATCGGGCTCATGAGGCACAACAGCCCACTCATAAGAGCGCCGCCCTTTGGTCCGCCAATGCGAATTCACCTCGCCGAGCGTATGAACCCCATCCCCAAGAAAGTGATACTGCGAAGCCGTATACACCACAGCCTCAACATCAAGCAAATTAAGATACAGAGCCAAATGAACGAGCGAGTTCATATCGTCGACTTCCATATCGGTAGTAACAATCACCCGAGTCAACTTCTGGGACATAGGAACAGCTCCAATCAAAATCAATTCAGCCAGTTACGCGCAAGGCAAGACGGGACCCATGCCCCCATCGCCACCGACCCGGCGGCCCGCTAGAAGCGGCCGGCCAGGGTCACAGCAACGTCAACGCAGCGGGGACCGGGGTTTAGTCTTGCAAACACTCCGCAGGGGGCATGGGCAGGCGCAGCGCGAAGCGCAAAGCGCCAGCCATGCATGCCCGAGGACGTTTGCAAGACTAAACCCCGGTCCCCGCGATGGGAGGGCTTAGCGGTCGACCCTGGCCGACCACTCCCAGCAGCCCACCGGCTCGCCGTCGATGAGTACGTTGCCCCCGTCGAAGTCTTGATAACACAGGTCGTTGAATTGGTGGATCCACACGCCGTGGTTGAACGTCTTCTTGGCCGAGCCGTCGGCCTCGCGATACACGCCGGTCAGGTCCTCGACATGGCTAAAGTAGGTGAGGTGCACGTTGGCGCCGGCATCGCGCAGGCGTGCCGTGAGCGGCAGCACGGTCTGTTGCGGCGACACGAGCTCGTCGCCCTTGGAGTGCGTAAACCACAGCGGCGTCTTGGCGAGCGCGGCTACGTCCTCGTCCGTGGCGTTGTACCACGGGGCGCAGCAGGGAAGGCCGGCGGCGAAGAAATCGGGGTAGTCGGCGCACAGGCGCAGGGTCATAAAGCCACCGTTGGAAAGGCCGGCGACCACGATGCGGTCGGTGTCGATGCGGTCGGCATGCTCGGCGACAAACTCATCGATAAGTGCCTTGAGCACGGGGGAGTAGATGCTCTGGTTGGAGTGGCCAAGCTGCTCGACGCCGTTGTCCATCCAAAACGTGGGCGACTGCGGCACGAGCACCCAGGCAAAGCCGCCAAAGTAGCGCTGGATCTGCGCCTGGCTAATGGCCGTCACGCGGTTGCCGATATAGGCGCGCGTGGCGCCTTCGCCCTGCGTGGCGCCCTTGCCCTCGCCGGCGCCGTGCAGATACACCACGAGCGGCGCCTTTTGGGGCACGACCGTCGCCTCGGGCGCAAAGGGGTTGAAGCATGCCGAGTCCTCGGCTTTAAAGCTGGGCTCAAAGAAGCCGTATTCGAGCGCGATGCCGTCGACGGCGGTCTTTTGCGTGGCGTTGCTCCAGCCTTTGAGCGCAGGGCAGATATCGCCACGGCAGGTGTCGAAGACCAGGCCGCAGGTGGGATCGTCGCCGTCATTGCCGGGAAGAGCCGCGAGCTGCGTGATGTGCAGCTGGTCATCGAGCATGCGCGAGCCCATGACGCCGCCTTCGATCTTTTTGGTCAGGCGCTGCTCGGCGACCTCGAGTGCCACATGGGTGCCCACGGCGAGCTTACGTCCGTTCTCGTCGCACGGATATGCGGCGAGAATGTCGATGTAACCCACGGAGGGCGCGGCATGGTCGGCGCCGCGCTCCTTGCGCATCAGAACCTCGCCCGAGCGCTCGTGACGCTCTACATATATATGGAAGGTGTTCGTGTCGATGTCGTTGGCGCGCACGGTGCAGGGCAGGTCGAGTACGACCTTGCTGATCCAGGGGCCAAAGTCGCCCAAGGTGGTGACGGTTGCGTAGGTACACAATTTGAGTTCCATGAGCTGCCTCCCTTGCGCCGCCAATACGAAACAAAAGCGGCAATACAATCTAAACATGTTTAGTTTAATGCAGAATTGCAGAACGAGCAGATGAACTCGGTAAACGGCAAAATTGAACACGCCATGAACTACTAAACATATGTTTACTAGCTTCTAGCAGGGCTTCTGTTGATGAGCTAACAGGTCATAGAGGTGTTTATCAAAATAAAAGCCCACGTAAAGAGCCATATATCAATAGACAGTCAAAGAGACCATCTCCCGCCATTCAAATACGTTCACCCCCGATTTCCTACCGTTCACCGGACTGTAGACGGCAAAATTGCCATAAATTCGGCGCTCCGTGTAAACTAAAGCCCGTAAACGTTCAGTAAACAAATTGTTTACGACAGCGTATCCAAGGGTTCGGCAACCGTAAGGGGTTATAGTCGCCGAGCCAAAGGCGTGCTTACACAAGCGAGTAGGCACACGAAGATATGGGGAGGGGTCCCATGGCAGTAGATAACAAGCAGATTGCCACCGATGTCCTCGAGCTCGTGGGCGGTGCGGAGAATGTTACCGTCGCCACCAACTGCATGACGCGCTTGCGTCTGACGCTCAAGGACAACAGCAAGGCCGACGTGGAGAAGATCAAGAAGGTCAAGGGTGTTCTGGGTTGCCAGTTTGCCGGCAGCCAGCTCCAGGTCATCATCGGCCAGAACGTGCCCAAGGTGCTCGCCGAGTTCGTCGCCATCTCCGGCGTCAAGCAGGGTGCCGCCGTTGACGAGAATCTCGATGCTCCCAAGGAGAAGTTCGAGCTCAAGAACCTGCCCAACATCATCCTCGACTATCTGTCGGGCTCCATGACCCAGCTCATCCCGCTGCTCATGGCCGGCGGTCTGTTCCGCACCATCGCGGCTGTCCTTGGCCCCACCATGCTCGGTGTGCTCTCGGCCGACGACCCGACCTATACGTTCCTCTACACCACGCTGTACGAGGCCACGTTCACCTTTATCCCCATCTACCTGGGTTATGCCGCGGCTAAGAAGCTCGGCGCCAGCCCCGTGCTCGGCATGCTGCTCGGTGGCGCCCTCATGGCTCCTTCCGTGGTGAGCGTCGCCACCCAGGAGGGCGGCGGAATCATCTCCGTCTACGGCATCCAGATCGCCGCTGCCAACTATCAGCAGTCCGTCCTGCCGATCATCCTTTCGGTGCCCGTCCTCTACTTCATCGAGAAGTTCTTTAAGAAGGTCATGCCCGACGTGCTCTCCACGGTCTTCACGCCGTTCTGCACCATGATCGTCACCATCCCCATCGCCTTCATCGTCCTCGCCCCGATCGGCAACGAGATCGGTACGCTGATCGCTAACGCCCTCTTCGGCCTTGCTGACCTTGGCGGCATCGGTATCCTGATCGTCATGGCCGTCCTCGGTGCCTTCTGGCAGCTCTTCGTGGTCTGCGGCATGCACATGCCCGTCATCCTGCTCGCTCAGGTTCAGATCATCGCCGCCGGCTACGATCCCTTCGTCTTCGTTTCCACCAACTGCGCTATGGCCGCTGTCTGGGGCTGCGCCTTCGGTGCCTTCCTCAAGATGAAGAACCCCGACGAGAAGTCCCTTGCCATCGGTTACGTCATCTCCGCCATCGCCGGCGGCGTTACCGAGCCTGCGCTCTTCGGTATCCTCATGCGCTTCCGCCGCACCATGCTCGGCATGTTCATCGGCGGTGCCATCGGCGCTGTGTTCTCCGGCCTCATGGGTGTTACCTACTACCTCGCAGGCGGTGCGTCCAACTTCCTGGTCTTCACCAACTACCTGCAGGGTGGCCAGATGAACACCGTCTGGGCTATCGTTGGTATGGCAATCTCCTTTGTCATCGCCGCTGCCGTCGTCTTTGCCTGCGGCTTCTCCAAGGAGGAACTCGCCGAGATGGAGGCCTAAGGCCAAACCGTTCGGTCACATATGACCTCACCTACACGACGGGGCGTCAGGCGTAAGCCCGGCGGGGCCCTTCTTGCAAGGTAGACTGATGGGGCGGACGGGATTCGCCCGCGAGGGTTTGCCAAGCGGCAGGGGCTTTCGCACGGGGTTACCGCGAAAGCCCCCGGCGGTTCGCAAATCCTTTATCAAACGAAAGGACATGCAGATGAGTTTGGGAAAGCTGACCGTCAACGGTCGCCAGGACGGCTTTTTGTGCGAGGGCAAACCGTTCTTCTGGTTTGCCGATACGTGCTGGAGCGCATTTACGAGCATTGCCGAGGATGACTGGAACTACTACCTGACCCGCCGTGCCGAGCAGGGCATGAATGTGCTGCAGATCAACACGCTGCCGCAGTGGGACCGCTGCTGCCCCGACCTGGGCATTTGGCCCTATGCCAGCGAGGACGGCGTGCACTTTGATTGGTCCCGTCCCAACCAGGCATATTGGGACCGCGCCGCCGCCATGTGCCGTGCTGCCG
Organism: Coriobacteriaceae bacterium AM48-5; assembly: GCA_027669525.1. Classification (GTDB taxonomy): domain Bacteria; phylum Actinomycetota; class Coriobacteriia; order Coriobacteriales; family Coriobacteriaceae; genus Collinsella. Next base: position 1,647 of record JAQEDJ010000056.1, on the reverse strand, counting down.
TCGAGCACGGCATCCGTCCGGCGCTCGTGCTTATGTGGTGCAACTACGTGCCCGGTACCTGGGGTGCCAAGATCGCCGAGCGTTGCGGCGCCGAGGTTATGCCGCGTGAGGAGGTCCGTGCCCACGTTGCCCGCGTCGTCGAGAACCTGGGCGAGTTCAACCCCGTCTACGTGGTGACGGGCGATACCGACTTTGCCGGCGACGAGGCGATCGCCTATTACGAGGACGCGCTCGACGAGGTCGTCAAGCGCGCGCCCGAGGCGCTGCGCACCATGCATATCAACCGCGCCAATCGCACCATTCCGGCGCAGTATCTGGACCGTCTGGACTTTTATATGTTCCAGCCCGGCCACAACTACGAGGGCCAGCCCGAGGCATGGCGTCTGCCGCAGGACTTTATCGCCAACTACCCTAAAAAGCCGATGGTCAACTCTGAGCCTTGTTACGAGCAGATGGGTGCGTCGCGCAATGTGTACTGGCGCTTCACCGCGCAGGATTGCCGCGCGAGCGTATGGTCGTCGATTCTTGCCGGCGCCAGTGCCGGCGTAACTTACGGCGCACACGGCGTTTGGAACTGGCAGACATCGCGCAGCCAAGGTTCGGTGCTGGGCGAGGGCTTTGACATGCCGTTCCGCTGGCAAGAGTGCCTGCAGTTTGCGGGTGTGTGGGACTTTGGCGCGATCGAGCACGTGCTTGCCGCCCTGGGCGCTACGGCTGCCGACGATGCACTTGCCGTGGTTCCGGCGCAGGAGCTCCTCGACGACGCGCGCGAGGCCATCCGTGTGGCGCGCGTTGGCGGTCGCGTCGTCACGTACCTGCCGCGCACCACGGCGCTCAAGTTTAAGCTCGACGGCGCGCGTGGCTGGACGGCGACGGTCCTCGACATGGAGGACAAGCGCATCGCAAAGCTGCCCGTCCGTGACAACGGTGACGGCACCGTGCGCGTGGCGCAGCATCCCTTTGAGCACGACGCGCTGGTGATCCTGGCCCCCGGGCGCTAACGGCTCTTCTCCAACATTTACAACCCAGTCCCTTTCATTAGGCTGCGACGGAATGGTTCCTGCATGACGGCTTTAAGCTGCCAAGGGGAGCCATTCCGTCGCACTCTTTGTTTACTCATTGGGTACTCATTGGGTGTTCCTATAGTTTTGTCAACCTTCGACGCTACTCCCGGTAGCACCCGGTCGCGCATCACGGCGTATATCGCCCTGAGCCGCTTCCTCGCGACGGCCTTGAGCGCCCGCCCGTGCCCCATGCCCCGCGCCCTGCAGGCCCGGTAGTACTCGCCGTAGCGCCCCGACGACCTCACCAGGCTGTTGCACGAGAAGATCAGCAGGGACTTGAGCCTCGCGTCGCCCCGCCTGGACGCCCTGACCGACCTCACCGACGTGCCGGAGCTCCTCACCCTCGGGGCTATGCCGCGGTACGAGGCCAGGTGGTCGTGGTCCGGGAACCTCGCGATGTCGACCGATACCGCGAGCTGCGCCGCGGTCCTCGGGCCGATGCCGGGCACGGTGAGCAGGCACGCGTAGGTCTCGTCGCCCTCGAGCAGCCCCGCCGTCTCGGCCTCGAGGGCCCCGGCCTCGTCGAGGGCCTCCGATATCCGGGCGGCCAGGAACCTGACCTGCCTGTTCTCGGCCTCGACGA
>JAQEDJ010000055.1 GCA_027669525.1 Coriobacteriaceae bacterium AM48-5 | reverse complement strand
GGTTGAGGAGCTCGTCGCCGGGACGGTGCAGGCAGACCTTCCTGAGCTTGCCGATCTCGGAAGGCACGTGCAGACCTTTCGTCATGGCCTCCTACCTTTCTTTCGGGCCTTTCGGCCGAATCTATCAGCGCCCTTCCGTAACGGGCGCTGCTTGCTGACAGCTCTAGTTATATCCAAATTCCACCCGCAATTCCACCTCGCCCCCGAACGGTCAACAAAGTGCGATGAACGGTATATCGCATGTGATTCCCCCATGATGCACTTCGGCGCTCTAAAGTACCTTTTCAAAGGTAAACGCTCTTTTTCCTATAAATTATCCCCCATCGCATCTATAAATCCATGATTCAGAATTGCATAGGTAAAACGGTTTTATGTATATAAATGAAGCTAGCCCACGTTTTGGACCGAATTCGATGATATTCAGCTTGCCATCATTCTTATTCACGCATCCTTATCAGTTGAGTGAGAATATTGAACGCTAGCATTAGTGTCGCGAGCGTTAGTTCTATGGCCGGGCATCGTAAGAAGTAGGTAAAGATACCGTTCGCGCGATACGTCCGTGCCAGCGGGCGACTAAATTGAGACAATAGTAAATAGAGTTGGGCTATCGTCCCCTGCGGGGACTGAACGGACAGATGCATATGCCGAGCAAAATCGAAAAGAAGCAAAAGGCCGCCAAGTTGCGCAAGCCGCCGCGTGATTTTTCGTATACGCAAAACCGAGAGCTTAGCTGGCTGCGCTTTGACAACCGCGTACTTGACGAGGCATTCGACGAGACCGTTCCGCTGTTTGAGCGCCTCAAGTTCGTGTCGATCTTCGAGTCCAACCTCGACGAGTTTCTCATGGTGCGCGTGGGCGGCCTGTCCGACCTGGCAGAGCTCAAAAAACAGCCTGTCGACAACAAGAGCAATATGACCGCCTCCGAACAGGTCGATGCCGTCATGGCCGAAATGCCCGGGCTCCTTACCCGCTGGGAGACCATCTTCAAGAGCATCGAGGGCCAACTCGACGCCCTGGGCGTTCACCGCGCTCGTATCGATTCGCTTACGCCCGAGGAACGCACCTTTGTCACCCGCTACTTCCAGGCCTACGTGTCACCGGTCATCTCGCCGCTGGTCATTGACCCGCGCCACCCCTTCCCCAACCTGCGCAACGGCGCGCTCTATCTGGCCTGCGGTCTGGACGGCGTTACGGACGAGGAGAGCCTGCTGGGCCTTATCGAGATCCCGCCTCGATGAACCGCGTGGTCGAGATTCCCTCGCCCACCGGCACCTACTCCTACATCTTGCTCGAGGACGTCATCCTCGCCTGCCTGGACAGCTGCTTTGGCTCCTACAAGCCACTCGACCGCGCGCTGATCCGCGTCACCCGCAATGCCGATATCGACCCGGACGGCGAGGGCGTCGAGGAGGAAGAGGATTACCGCCAGCACATGAAGCGCATCCTCAAGAAGCGTCTGCGCCTGCAGCCGGTGGTGCTTGCCGTCTCCGGTTCGCTCGAGAAGGCGACGCTCAAGACCATCCGCAAAGCGCTCGAGCTTTCGCGCCGCTCGGTTTTTACCTGCGATATCCCGCTCAACCTGGACTATGTCTTCGGCATTGAGGGCAAGATTCCCGAGCACCTGCGCAACGAGCTACTCTTTACGCCGTTTAAGCCGCAGCCCAACCCCACCATCGATATGGCTCGCTCCATCCGTGAGCAGGTACTTCAGCACGACAAGCTGCTCTTTTATCCCTATGAGGCTATGAACCCCTTCCTGGATCTGGTGCACGAGGCCGCCTACGACCCCGAGTGCATCTCACTGCGCATCACGCTCTACCGCGTGGCCAAGCAGAGCCGCCTGTGCGAGTCGCTGATCGATGCCGCCGAGAACGGCAAAGAGGTCACGGTGCTCATGGAGCTCCGCGCCCGCTTCGACGAGCAGAACAACATCGAGTGGGCCGAGCGTCTGGAAGAGGCAGGCTGCACCGTCATCTACGGCTCCGAAGGCTTTAAGTGCCACTCCAAGATCTGCCAGCTCACCTATCGCGAGGGCATGGCGCTTACACGCCTGACGCTGTTGGGCACCGGCAACTTTAACGAGAAGACGGCCAAGCTCTACAGCGACTTTATGCTCATGACCGCCCATCCCGGCATCGGCGAGGACGCCAACTTGTTCTTCCGCAACCTGTCGCTGGGCAACCTGCGCGGCGATTACCGCTTCCTGGGCGTGGCGCCCGTGGGCCTCAAGCCGCTCATCATGCGCGGCCTGGATCGCGAGATCCAGCGCGCCCTCGCCGGCGAGCCCGCCCGTGTGTTCTTTAAGCTCAACTCGCTGACCGACCGCGAGGTCATCGATAAGATCGCCGAGGCATCCTGTGCCGGCGTGCGCGTGGACATGATCATCCGCGGCATCTCGTGCCTCAAGCCGGGCGTTCCGGGCAAGACCGAGAACGTGCACGTGCGCTCCATCGTCGGGCGTTTTTTGGAGCATGCGCGCGTCTATGCCTTTGGCGTGGACTCGGACATGATCTATCTGAGCTCGGCCGACATGATGACACGCAACACCGAGCACCGCGTGGAGATCGCCTTCCCCGTGCTCGACCCCACCTGCCGCGCCTGGTGCACGAGTACATGGGCATGCAGCTGCGCGACAACGTGAAGGCCCGCAGCCTCACGAGCGACGGCACCTGGGTCCCCGTGGAGCGTGCAGAGGGTGAGAAACCCTTCAACTCGCAGGAAGCCCTGCTGGAGCGCGCCTATCGCAACGCCGAGGCCGCCGTCGAGGCAAAGCCCGCCCCTGCGCTTGAGCCGCAGCCAGCCACACCCGAGGTTCAGAAGGTCCAGGCGACCGTCATTGAGCCCGAGCCTACACCTGCACCTCAGCCCAAGCCGCAGGTCACCAAGCCCACACCCGAGACGAGCGCTCGTCGCGATAAGCCCGCTGGCAAGACCAAGGCCATCGAGCGTCATCGCCCCGGTCGCGTGCGTATGGGCCTGGGCCTGATTGGACTAGGCCTTAAGACGCTCATTACTGGCAAGACGAAATAGACGTTTGTAGAAGCGCCCCGTATTTGAGGAATGCCCCAGATACGGGGCGCTTTTCCCTGCTACCATGGTTGCGGACAAAACCGCGAATGACAGGCAGGAATATGAAGCTCACTATAGAATCGATGACCTACGGCGCCGACGGACTGGCGCACGCCGATAACGGCAAGGCCGTCTTTGTGCAGGGCGCCGTGGCAGGCGACACCGTCGAGACCGAGATCGTGCAGGACGGCAAGTCGTTTATGCGCGCCCGCACGACCGAGATTCTGGAGCCGAGCCCCGATCGCATTCAGCCCCCCTGCCCCTTCGTGGGCATCTGCGGCGGTTGCTCGTGGGGCAATCTCTCACGCACCGCTCAGCTTGCCGCCAAAGAGCAAAACCTGCGCTCCACGCTCGAGCGCATTGGCAAGTTCACCCCCGAGCAGGTCAACGATCTTGTCCAACCTATCCGCCACACCAAGGACGACTGGGGCTACCGCAATAAAATCGAGCTCGAACCGACCGTCGTCAACGGTCGCGTGCGCTTGGCATGCACGGTGTCGACCCCAGCAAAATCGTGACCGTCGATTCGTGCCCGCTGTTCGACAAGCGTTTTCCCAAGGCACTTAAGTCAGTCGTCGGCGCGCTCAACTATCTGAGCGGCAGCCACGACCTGGGCCTCGAGCGCGTGGGCATTCGCGCTTCGCGTCGCACCAAGCACTCGAGGTCGCACTCTGGACGCCCACAGGCTCTTTTCCGCGCTCGCAGGTCTCCCGTGTGCTGGCGGACGCCGCTCATCCCACGAGCATCGTGCGTGTGATGAGCAAGGGCGAAAAGAAAGCCCGCCGTGTCTCCAAAGTAGAGATGCTCGCCGGCGAGGGCTCGTGGACCGAGAATATCGCCGAAGGCCAGATGCGCTTATCTGCCCCGTCGTTTTTCCAAGTCAATACCAAGGGCGCCGAGATTTTGATTGAGCTCGTTATGGACACCCTCGACCCGCAGGAAGACGAGCTGGCCGTGGACCTGTACTGCGGTGCCGGCACCTTTACCCTGCCGCTCGCCCGCCGCTGCGATTACGTCGCCGCCGTCGAAGCCTATGGCCCTGCCGTGCGCGATCTACGCCGTAACCTGGAGATCAACAAGCTCGATAACGTCGACGTCATCGGCGGCGACGCCGTGCGCGAGTTCCCCGACCAGGATGCCGATGTCCTGGTAGTCGATCCGCCGCGCGCGGGCTTGGCGCCCGAGGCCATTGACCTCATCGCGAGCACGAGTGCCCGTGATGTCGCCTACGTGAGCTGCGACCCGGCAACTCTGGCCCGCGACCTCAAACGCTTTGTCGAAGAAGGCACCTTCTCCCCCGTCAAAATCACGCCGGTCGATCTGTTCCCGCAAACGTTCCACTGCGAAACCGTCGTACATCTCAAGCGCAACTAATCTGTTTGCTGTTTGCCCAAGACCACGCCCGATGATTTTTCTGGGACGGGGATTAGATAATCAATTTATACCGAATGATTATCTAGTCCCCATCCTTTTTAAACATTGGGAAATCGAGCGTGGCAAGCGCATGTCTTCGGGGTATAAGACGGCTAATTGTATGCCGCCTTACGAAAGGATCCCTTATGCCCAGCGTTGCCGTTCTCGCCGCCGATGGCTTTGAAACGATTGAATGCCTGACCATGGTCGATGTCATGCGTCGTGGCGGCGTGCGCGCCACGCTCGTCTCGATCATGCCCACGCGCGAGGTCGTAAGCTCGCTGCAGATTCCCGTAACCTGCGACGCACTCTTTGATGAGATCAATTTTGACGAGTACGACTGCGTCGTGCTGCCCGGCGGTCTGCCCGGCGCCACCAACCTGCGCGCCGACCAGCGCGTCTGCGACGTAGTCTGCGAGTTCGCCGCGACCAAGCATGTTGCCGCCATCTGCGCCGCCCCGTTTATCCTGGGCGAGCTTGATCTGCTCGAGGGACGCCACGCCACGTGCTTCCCCGGCTTTGAGAAGAGCTTCCCCGAGGGCGCCTATACCGGCGACAAGGTCACGCACGACGGCAACATCATCACTGCCAGCGGCATGGCCCAGTCGCTCCCCTTTGCGCTTGAGCTGCTGCGTACGCTCGCCGGCGACAAGGCCGTCGAGAAGGTTGCCGAGGGCATTCAGCTATGATTTTGGCTTCGCAATCACCGCGCCGCATCGAGTTGATGCGCGAAGCGGGCTACGACATCCGCGTCATTCCCGCTGACATCGACGAGACTCCTTTTGATGATGAGGCCCCGCTTACGCTTGTCGAGCGCTTAGCTCGCGCTAAGGCTGCCGCCGTTGCCGCCGAGCACGCCGAGCCCAATGAGCTGACCATCGCGGCCGACACCATCGTCACCTTCGATGGCAAGCTTTTGGGTAAGCCGGCAAACGAGGACGAGGCCCGCACCATGCTCCACGAGCTCTCGGGTCGCACGCACCAGGTGGCAACCGGCGTCTGCATCGTTAGGGCCGGAGACACCACCGCTCCACACGCCGCCGAGAGCCTGTCATTTGTCGATGTGACCGACGTGACGTTCTATGAGCTCAACGACGAACAGATCGAGCACTACGTCGCCTCGGGTGAGCCCATGGACAAGGCCGGCGCCTACGGCATCCAGGCGTCGGCGGGCGCATGCTCGTGCATGATATTTCGGGCGACTTCTACAACGTGGTGGGCCTGCCCATCGCTCGCGTCGCGCGCGCGATTCAAAAACTATCGTAATTGCATCTGGCGCTGGGTATCCCCCAGCGCCTACAATTTCGGCGTACCGTACGGATCCCGACCGGGCATAAGGCCCGGCGGAAAACCGATAGGAGTAAAACATGGATACACTGCTTGAGGCCATTGACGTTTGCGATGTCGATGGCTTTTGCTTTGGAAACTACACGGACGAGGAGGCCGGCACCGGTTGCACCGTAATCGTGGCATCCGAGGGCGCCACCGGCGGCGTTGACGTTCGCGGCGGTGCCCCGGCATCGCGCGAAACCGACCTGCTGCGACCCGAGAACACCGTCGACAAGGTCCACGCCGTCTGCCTTTCGGGCGGATCGGCCTTTGGTCTGGAGGCCGCAAGCGGCGTCGCCCGCGAGCTCGAGAGCCACGGCATCGGCCTTCCCGTCGGCCCCACGCAGGTGCCTATCGTGTGCTCCAGCTGTATCTTCGACCTCGCCTTTGGTAGCCCCACCGTTCGCCCCGACATAGAGGCCGGCATCGCCGCCGTGCGCGAGGCACTCGACAACACCCCCACCACGCTCGAGCAGGGCAATGTAGGTGCCGGTACCGGTGCCACCGTGGGCAAGCTCATGGGCCCCGCCACCTGCATGAAGGCCGGCCTAGGCGCTGCCGCCGTGGCGCTCGGTCCTGTTAAGGTGGGTGCCGTGGTCTCGGTCAACGCCTGCGGCAACGTGGTCGACCCCTTCACCGGCGAGTGGGTCGCCGGCATGCGCGCCGCAGCAGATAGCGACCAGATCGTCGACATGGAGCTCGCAGCCTTTGCCGCCGCCGGATCCATGCAGATGCCGCTCGACCGCACCAACACCACCATCAGCTGCATCGTCACCAACGTGGAACTCACTAAGGCACAAGCCACCAAAGTCTCCCAGATGGCCGCAGACGCCTACGCACACGCCATCCGTCCCACGCACACCACCAACGACGGCGACACCATCTACACCCTCGCCAGCGGCAAACTAGGCGCCCAGGCAAGCGCCGCCGTTCCCCTAGACCTGCTGGGCATGCTCGCCGTAAGGGCCCTACAGACCGCCATCGTAAACGGAGCCAAAAACGCCAAAACCTCCCACGGCATCCCCGGCGCCGCGAAATAACCTCACTCGACCGGTTGCCCGGTGGGGCTTGGTTATGTTTGCTGCTCTACAGTCCTGGCTCGCACGAAGAGCGCATTAAGTGCTCTTCGGCTCGTGCGGAACTCGCGACAAACATAACCAAGCCCCACCGGGCAACCTACTCAACCAGATCCCTTTCAGCCCAGGCCCCTGTGTACCGCGCGTCCAAGATCTTCAAATTCAAACAATCCCAGAATCGATACTTATAGCAGAGGCCCCTTGGCCTTTAGTTTGATACAAGTTCCGCACGAGCCGGAAAGCACTAAATGTGCTTTCCGTGCGAGCAGGACTGTTCGCAGTAGCAAACTAAAGGCCAAGGGGCCCAGTCAACCTATCAGCAGCGATTACTCAGCAGCTAGTTGAATTTGAAGATCTTTGAGGCAAGATGGTATAGGCCGAGTGTGGTTTTGTCTCCGGCCCGTCCATGCAGGTTGGTAAAGAATCCGACCACGCCGTAGCGAGCGCGACGATACATGCGCTCGTCGTACTCCTTCAGGTCCCTCCACAGCGTCTTCAGGCGCTCATCGGCACAATCTTCCTCGGAAAGCTTGGTGAGCACCGAGCAAATCGCCATCATCATGGTGAAGTAGCCCATCATGTACGAACGCAGACGCGAGGACTCAACGTCCTGGTACAGGTGGAACGATTCCATCATGATGCGCGTTACGCGGAACTGCTGACCCAGGCGCTTGACCATCGTGCCTCATTGACGCTCTGGCCCTCGCGACCGATAAAGTAGCGATAGAGGTCGATGTCGGCGTAGTACATGGTCTTGCAGCGCGGCAGCGGCACGTATGCGTAGATATTATCCACGTAGAACGTGTGTGCCGGCATAGGCAGATTGGACTCGCGCAGCACATCGGTGCGATAGCACAGACTGTGCATGAGCAGGTTCTGATCGGGACGGAAGTGTCCGATCTGGTCCCAAGAGAAAATCTTTTTGCGCGGCAGGGCAAACTTGTAGCCAATAGCGGTATGCGTGCCCTCGTAAACCTTCTCGTACACGTAGTTCGAGATAAACAGGTCGACGCGCTGGTCGCGCTCCTCAAAGCCACGCAAAATCGACAGCATGGTCGAAAGCGCCGCACCGTCGAGCCAGTCATCCGAGTCAACGACCTTGTAGTACGTACCATGCGCCTCACGCAGGCCCGAGAGGACGGCGATACCGTGGCCGCCATTCTCCTGGTGCACCGCGCGGATGATTCCAGGATAACGGGCCTCCCACTCGTCGGCCTTGGCGGCCGTCTCGTCCTTGGAGCCGTCATCGACGATGATGATCTCGATATCGGTGGCGTAATTGCTCCCCTCCAAGATGGAGGTGATGCAATGGTCCATGTCCTTGGCGGCGTTATACGAGGGAATACCGAATGTTATGACTTTATGCATGGCAGGCGATAATCTCATCCGAAAGATCGAGGGCAGAATTGGTCACGGCGTCCATATCGTAGTAACGATACTCGGCCAGACGACCCACCGGGTGGAAGTTCGTCAGGTTCTGGACGCGCTCAAGATAGCGCTCGTAGAGCTCACGGTTCTCGGGCTCCAGGATAGCGTAATAGGGCGTCTCACCCGAGCCGGGCGTATAGGCCTTAGAATACTCCTTCATGATGGTGGTCTTGCCGGGCAGGACCTGACCAGTCATGTTCTTGAACTCGGTGATACGCGTGTAATCCTCGCTCGTGGTGTAATTGACGGTGCCCACGGGCTGGAACTGGTCCATATCGAGCGTCTCGAACTTCATGTCGAGCGTACGGTACGGCAGAGCGCCCAAGTCGAGGTTGAACAGCTCGTCGAGTGGACCGGTGTAGACGATCTCGCCACCATAGACCTTGCCGTCGATCTTGACGGTGGTCTCGTCGATTTCAAAGAGGTCACGGGCGTCTACGTCACAGAACACGTCGATCAGATCGTGATCGAGCATATGCTCGAACAGCGCGGTATAGCCGTCCTGCGGCATGCCCTGGAAAGGAGCCTGCGGGAAGTAGCGGTCATCGTCGCCCACAAAGACGGGAACGCGTCCGGTGATCGAGGGATCGATCTGGTCGGGCGTCTGGCCCCACTGCTTCATGGTGTAATGCAAAAAGACGTTCTCGTAGACGTAATCGGCAACCTCGGCCAAGTCGGGATCGTTCTTCTTACGCAGCTCCATAATGGGCACCTTGACGTCCTTGCCAAAGGTCTCCACGAGCTTTTGGTACAGTTCCTCGCCGCGCTCATCGCCAAAGGCAAGCTTGAGGCTCGCATGGTTAAAGGGCACGGGCATAAGGGTACCGTTGATGTTGGCGAGCACCTTGTGCTGGTAGTCCGTCCACTTGGTAAAGCGCGACAGGAAGTTATGCACGCGCTCGTTAAAGGTATGATAGATATGCGGACCATACTCGTGAACCAGGATTCCCGCCTCGTCAGTGCAGTCGAAGGCATTGCCCGCAATGTGGCTACGGCGCTCCAAAACGGCAACACGATAGCCGATAGTTTCGGCAAGACGGCGGGCGCATACGGCACCGGCATAACCGGCGCCGACAACGATCATGTCGTACGCACCGGCATTAAAGCCTTCAGGCAGGCCTGAGGTAATCTGCATCGATACTCCTTGTCAAAAGCCACACGCTTTTTAACTGGGCTTTTTCTCGAACATACGTCGAGACATATTTATCAGAGCGATTATAGCGCTAATGCGTCCTATAATGAGCTTGCCACACAAGGAAAGCTCAAGCACCGCGGCGTACATTATTGAAAGGTAAACCCGCTAGCAGCGGGTTTATTCGTGAACAGCCGGGCGCCTGGAGCTTAGTGAAACGCTTGTAAGGAGTAACATGAGCGATTTCCTTAACCGTATGAAGTCTGCCGCCAAGGCCGACCTTAAGACGATCGTCCTGCCCGAGGGCGAGGACCCGCGCACAATCGTCGCGGCCACCAAGATCATCGAGGAAGGTCTGGCAAAGATCGTCATCCTGGGCAACCCGACGAGATCAACGTTCCCGGCGCTACCGTCATCGACCCGCGCAATGCCGAGAAGCACGAGGAGTACGCGCAGAAGTTTGCCGAGCTCCGCGCCAAGAAGGGCGTCACCATCGAGCAGGCTCGCGCCCAGGTGATGGACGCTACCTACTTTGGCACCATGATGGTCAAGATGGGCGACGCTGACGGCCTGGTCTCCGGCGCCTGCCACTCCACTGCCGACACCCTGCGCCCCGCGCTGCAGATCCTCAAGACCGCCCCGGGCACCAAGCTGGTCTCGGCCTTCTTCGTGATGTGCACCGACACCCCGCAGTTCGGCACCGACGGTACGCTGATCTTCGCCGACTGCGGCCTCAACATTAACCCGTCCTCCGACGAGCTCTCCGAGATCGCCATCGCCTCCGCTCACTCCTGGTCCACCTTTATGGGCAGCGTCGAGCCGCACGTGGCCATGCTCTCCTACTCCACCATGGGCTCCGCCGGTGGCGAGGTCGCCAAGAAGGTCCAGGAGGCCGTGAAGTTCTGCAAGGAGAAGGCTCCCGAGCTCGCATCGATGGCGACCTGCAGCTCGATGCCGCTATCGTCCCCACCGTCGCCCAGCTCAAGGCTCCCGGCTCCTCCGTCGCCGGTAAGGCCAACGTGCTCGTGTTCCCCGACCTCGAGGCCGGCAACATCGGCTACAAGCTGGTCCAGCGCTTCGCCGGCGCCGACGCCTACGGCCCCATCCTGCAGGGTATCGCCAAGCCGGTCAACGACCTGTCGCGTGGCTGCTCTGCCGACGACATCGTGGGTGTCGTGGCCATCACCGCCGTCCAGGCTCAGATGGCTGAATAGCGTACGCACTCCCCCGAGGCCGTACGGGCTAACCCCTGAAAACGTCCTCGACCAATGAAACGCCCCCGTTCTGCTCCTTCGGAGCTACGAACGGCGTTTCTGGTCTGACGCTCCTATTTGGCAAGGTGTTTTTTAGAATCCATTTTGCGTTCGGCCTCGAAGGCTTGCCTGTCCCAATCGAGCGGAAGTCCGGCCTCGACCCATGCCTCGTAGGCCCTCCTTATGGGCTTGAGCTCCCTTTGGCCCCTCTCCAGCATCGAGATGTACTTCTCGCTGGTTCCCAATATGGACGCCGCCCTCACCTGGCTGACCTTCGCCGCGCGCCTGGCCGCCACGAGCTCCGAGGCGTCCTCGGGCCTCCTGATCTCGTGCGGGTGCATCAGCGCCCGGTACGCCTCCCTGGCCACGTAGCGCTTGAGGCACCTCATGACCTCCCTGTCGCTCTTCCCCCGCGCCCTGGCCCTCTCGGCGTACTCGGCGGTCTCGGGTCGCGCATGACCCTCTGCCTCGCGATCTCGTGCAGCGCGCTGTTCGCCTGCCGGTCGCCGCCCCCTGTTGAGCCTGTGCCTCACGGTCTTGCCGCTCGAGGCGGGGATGGGGCAGGCGCCGCATATCGCC
>JAQEDJ010000054.1 GCA_027669525.1 Coriobacteriaceae bacterium AM48-5 | reverse complement strand
TTTGACGACTACGAGGCCGAGTGCCATTCCCGACTACGAGGCCGAGTGCCATTCCTGCCTGGAGCGCAAGCTGCCGTTGCCGGCGTACGACTGTGTCATGAAGTGCAGCCACGCCTTCAACCTGCTCGATGCCCGCCGGCGCCCTGTCCGCGGTCGAGCGTGCCAACTACATCCTGCGCGTCCGCGCCGTCGCCAAGGCGTGCTGCGAGGCCTACATGGCCGAGATCGCCGGAGTCAACGAGAATGCCGACCAGGAAGGCGAGGTGGCGTAAGCCATGGCAGACGCTAAGGATTTCCTGTTTGAGATCGGTACGGAGGAAATGCCCTCTGCACCGCTGAATAATGCCGTCAAGCAGCTTGGCACCATGATCGCCAAGGGCCTCGATGAGGCCGGTCTGGCCCATGGCGAGGTCCGCGTGATCTCGAGCCCGCGTCGCCTGGCTGCGCTCGTTGCCGACGTCGCCACCGCGACCGATGAGGTTCACGAGGTCAAGCGTGGCCCTGCGGCCAACATCGCCTTCGACGCTGACGGTAACGCCACCAAGGCCGCCCAGGCTTCGCCCGCAAGTGCGGTGTGGCTGCCGAGGATCTGGTCCGTCGCGAGGACACCGACGGCCGTGAGTACGTCTTTGCCGAGAAGAATATCCCTTCCGCACCGGCTACGCCGATTCTGACCACTCTGTGCGAGAAGACCATCGCCGGCCTGCAGTGGCCCAACTACCGCTCTCAGCGCTGGGGCCACGAGCACGCGACCTTTGTTCGTCCGGTCCGTTGGATCTGCTGCCTTCTGGGCGAGGATGTTGTGCCCGTGTCGTTTGCCGACGTGACGAGTGGCAACACCACGCGTGGCCATCGCGTGCTTGGCCCCGGTGACCATGTGGTCGCCAGCCCCGCTGTTTACGAGCAGGTGCTCGAGGATGCCGGCGTGCTTTCTGCCGAGCGCCGTCGCGAGGCGATTCTCGCCGGTATCGCCGAGGTCGAGGCCGCTCGCCCCGGCTGCCATGTCGATACGCCCAAGAAGGTCTTTGAGGAGGTCATTAACCTCTGCGAGTGGCCGACGGTGCTCGTCGGTACTTTCGACGAGGAGTTCCTCAAGGTCCCGCACGAGATTATCTGCGAGTCCATGCTCACCAACCAGCGCTACTTCCCGATCTATGACGGCGAGGGCAAGCTGACGCGTGAGTTCGTGGTCGTCTCCAACAGCAAGCCCGAGAACGCCGAGCGAGTGATCGACGGTAACGAGCGCGTCGTGCGCGCCCGTCTGGACGACGCTAAGTTCTTCTACGAGGAGGACCTGAAGATCTCCCTCGACGAGTTCCGTGAGCGTCTGTCCAAGGTTGCCTTCCAGGAGAAGCTCGGTAGCGTGCTCGCCAAGTCCGAGCGCATCGAGCAGCTCGCGCTCGCTATCGCCCGCGAGGCTCACCTGGGCGCCCATCTTGCCGCCGACGCTGCTCGCGCCGCACACCTGTGCAAGGCAGACCTGGTGTCCAACGCCGTCGTCGAGTTCACGAGCCAGCAGGGCGTGATGGGCGGTTATTACGCGACCGCGATGGGGGAGAACGACGAGGTCGCCCATGCTATTCGCGATCACTATCGTCCCCGTTTTGCCGGTGACGAGCTGCCCGAGGGCACCGCTGGCTGCATCGTGGCCTGCGCCGACAAGCTCGATACCATCGCCGGTATCTTTGCCATCGGCGAGCCCCCGACCGGCTCCTCCGACCCCTACGCGCTGCGTCGTGCCGCTATCGGCATTATCAACATCCTGCGCGACCGTCTGCCGATCGACCCCACGTCGCTCATCGACTTTGCCCTCGAACTCTACAGTGAGCAGGGCATTGAGTTCGACGCCGCCGAGGTCGCCCAGCAGGTTCGTGACTTCTTCCATGGCCGCCTGGTGAGCATGGCCCGCGACGAAAAGATTCCGGCCGATACCGTCGCCGCCGTCTCCGCGGTGCACATCATCGCTCCGTCCGTCTTCTTCGCCCGCTGCGCCGCCCTCGACGAGGCCCGCAAGAACGACGCTGAGACGTTCGACAACCTGGCGACCGCCTATGCCCGCGCCGCGCATATCTCCAAGCCCGAGCTGGGTACGGAGTATGACCGCAGCCTGATGGGCGAGGTCGAGCTTGCGCTCGCCGACGCCTCCGAGGCTGCTCAGACCGCCGTCGATGCCGCCCTTGCTGCCGAGGACTACCCGGCCGCATTTGCCGCCCTCGCCGCCCTGCGCGCGCCCATCGACCGTTTCTTCGATGAGGTTATGGTCATGGACAAGGACGAGCAGCTTCGCGATAATCGCCTTAAGCTGCTCAACCGCTTCGAGGCCGTTTTCTCCGGCATCGCCAACATCGGTGAGCTTGCCCGCAAAAAGTAAGCCAGCCTGCGCATAAGCGCAAAAGGAGCCCCGCATGGATTGCCCGGTCACCGCTCGTCCCACCGTTATCGTTATCTCCGACTCGCTCGGCGATACCGCTTGTGAGGTGGTGCTTGCGGCGTCCGGGCAATTTGATGAAGGGGCTTTTCGCGTTTTGCGCCTGCCCAAGGTGACCTCCGTGGAGCAGGTCAAGTCATTTGTGGGGCCGCGCGTCGATGCCGACCATCGCGATGTCGCCGTGCTCCATACCATTGTCGATCCGGCGCTTCGCGCCCGCGTGCTCGATTACCTGGGTATGCTGCATATCCGTTCGGTCGACCTGATCGGCCCGACGCTTGCCGTGCTGTCGTCGCTCATCGGTGTGCCGCCCAAGTGCGTTGCGGGCGTGATTCACAAGACCGATGACCGCTATTTCCATCGTATCGAGGCCATGGAGTATTTCGTTGAGCACGATGACGGTCGTGGTTGCGACGATCTGTCGGGTGCCGATATCGTGCTGCTGGGTGTGTCGCGTACATCCAAGACGCCGCTGTCGATGTATTTAGCCTATCAGGGCTACAAGGTCGCCAATGTTCCGTTGGCCCATGGCATGGAGCCGCCCAAGTCGATTTACGAGGTTGACCCGATGCACCTGTTCGGCCTGATTTCGACCGTCGACGTTATTTCTGAGATTCGCGATAGCCGCTTGGGCGATGACTACGCCCGTGCCGTTGCCGGCTCCTATGCCGAGCCCGAGAGCGTGCGCAGCGAGCTTGAGGAAGCCCGTGCACTCATGAAGCGCTTAGGCTGCTTTGTTGTGCGTACCGACGGTAAGGCGATCGAGGAGAGCGCCTCCGAGATCATTAGTCACTTGGAGGAAATCCAAGAAGCCCGTGCCCGCCGCGCCGCCCGCCGAGCCCAGCAAAGCTAGCTTATTGGGGTAGCTAAAAATGCCCGTCTCTAAAAGACTACCTAAAAATAATGCACGATATTGGTAAAGCGATTTAGCAATAAACTAGCATTTGACCTGCAAGCATCTTGCATTGGTATCTTCGCATCTTGCATTGGTATCTTCATAAGGTAACCACCTTTACCTACCGTTTACCGCCATATTTATCACGTTTACCAACCCCCGCGCCCTCTGCGCAAGCCCGCTCAATGCCCGCCGTATAGTACCCTCACGGCCCGCATCCGGCGGGTCGATTCGTTACCACGGTCGTGCGCGTAAGCGCATGGAAGGGGAAGTATCGTGAGCGATTGCAAGAGGGTTTACCGTTTTGGAACCGACGCCCGGGGCACCTGTGTCACTGAGGGCGACAAATCCATGAACTTCGTGCTTGGCGGCAAAGGCGCAAACCTTGCCGAGATGAGCCGCATCGGTCTGCCGGTTCCCGGTGGCTTTACCATTACCTGCCAGACCTGTGTCGAGTACTCCGGTGCCGGCAACGTCTGGCCCGAAGGCGCACTCGATGAGATCGTTGCCGCCGAGGCGGACCTCGAGGCCCGTTGCGGCAAGAAACTCGGCGATGCCTCCGATCCGCTGCTCGTGTCGGTTCGCTCGGGCGCTCCGTTCTCCATGCCCGGCATGATGGACACGGTCCTCAACCTGGGCTTCAACGACGATTCCGTCCAGGGCCTTATCGCCCAGACGCAGAACCCGCGCTTTGCCTGGGACAGCTACCGTCGCTTTATCCAGATGTTCTCCAACGTCGTCATGGGCGTCGACGCGACCTATTCGAGAACGCCCTGACCCAGGCCCGCCTGGTCGCCGGCGTTCGTGTCGATTCCGAGCTTTCGGCCGAGGACCTGCAGGAGCTCGTCGAGACCTTTAAGGGCATCTTCTCCGAGAACGTCGAGGCGACCCTGTATCCCGAGCTCGAGGTCGCCGACGGTAAGCCCGTTTTTCCGCACGATCCGGAGCTCCAGCTGCGCCTTGCCATCCAGGCCGTCTTTGGCAGCTGGATGAACGAGCGCGCCTGCATCTACCGCAAGCAGCACGGCATTTCCGACGAGCTCGGCACCGCCGTCAACGTCCAGGCCATGGCCTTTGGCAACAAGGGCGAGACCTCTGCGACCGGCGTCGCCTTTACGCGCAACCCGGCCGACGGCACCAAGGAGTTCTATGGCGACTTTTTGGTGAATGCCCAGGGCGAGGACGTCGTCGCCGGCATCCGAAACACCGAGCCCATCGCCGACCTCAAGACCACCTCGGGCCTCGAGTCCGCAGGCGAGGAGCTCGAGCGCGTGTTCCTGACGCTCGAGGATCATTACCGCGATATGTGCGATATCGAGTTCACCATCGAGCAGGGTAAGCTCTGGATGCTCCAGACCCGCGTGGGCAAGCGCACCGCCACCGCCGCCCTGCGCATCGCCATCGAGATGGTCGAGGAGGGCCTCATCACCCGCGAGGAGGCCGTGAGCCGCATCGACCCCGCACAGCTCGACCAGCTCCTGCACCCGCAGTTCGACGCCTCCAAGAAGTACGAGGCCCTGGCCAGCGGCCTTAACGCCAGCCCTGGTGCCGCCGTGGGCGAGGTCGTGTTCTCGAGTGATGACGCCGTCGCGCGTTCCGCCGAGGGCCACAAGGTCATTCTGGTCCGCTGGGAGACCAACCCCGACGACCTGAAGGGCATGGTCGCCGCCGAGGGCATCCTGACCAGCCACGGTGGCAAGACGAGCCATGCCGCCGTTATCGCCCGCGGCATGGGTACGCCCTGCGTTTGCGGCGTTGAGCGCTTCCACATTGACGCGGCAGAGAAGGTCGTGCGCATCGAGGGCAGCGACCGCGTGCTGCGCGAGGGCGATGTCATCTCCATCGACGGCACCCAGGGTATCGTCGTCGACGGCGCGGTCGACCTGGTCTCTGCAGAGCTCACCGGCGACCTGGACACCATCCTGTCTTGGGCCGATGAGATCCGTTTGGACGAGACCGACGGTCACGCCAACCACGTGCGCGTCAACGCCGACAACCCCGAGGATGCCGAGCTCGCGCTCGAGTTTGGCGCCGAGGCCATCGGTCTGTGCCGCACCGAGCACATGTTCCTGGGCGATCGCAAGAACATCATCCAGAGCTTTATCCTGTCTGACGATGAGGCCGTGAAGCAGCAGGCCCTGGCCGACTTGCTCAAGGTTCAGACCGAGGACTTCCTGGCGATGTTCAAGACCATGTCCGGTCGCGATGTGGTCGTCCGCCTGCTCGATCCGCCGCTTCATGAGTTCCTGGATAATCCTCGCGAGCTCGAGGTCGCCATCACCAAGAAGGAGGCCGCCGGCGCTCCCGAGGAGGAGCTCACTGCCCTGCGCGCCCGCCTGCGTCGCATTGACGGCATGGTCGAGTCCAACCCCATGCTGGGCTTGCGCGGCGTGCGCCTGTCCGTCGTCTTTGGCGATCTGCCGCTCATGCAGGTTCGCGCCGTCGCCACGGCCGCTGCCCGCCTTATCAAGGAGGGTGTCGACCCGCGCCCCGAGATCATGGTTCCGCTCGTTTCCATCACGGCCGAGCATGTCCAGACCCGCGAGGTTATCGAGCGCGTGATCGCCGAGGTTTCCGCCGAGGAAGGCGTCGAGCTCAATATTCCCGTGGGCACGATGCTCGAGCTGCCGCGTGCCTGCATGGTCGCTGACGAGATCGCCCATCATGCCGACTTCTTCTGCTTTGGCACCAACGACCTCACCCAGACGACCTTTGGCTTCTCGCGCGATGACGCCGAGGCCAAGTTCATCCCGCTGTACATGCATAAAAAGATCCTGAAAGACAACCCCTTCGAGACCATCGACGCGGCGGTGCTGGAGCTCGTGCGCTTGGCCGTCGAGAAGGCCGCGCCACCAATCCCGACATGCACTTTGGCGTGTGCGGCGAACACGGCGGCGACCCCAAGTCCATCAAGGGCCTGTTTAACGTGGCCGACGTGGACTACGTGTCCTGCTCGCCCTATCGCGTGCCCCTCGCGCGCCTGGCTGCCGCTCAGGCCAAGCTCGAGGCCAAGCGTTCCGCCTAACGTTTTGGGTTTAGACGCCTAGCGTAGCCCCCTTCATGCCGCCCGTCTCATTCGTGAGACGGGCGGTTATCATGTGCGGGTTTTGTCTTTTTGTCTGCGTGAAAAAATGTTCTTGCAGCAGAAACCCGCGCGTGTATACTCGAATACGTTTGTTCAACTACGTGCCGGCCAAGGTGGTACGGCACCTCTAGAAGAGTAAGGAATTGCACATGGATTACATCCGCGCAATCGAGCGTCAGCAGATCCGCGAGGACATTCCTCAGGTTCGCGTCGCCGACAACGTCAAGGTTCACTACCGCATTAAGGAAGGCGACCGCGAGCGCATTCAGGTCTTCCAGGGCGACGTCATCCGCATGGCCGGCGCCGGTGCCCGCGAGACCTTCACCGTCCGCAAGATGTCCTTCGGTGTCGGTGTTGAGCGTACCTTCCCGCTTCACAGCCCCAAGATCGCCAAGCTCGAGGTCGTTCGTCATGGTCGCGTCCGTCGCGCCAAGCTGTACTACCTCCGCGACAAGGTGGGCAAGGCTGCTCGCATCCCCGAGAAGCGCTAAGAAGATCGCAGCGTCTGTCCACTCGTTTGGACACAAGGGTCACCTTCGGGTGGCCCTTCTTTTTATCTGATTTGCATGCAAGGAGGGCCTGGTATGGCCAATATGACGAGCTCGGTTTCGGCATCGCAGGTTGCCGGTGAGTTGGCGAGCGCTACGTTTGAGGAGATCCCCGCCCTCGTGGAGCATTATCGCGAGGACCCGCGCCAGCAGGTGATCAAGGCTTGCGAGCGTGCTCTTAAGCGCCATGCCAAGGAACTTGCCGAGCGCGAGCGCGTCAATGACATGTACGAGCTTATGCATGAGCTTGGCGGCGATGGGGTGGTCGTTGGTGTCGACGAGGTGGGTCGCGGATCGGTGGCCGGTCCTTTGACGGTATGCGCCGTCTGCCTTCCTATGGAGCCGCGCGTCTGGGGCATCAACGATTCCAAAAAGCTCACGCCGGCGCGCCGCGAGTTGCTCTCAGTGAAGATTGCCGAGGTGGCGACGGCAATTGGTTTTTGCCATATCGCGCCTAAGGATATCGATGAGATGGGCATGGCCCGCGCCATTCGAGCCGCTGTCGCGGGCGCGTGGCCGATACGGGACTTGAACCCGACTGTGTCCTCATGGATGGTAACCCCTTGGGCGCCGTTCCCAACGAGCGCGACGTGGTGAAGGGCGATGCCAAGATCGCCTGTATCGCCGCGGCGTCCATCATGGCCAAGGTCACGCGTGATGAGATGATGGTCGAGTACGATGCCGAGTATCCCGAGTACCATTTGGCCGAATCGAAAGGCTACGCAAGCCCCGAGCACATCGAGGCCATTCGCAAACATGGACTTTGTCCACTGCACCGCGTGAGCTTTTGCGGAAACTTTCTGCAGACTGAGCGCCTTTTCTAGGTCAATTGTGGAGACAGGGACCTCAGGGGTTTTATAAACCTGCTGGTAGCGGGCCGTATGCAACACCATTGCTGCGTACGGCCCGTTTTTTGACGGCATTTGGTCAGCTTTTGGTTTGCTTCCGGTACTTACCCGCATGAAAGGTGCCCTCATCATCGGGGCAATGCAGCGTGCGGGAAAGGAGACCCCATGAGTGCCGCAAGCAAAAAGAGCAAGACGCAGCAGCTCAAGGAGCGTTGGGAAAACGGCGAGCTCGACTGCGGGGCGATGACGCCCGAGTTTATCAAGGGACTCAGTCCCCGCGAGCTGGGCATGCTGGGCGAGCTGATCACCATCGACTACTTTAACGAGCGCGGCTACACCTTGCTGGAGCAGGGTTATCGTTGCACCGAGGGCGAGGCCGATCTGGTGCTGCTCGATGAGCTCGACGATGTCGTGGTGATGGCCGAGGTCAAGACCAGACGCGTCGCACTGGATTGCAACACGCGGGTCTTTCCTGAGGAGGCCGTGGACGCCCAAAAGCAACGCCGCTACCGCCGCATCGCAAGTTGCTATCTCATGGAGCATTATCCGCTCAAGGCGATTCGCTTCGATGCCGTGGGTGTCACCATTCGCGGCGGGCATATCGCCGAGATCGAGCATCAGTACAACGCATTCGATTGGCAGGTGTCGTGATGGCGTTCGAGACGTTTGCCGTTCACGCGGCCTGCATCCGCGGCGTCGAGGCGATTCACGTCACGGTCGAGGTCTCGCTTGCCGGTGGTGTTCCGGGCATCCAAATGCTCGGCATTCCGAGTATGGAGGTGATGGAGTCACGCGGTCGTATTCGCTGCGCGATGCGCTCCGCCGGGTTCGAGATCCCACGCTCGGGCATTACGGTCAACCTAGCGCCCGGCGATATTCGCAAGACCGGTAGCGGCTTTGATCTGCCCATCGCCATCGCGGTTCTGGCGGCCGATGGGCAGATTCCCCGTGACAACCTCGATCGCTGCCTTATCGCCGGCGAGCTCGGCTTGGACGGTACGGTGCTTCCCGTCAAGGGCGAGGTGGCGTTTCAGCTGCTGGCTCGCGACATGGGGCTGTCTTTTATCGCCGGCAGGTCAGACCAGCATGTGCCACTCGCGGGCGTGGATTGTGGATTCATCGATCATTTGTCTCAGCTTGCCCATGGCATGGGCGATGCCGCGCGGCACTACTTGGATTCTGAAGTGCTCGAGGCGACCTTTGAGCCCGAACTCGACTATGCCGACGTACTGGGGCAGGAGGTCGCCAAGCGCGGCATGGCGCTGGCGGCAGCGGGTGAGCTCGGTTTGCTTATGATCGGGTCCCCGGGATCGGGCAAGACGATGCTCGCGCGTCGTATGACCGGCATCCTGCCCGAGCTTTCCGTTGAGGATCAACAGGAGGCGCTGTGCATCCATTCGGTTTTGGGTGAGAACATTGATGGCTTGTTGGCGGGGCACCGGCCCTTCCGCAGTCCCCATCACAGTATTTCGACCGCAGGTCTTATCGGCGGTGGGCGCCCGGTGCACCCGGGTGAGATCAGCCTTGCTCATGGCGGCGTGCTCTTTTTGGACGAGCTTGCTGAGTTTCCCACGGGTGTGCTGCAGACGCTGCGTCAGCCCATCGAACGCGGCTATGTGAGGATCGTGCGCGTCGACGGGGCCTTTACCTTCCCGTCGCGCTTTCAGCTGCTGGCTGCGAGCAATCCCTGCCCCTGCGGTTTTTTGGGCGATCGCGAGGTACCGTGTCGCTGCTCAGCGGCGATGGTCGAGCGCTATCGGTCTAAACTGCGCGGTCCTTTGGCCGACCGTATCGACATGATGATCGATGTGACCCGTCCCGACCCCCAAGTGATTATCGAGGGTGCGGAGGGTATGTCGTCTGCCGAGTTACGTGACTACGTTGTGCGCGGTCGCGCTTTTCGCGCCTGGCGCGAATCCCGTATGGACGATGCGGATGCCGAGGCCGAGGATGACGAGACACGGTCCATTGACGGCGTCGTTTCGACCTTTGAGCTCGATGATGCGGCGGAGAAGTGTGTGCTCGGCCTGTCCAAACGCACGCATCTCACGGGCCGCGGCATCGTGCGCCTGGTGCGTATCGCGCGTACAATCGCTGACGTCGCCGAGAGCGAGCAAGTGACGCAGGACCACGTGCTCGAGGCAGCGATGTACCAGGGAAGGAGGGACCAATGATGGCCGAGGGGACCTTCGAGCTGCATCCAGGTGACGCGTTGTATCCCGAGACCGTTTTGGAGCTTTCTGATGTGCCCCAGACACTCTATGTGCGCGGCAACCCCGAGGTGCTTTCGACGCCCGCGCTCTCCATCATCGGCGCGCGCAAGGCCTCTCCGTATGGTCTTGCCGTGGCAGAGCTTGCGGCAAAGGTTGCGGTCGAGGCGGGCGTGACGGTAGTTTCGGGCGGCGCGGTCGGTTGTGACCAGGCCTCGGGTTGGGCTGCGGTCAATTCCGGCGGCAAACACGTCGTGGTGCTGGGGACGGGCGCCGACGTGGTCTATCCGCGCTCGAGTGCTGGCCTCATCACGCGCACACTCGATACGGGCGGCGCGGTCGTGTCGATCTCCCCGTGGGGCATGGGTCCGCGCAAGTTTGCCTTTCCGCGCCGCAATCGCGTGATCGCGGCCCTGTCGCAAGCCCTCTTTGTATCCGAGGCGGGTATGCCTTCCGGGACGTTTTCTACAGCCGAGGCTGCTATGGATTTGGGGCGAGAACTTCTTGCCGTGCCGGGGTCGATCCTATCGCCCGAGTCGCGTGGCACGAATTACCTCATTGCGAACGGTGCCTGCTGCATCATCGACGAGGAATCTATCGAGATAGCTATCTCACGCATCTACGGCACCCTGCGCTACTCGCGCCCCGATGCTCCCGGCATTGCCGACCTGGATCCAACGCAGCAGACCGTGATGCATGCGCTCATCGCCTCTCCGCTCAAAGTCGACGACATCGCGGCGCTCGTCTCGCTCGATGCCGTCGGCGTACTTAAACTCCTGGGTTCGCTTGAGCTCGAGGGCCTTATCGAGCGCATGATGGATGGAAGGTATGCGCCCTCCAAGTTTGCTCTTCACGCCCAGACACCCTTCGGTCACAATGGAAAACATGTCAATTAGAAAGGTGTTTGCAGATGCTGTTTGATCAGGTGACGGTTGTCGGTGGCGGTCTGGCGGGTTCGGAGTGCGCGATTCAGCTGGCAGACCGCGGGTTTGCCGTAAAGCTGCGCGAGATGCGCCCCCAGGTGAGCTCCCCGGCCCACCATACCGATCACCTGGCAGAGCTCGTCTGTTCCAATTCGTTTAAATCGACCCGTCCGGACTCTGCGGCGGGCTTGTTAAAGGCCGAGCTTGAGCGCATGGGTTCAGTCCTGCTCGATTGCGCCCATCGCGCGGCTGTTCCCGCCGGTGGCGCCTTGGCGGTCGACCGCGTCAAGTTTTCCGAGCTTGTCGAGGCCGAGGTTGCCGCCCGTCCCAATATCGAGGTCGTGCACGGCGAGGTCACGCAGATTCCCGAGGGCACGTGGTCATTGCCGCGGCGCTGTGTTCACCGGCGCTGAGCGAAGAGGTCATGAAGCTCGTCGG
>JAQEDJ010000053.1 GCA_027669525.1 Coriobacteriaceae bacterium AM48-5 | reverse complement strand
ATGGCGGCATTGGCGGATCTGTGATCGATGACTCCTATACCACCAGCGAGGACCAGGGGCACTACGAGCAGCAGGCGACCGGGCAGCACTGGGTCGTCGACGTGGCCGGGCACTGGGAGTAGTCGCAGCCTTCGGGCGGTATCGCACTGTCGCTGCGATTCACATCGCATGAACGATGGATGAACTCGCATGAAAACCCAAGCATACGGTGGTTTTATCTGACTAAAGAGGGTAAAATCGCCGTAGAAGACGACGCATCCCGTGTAAGTATCGAGAGCGCGGGCGGCCTAGTTTTCTGGTTTAGTTAAATGCCCGGGCTCCACCCCGGGCATTCTTATTTGCGCTTGTTGCGGCGCAAATGCCGTCCACCGTCCGCACCGCGCGTACGCCTACGGACCTTAACTCGGACATCATACGAATCGAAAAACGCAATGACGAACGTGCCGACCGTCGCAAGGGCGGCCAGCGCATCAAGGATCTTTAGCATAGGGAAGCCTCCAATCGAATTGTCGGCCGCCCGCGCACGGAATGCGTCGCCTCGTCAATTCTAGCTGAAGCAGCGACTGTCGAACTTAATCGTCAGATAGTCATAGTCTCAAAACGTATGCCTCTGGGCACTCGAAAATCGAACCCTCGATGCCGTGAACGTCGAGTGCCAAAACCCAGTGTCAAAACCTCCGCGTCAATTCCCATGGGAAAATCAAATACGAGGCAGGAGGCTGAAATGACACGTTACGGATATGCTCGCGTGAGCACGAAAGACCAGAGGTTGGACCGCCAGATCGAGGCTCTGGTGAACGCTGGCGTGGCCTATGGCCATATCTACAAGGACAAGGTCACGGGTGCCCAGGACGGCGACCGGACGCAGCAGAAGCGCCTGTTCAAGAAGATGCGGGCGGGCGACGAGGTGGTGGTCGAATCCTGGGAGCGCTTGACCAGATCGACCAGGCAGCTGCTCAACTATGACCTTATGTTTCGAAACCTCGGCGTGAAGCTCACGTCCCTGAAACAGCCCGTGGATCTAGATACCGCATTCGGGCGCTTCGTGCTTGGCACCCATGCTTGCACCGCGGAACTTGAGCGAGATCTGATCAGGCAACGCCAGGCCGAGGGTATCGCCGTCAAACGGAGCCACGGCGGCAACGTGGGTGGCAGGCCTCGCACTGCCGGCGTCAAAGCCGATGCCGCAGTAAGGCTCTATCTTGGAGGAGAGACTCCTATTCCCGATATTTGCGCTGCGACTGGCGTCTCCAAATCAACGCTGTACCGCATCCTTCGTGAACGCGGATTGGTGGGCGTCAGGAAATAAGTCCGTCTGTCGTTTCGCGATTTGCCTAATAGGCCCGAGTGCGGCGGCGTTACTATATAAGGGTGCGGTATTTCTCTAACCGAAAACCTGCGTGAACGCATGACTTGAGACGCCTTTTTAGAACTCACCGATCGCAGGAAAAAGACAACTCAACAGCGGCCGTGCATTGTTCCCAGCCATATGGCATGGCGGAGCCATGCCCGTTGTTGATTGGAGTGCCGCACCATGGCAGACGAGAGAAAAATCAGGGAGATCTACGTCGTGAAGTCCGTCCACGAGGAGGCCGCCGAACGGACCGAGGCGACGTGGCGGGAGAAGCTGCTGCACGAGACGGCCGACCTCAGGACCGAGAACGCGCTGCTCAGGGCCCAGCTTGACGAATTCAACCGCAAGCTCGTCGAGGCGACGGATCGGAATGAAAAGATTGAGGCCGACTGCAATGAGCGAATTGCCTTTATAGAGGAGAAGTTTGAGCTCGATACCGCGAGTCTCGAACTCGAGAACAACGAGCTCCACGCCGCGAGCGTCAGGTACCTCTCCCGTGCTAAGGGGCTCGGCAGGCAGGTTGTCCAACTCCATGCCGAGGCTGAGGCCATGGTCGATGAGATCGAGCGGCTGCGCGGCGAGCGTGACGCCGCGTTGAAAGCCCAAGCCGAGCTGAGCGATGCGCTCCTGGCCCAGCGCGACCTGATGGCCGAGGTCGCCGCCCTCAAGGACCACCTCGCTGTAGCCGAACAGCGCGCGGCCGTAGCTGAGGCTAAGGTCGAGGTCATGACCCAGATGAAGGGCGAGTAGGATGTCCGCCTCGAAGATGTCGCATCGTACAGCCGTTGCTGTGGGGTTGATCGTCCTTCTTGCCGTAGCGATTGTCTGGACAGTCGTGGACGGCGCCGGAGCCGACTCGACCACTATCGGCGCCGTTCTGGCGCACCAGGATACCGCGTGGGTATCGGTCGGCGTAATTGCCGTTATTGTTGTCGCCGTGCTTGAACTGGTGGGTTGACGGCATGCGTGATCAACGAACAAAAGCAATAGATCAATCAAGTATTCGGTTTGGAGCAAATCATGAAAAAGCGCGTTAGCAAAAATAGCATCAGCCTGGCTCGAACTCTCTCGACCAGACCTTTGAATTGGAATAGGCCTCATATATAGCATCTAATTTTCTAGAAACCCCTAGAGCATTTCTAGGGGGTTTCTAGAACTGAGAACCGGGCGCAGCACTTTCGATCGGCACGATGTCTCGATAGACCAGCCGGTGCTTGTCGTCACGCCACTCGTCACCGTGGTAGTGCCCGAAGAACCAAGCGCGGTAGTCGAGCCGTTCGTCGAGTTCGCCCAGGAATCGTTGCAGCAGGTCGTCTCGATACTCGCGTCCGCGCTCGCAGCACAGCTTCTCTGCCAGGGCGGCAGGGGCCTCGTGAGTCACAACGTAGTCGACCTTCCAGCCCACGCGATTGAGCGAGGAACGGCAGTGTTCCGTCTCTTTCTCGCTCGGCATCTCCTCGGGCCACCAGCTCCTCCCCTCCTTGCGATGCTGCCTGTCGTTGCTCGCGGCGCCGCCCATGGCAAGGACTGTGAGCCCGTCGATATCGAACACCTCTCCGCGCATCAGGTGCAGCACGTGCGGTCGCGCCTCGTGGACGAACCCGCCGTTCCACTCCCGCACCGGCAGCCCAGCCAGGGCGTGGTGATTCTCATGGTTGCCGTCTACGAAACACGTGGTCCACGGCTTCGACTCGAACCAGTCGAGCCAGTATTTCTCGGCGTTGGATCCATCCCAGACAAAGCCGAAGTCGCCGGCCACGATCACCGCGTCATCGCGCGTCATGGTCCGGCCCAGCGGCCAATTTTTGAATGCAAACCGGCTGGACCCGTACTCGGCCCTGCCGTGCACGTCGCCTGTCACATAGACCGTCATCAGTACGCACCCCACGGCAGGAGTTTGTCCCCGAGCCTCACGATCCGGTCATACAGCACCGTGTGCCGTTCGTCCGGGTTGCCGTCTCGGTGAAAATGGCCGTAATACCAGTGTTTATAGTCCAGGCGGTCCTCGAGCTCGTCAAGGAATCCGGTCAGCCGGTCCACATCAGGCGTTCCCAGCCCGGGTCCGGGTAGAGCGTCGGCGAGAGCATGCGCGTCGAGCAGGTATGGGTGATGACGCAGTCGACCTTCCAGCCGCCCTCGCCGAGCTTTGCCCGCGCGGCATCGAATTCGCGCTCGTCCGGGAGCTCCTGAGGCCACCAGCTGGAATACGGAACGCGGTATTCCCTGTCCACGCTCGTGGCACCGCCCATGGTGAAGACCGTCGAGCCGTCGAGCTCGAAGACCTCCCCGCGCATGAGGCGGCGGATAGACGAAGTATCCGACAGGCGTTGCGTCAGCCCGCCATGCCATAACTCCACGGGGCGCTCCGCCCAGTGATCGAAGCGCTCGTGGTTGCCGTCGACGAACAGTACCGTGTAGGGGCGCGACTCCAGCCAAGCGATGTCGGCGCATTCCTCAGCGGAAAAGTTCCACGGAAAGCCAAAGTCACCGGCAACGATGAGATAGTCGTCGCTGGTAAGACTATCGCCGAGCCCCCAGTCGCGGAGCTTTTGCATGTCGAGCCCACTGTGGATGTCGCCCGTCACATAGACCGTCATCGAATCACCTCTTCCCTCTTGTACGCCGCCAGCTCGCGCTCGACCTGCCTGTCGCCGGTCTCGTTGACCCACCAGGGCCATTTCACCCGGCCGCACGGCTCGTCGACCCCGGCGAACCATTCCCTCAGCTCGTCGAGGCTCACCGGGGAGTGCCCGTTGGCATCGCAACCGACGTCGTAGCGCAGAAGGCCCTGCTTGCGGTTGAACTCGTTGTACGCGCCGCCGCTGCTGTGGATGTGCCCGTGGAGGTGCCACGATCCATGGCTCATGCCCTGCCAGTCGGCCATGGGGTAATGGCTCAGGACGATCTTCTGCCCGTCGATCTTGAGCACGCAGATCGGCGGCTCCACGGTGAAGGCGCCGCGACCGCCGGCTGGGTCCAGTCCTTGTCGTGGTTTCCCGGGACGAGGTGGATGCGCCTGCAGGCAATCCGCTTGCGCAGCCCGTAAGCGTCCTGGGCGGTCATCTTGAATGAGAAATCCCCCAGGATGTAGAGCTCGTCGTCCACGGCAACCTTGCCGTTGATGTTGTCGACGATGGCGTCGTTCATCTGCCAAATCGTCTCCCACGGGCGGTCGGTGAACTTCAGCACGTTCTCATGCCCGAAATGGGTATCGCTGGTAAACCAGATCATATTTATGTCTCCTTCTGTCGCTAAAAAACGTTCTCCTTCGAGGTCAGGAGACGTTTTATGAGCGACATGAGGTGCATATCCCTCATGTTTCAAGCTCCAATCTGCCGGATTTGCCCAACTAAAAGTTTACGCCCACGCGCGAACAGGATTTGATTTTTGAAATATGGACGAATTCCTCGTCAGGAGGGTAAAATGATGCCGACGGCAGCCCAAGTTGTGGTGAGCTGGGCAGAGCCGTTGCTTAGTAGAGTTAGGTCATCGTCTTAGCGACGGTGGCCTTTCTTTTTGGGCTTCGAACCCTGCTTGAGTGCCTTGGAAAGGCCGACAAGGGCCGTGAGGAGCGAGACCATAGCGGTCAGGAGCTTCACGAGCTCGGTGAAATCGGTCATGGGCATCACCTCCCATCAAATGGAGGGCTCTGCCCGGCACGAGGGCTGCCGACAGCAAGGACGATTCTATCAGAGCGGCTGACTCCCGCCCGATATTACCATCCCACCGCGCCTGTGCAAAAAAGAGGGCCGCCAAACAGCGACCCTCCAGCGAAAGTGCACGTTATTTAGATGTGACGTTTATATCAAATTATCTAATTTGATAGTTGCAACGCCATGTTTCTACGGATCCAACCCCAGTAGCTTGAACCTGAGAAAAATATTCACCGTTAGAACCGGTGGCGCGAGTATTAACCCAAGTTGGCGCTAGAGTACTATAGGAATTAGGAAAAGATAGCGACTTGTAATCCCTATATACAATTCGATCTTTCACTTCTCGACCATTCAATAGTCCCGTAAAAGTCCAATATACATTCAAGACCCTTTCGCTGTTCGCACGGCGAGCAGCGGTGCCAGAAGCATATGAGAGATCATTAGATAGAGAAGCAACCGGCTGAACATCGTTTCTCATATTGCAGGCAATCCCGTCCGCAAAGCCAGCAGTCGGAAAACACAAACAAACAAAAAGGAAGAAAGAACCTAGAATTGCTTTGAACTTCATGCTATGCATATAAGCCACCCACAATCGAATCAACGCGTTTGGTAGTTGCACTGAAATACTTTCATAAGCCCGTCACCCTTGCACGTGGGGCAAGTATAAACAAAACTTGTTCGACATGTATCCGGATAAATACGGCTGTAGCTATTCTTGAAAGTTAGTCGCTTATAAGTTGGATCCTTTAAGGGAATATTATGCGCAACGTTATTAAAACAATAGAACGAATAATACGTATCAAGGACGTCTTCTTGCATGGCACGCCTTGCTAAAGAGATTTCATCAAACAACGAAACTTCTGCGTAAGACGCGGTGATAGACACATCGTGATTTACTGTCAAACCAAAAGATGGAGTCACAGCCAAAAAAGCTGATAAAAGGACAGTTGATGCTGAAAATAACATTAACTTACGAATAACGGATTTTACTGCCATGACTCCTCCAATCCTATTGGATAAAACTGTTATTATATTAATATATTTTTATCAGCACTCGAAAGGAGTGACCGATGAGCGGTAGAAGAATCGTCTTGAATGTACTTATGGCAGCAGCACTGGTAACGCTCTTGGTCTTCTCCTATTCATACGTGAATCAGCCAAGATTTGGATATGCTTTATACGCTGTTTTTTCCGGCGAAACAACTTACAACACTATAGGCGTCATTGACGCGATCTTTTTCTATGTAGTCGGCCCCGTATCAAGCGAACTGATCGCTTTTGCTGTCAGCTACAACCTGAATCAACAAAGCCAAACTCACTCAGCGACTTCGGCCAAACAAGGAATCAATCTCTTCGCAATAAAGATAATGCTGCAAATTCTGACAGTGTTGCTTATCGCCCTGACCGCAACAAACATTTTGAAGTATGAGTACGGACTCGTCGCAAGCTGCCTCATGGCAATTGCCACAGGTATAGCGGTTTCGCATACGAATCCGGCAAAGAAGCAGCTCAACTAACAGGACCTATTTAGAATCCGAATCGTCCATGGAGCCGTCGATGCCGGTTTTGGTGTCGTCCGTATTGGAATCGTCATCCTTGGGGCTTATAGGACAAAATGCGTGTCTGCTTTAGGGGCATCGGCGCAGTTCGATGCCCCTAAAGCAGACACGCATTTTGTCCTATAAGCCCCGATCAGTTCATACTCCTTATCCTTGCCGAATTGCGAGTATGGCAGAATCGGCACTGGATGGCAGCGCGCTAGGCCGTGTCCGCGGGGTTACCCCCTTGTTTTTATCGTAACAGCTGATTCTAGGGACGTTTCACTGTGCCCCTTTTGGCAATTTCCTGTGCCCTTTTTGGAAACTCGAGTGCCTATCTGACCGACGAAAAGATTTAGCGAATTTAGGTGTACCACTTTGTGTTAGTTTGTATTTTAGACAGTATTTGTGATACGCTTTGTTTCAATCAGTAGTGGTACGATTTCGTTTGTTCAACGAAGGAGGTAATTGTCTATGGCAGTGGCCGAGGAGAAGAAAAGAATCCAGGTTACTCTGCCTCTCGAAATTTGGCGTGATCTCGATGACTACGCGAAGAGCCGCGGTGTAGCTAAGTCGTCTATGGCGGCGATCGCTATCGCCGAGTTTTTGGAGCGTGTTAAAGAGCAAAAATAGATATGAAAAAAGCCCCCTACCGCCAAGTAAGAAGGGCTTTTTCCATGTTCAAATGTGGCTTTCTGGCCTGTTACCTGCAATCCTAGCACACGTATGCTTCGATTTGGGTCCCTATGTTGAAGTACTACCAAAATACTATGGCATCACTTCGACTGATGGCTAGATAGCCTCAACGAGAGGCTAGTTTATGGATACAAGAAATTTAAAACCGGATGTGGGCGGTGGCTATCCGTGGGACACGGATAGCCACCCGTCCGGTCCCGCAAACCCGTCTGGAATGGGGACGGCGTCCGATTTCGCGAATCAGGCCGTCACAGATGCCGCCATGGCCAATAGTGAGAGTCACCGCGAGGTACTTCGCCGGGCATCGGATGAATCGTCCCGTGTCGCCCACATGGTGCAGGATATGGTCAGCGAGAAGGTCGCGATCATCAAGCCGCCATGGATGCTCGAGCTCGGTCTGCCTAGGCTCGACACCGATATTATGGGGCGGATTTGGTCCTTCCAGCGCAAGGACGTCTACAAATCCACCTGCTACATCAGCCTTGCCACCATGGCGGCGGACGTCAAGTCGGATCGCTCGAATGTTAAAAAGAGAATCGACAAGCTTGTCGAACTCGGTCTTTTGATTAAGTCGCCGCGCGGGAATAACAAATCGGTTGAGTACCGGCTCGATATGACGGCGATCGCTAAGCGCAGACTCGAAGTCGAGGAGGGCAAGAAAAAGCAACGTGCTGAGAATTCGGCGAAACGCAAAGCTCAGTGGGACGCAAAGCATTCTGCCTAGTTTGAAGGGCTATGGGTTCATACAACCCATAGCCCTATTTCTTTTCCTTACAAACTATGGGTTAAACCAACCTACAGTCTAACTATGGGTTGGTTTAACCCATAGTTAGACAAAAAATAATTTTATTGATAGGGGGTTAAATAACGGTTCTTCAGCAAGTCTATCGGTTAGGACAACCCATAGACTTGCTCACAGGGATCGCGGATGCTTTTCTGTGACGGTAGAGCTATGGGTTGAAAGAACCCATAGAAAATTTAAGCCACTTTTCCGGCTATGGGTTAATTCAACCATAGAAAGCGATCGGAAAACGCCAAAAAAGTACCGAAATAGTTATTTCAACCCATAGTTTGAGCCTGTGTTAACCTGGGCCAACTTATCAACTATGGGTTGTCTCACGAGACTATGGGTTGAAATAACCCATGCCAACTATGGGTTCAGTTAACCCATGCACTATGGGTTGAAATAACCACAACTATGGGTTGAAATAACCACAACTATGGGTTCATACAACCCACCAAGTCTGACTAGAGTGAATTAGATTCACTTAGTCTGAGCTCAAGAAGGAAACAAAGAAATCCACCAGAAAGCATTTAATAATCGAACGATATACAAACAAGAAAAGCCATCGTCCTTGCCCTCCGCTCACTGCGTTCGCTCCGCGTCACTACCGCTCCTTGGCGCTCGCTACGCTCGCCCTCCGGTCGCCTACGGCTCCCTGCGCGTCGGCTGCGCCTCCTTGCCCTCCGTTCGGCTATGCCTCACTCCGCGTCGCCTTCGGCTCCTTGGCATGGCCTTCGGCCAAAAGTGTGGGGGCTAACGCCCCAGCTCCCCGACTACGTCGCTGTCAGCCCTCAGCGCCGGCGTCGCCTTCGGCTCCCCGGGCGAACTAATCCCACTTAGTTGCAAGCCTACAATTCGGCAATGACGCCGAATCCGTTTTCCGGTTGATCTGGATACCGACATTTGTTCAACCTCACTTCAATTACCGGCAGGGAGCTACAGAATCGAAAATAAGACGTTCTATCGGTGAGGTTCGACCGTTTTCTCACTGATAGATAAAACGGGGTCTTAAATCGGCTCTCAGTGGCCAAGGTAAAAGAAAAAAAGGGCACCTTTCGGTGCCCGTTAACTCAACTAGAACTCTTTTTCGGCCAGATAGCGATCGAAAAGCTCCCGAGCGATATCCGATACGGACTTGTCCTCCTCGAGCGCCACTTGCTTCAAACGTTTTCGGTAACTCTCCGGAACGTACACGGACAGCTGAACAAGCCTCTCAGATGCCCCTTCAGCGCCCTTTTTGGGGCGCCCGGCTTTCCGCACCTGAGGAGCCGGTTTCTGGGGCTCAGATGCGCTTTCAACGATTTTCTGCTGCCTCTCCTCGGCCTTCTCCGCTGCGACGTCGAAGTATGAGGTCGCCTTTTTGAACTTTGCCATTTACAGCACCTCTTCCAGCTCGTTCAGGATGTTTTCAATCGCCTGGGCGGCCTTGCCGTTTTTCGCGATCTCGTATACGGGCTTGCCCAGGGCCGCACCCTGTTTGAATGCCGCCGCGGTCGGAACAGTGCCCAGCACGGGAAGGTCATCGGCCTCAAGAAGCTCGAGGAATTGTCTGTCCACGGTCTGGTTCGCCGCGAAGTTGTTGACGATGATTGCGAACGACAAGTCAGGATTGGCCTCGGTGATGACCTTGATCGTGCGTTTCATGGGCTTCAGGCCCAGCGTGCCGGGCTGCACCGGGATGATTGCGATATCCGCATTCTTGGCATACTCGGCGGTGTCGTCGCTCAAAAAGCCCGGTGTGTCGATGACGTTCACGGCGTCCTCGTCGTCGAGCAGGTTTTTCTCGTGGTTCGCACCGCCCTGCGGGTCCAGGTTGCCGAAACCGACCTTGTGGCCGCGGCGCTCGAGGCCCCAGGCGATCTCGTCGGCGAACGTCGTCTTGCCGACGCCGCCCTTCTGGTTGACTAGCAGGATGTTCGTCGCCATGTTCTCCCCTTTCTGAATAACGTAGTCATATATTAGCACACTAACATGTGACTACATTAAGTAATTCTAAGACGCAGGTAGAAATACGTGAGCATGTTAAGCGATTAGTATGGTACTACGTTAACGTGCTCATGGCTGTGGGTTGGTTTAACCTACAGCCATCAGATACGGTTACAAGGTCGCTGATTGCGAGACGGAGACCCTTCCGACCGCCGACGCGGCGAGTGGGAACGCAAGGGTAAAAACGCATCGTCGCTGAACCAGTGAGTCAGTATTCTTTAGTTAGATGATGGATATTGAAATTAATTAGCGAGATAATGTGCATATCTCATAATGTATGCGTTTCACCATGAGAGAGGGGTCTGTCATGAGCTGGAAACCGAGAAAATGCGTTATCGCCGGTCTCGTGACAACCGGTCCTGGCGGCGGCTTGTTTGCAACCGCAATGACATCGTACCGACTTTTCACTTACATGTTCTAAAAGGCAGTTGCCATGCTGTCGCAGAATCAATCGAGATATTTGGCCACAATCGGCTTTGCCCTGCTTGCATTACTCTTTGCTAGCGACCTTTTGCTGAAACCGCCCAAGGAATTCGTTTCGCTTGCCATATCCTGCATTTCTGCCCTTTACTTTACGGCAACCCTGTTCGTCGGACTAAAGGAGAGGAAAAAAGGCGCAGTCGCCGCATCTGCCGTAGGCGTGGTCATGGCCATTGCCTCATTCTTTATCTGACACATTGGTGATCTAGGGGCGATATCGTAGGAATGCGACCGGGAGAGCCGGGACCATAGGCTCCGGTAAGAACCTTCGCCATGTCCCACGCATCGACCCCGATGATTTCCCGCCGGACGTCCTGACGGCCACGGCTCGAGCTCTAATACATGAGGTCCCAGCTTGTAATACGTGAACATATGACTACATTAACATGGTCATGTATTACCGAGCGTTATATGCTGCGCCGGATCCGCCCGTCTGTTATCTTGGGGGCGACAGTTTCTTGCAAGGAGACAGCCATGCTCCAGAGTGTCTTTGGATCCGATGGTCAGATCCATCTTGAGAACCAGGTCGGCAACCAACGTTTCGACCTCACCACGGGCGAAGCGAAAACGGTCATCCCGACCGCTGAGAACATGAGCGCCGTCTTCGGCAAGGATGGCGTGGAGACGGAGATTCAGGTGGGGCAGATGCGCCAAACACTGGGCAAACCAGGATTTGGTCGACTGTTTTATAAGCGCTAACGGTTGAGTTGTCGCAGCATAATCGCAGCTGTAAATATGTGACCATATGACCATGCTAACATGTGCGCACAGTCATATGGTCTCTCGTTTGATTGCTTTCCTATCGTTTACTCCCAGAATGGGCGTAAAAAAAGGCGGCCGAAACCGGCCGCCCGCAAATAAATACTTATTTACCGAATATAAGAGGAGAGGAACGATGCGCATTACTCCCAATGTCCGGCCACGTCGACGACCCAGTGCTGCCCGGTCGCCTGCTGCTCGTAGTGCCCCTGGTCCTCGCTGGTGGTATAGGAGTCATCGATCACAGATCCGCCAATGCCGCCAT
>JAQEDJ010000052.1 GCA_027669525.1 Coriobacteriaceae bacterium AM48-5 | reverse complement strand
AGTTCCCGCGGCCGAGAACATCGACGTCGATAACGACGCAACATCGACGTCGATAACGACGCAACATCACCGGCTTGTTCTAAGCCTGCTGCTCATAGCCGCTTGCCCGCCCCGCCGCGCCTACCAAGGCCCGGCGGGGCTTTTTGTTCCCAAGGGGACGGAAGGATCATTTTGGGACGGCGGCAATGTTGCGCAACAAGGTTGGGGATTTCTCTCGTACGGTGTAGTTGGAAGAATTGCGCGGGCGCATTGCGGCTGCGACGAGAGACGGGAGATGCGATGTATTGCACTAAGTGCGGAGCTCAGATACCCGACGGCTCCACGTTTTGCACGAGCTGCGGAACGCGCGTGGGCGCCGCCGAGGACCAGGCGGAGCCTGTGGCGTTTCCGGTGGAGGACGCGCCGGCGTCCGCTCCTGTGGGACAGCAAGTTCCTCAGGGTGCCCCGGTTCATATGGCGGCGCAGCTCGTTATGAGGAGCCTATGACCGAGCCCGCCGAGGCCTCTCAGCCGTTTATTCCGACGCCGCAGCCCAAGAAACCCAAGCACAGGGGCCGCATTGTCGCTGCCGTTATCGGCGGTGTTGCCGTTGTCGCCATCGTAGCGGCAATCGTCGTCGTGCCGCGCATCGGCTCGTCGTCCGAGGTGACTTCGGGCGGCAAGGGCTACGTTGTCTGCGCATGCGAGACTAAAGTGCTGCCCAAGAACAGCAAAGGAAAAAAGCTCAAGAGCTATACCGTCGAGCTGGCGCCGGTGTCCGGCAAGGGCAAGAGCTACACCATCAAAGTGGATGGCGAGGACGGCTTTGCCATGGAGGACTTTGGCGAGCTGCCCGACCAGAAATACCAGATGACCATCACCTCGGGTATGGGCAAAAAGAAGAGCACGACCACCATGAAGGTCGACTACGCCAAGGAGGGCTCGGACGCCCCTAAGAGCGTTGAGCTCACGCAGTCCAAGAAGGAGGCCAAAGCCTCTGCCAAGGCGGCGATCAAGACGGCAAACGAGCTGTTCACCGACAAAATCCTCGAGTATCAGAAGAAGTATGGCGAGGGCGAGGCTGTCGGGTTCGATGAATATGC
Organism: Coriobacteriaceae bacterium AM48-5; assembly: GCA_027669525.1. Lineage (GTDB taxonomy): Bacteria > Actinomycetota > Coriobacteriia > Coriobacteriales > Coriobacteriaceae > Collinsella. The sequence goes on along the minus strand of JAQEDJ010000052.1, from coordinate 13,272 downwards.
GTATGGAGCCCAGGGTGTTGCTTACGCCAAGCTCATTGACTTTGATGGCGATGGTCAAGATGAGCTGCTGATTGAGTATTCCGATGAACCGGTGGACCGTGGGGATAACGCAGCCGCTGCGCATCTTGAGGTCTGGGCGTATAAGAATGGCGAGATTGAGAAGGTCTACACGCCAGAGGTAAACGTATCTCATCAGGAGGCGTGTGTGTCTGTCTGGCTTGATGAATACGAGGGCAAGATTGGTTTTTCGCAGTGGTATGACCATGGGACAGCAATTAAGCAAAGCGATCTCTCTGGCGAAAGTGGTCCTTCTGCTCACGAATACCAAGTTAAATTCATTGGCTACGACGGCAAGTCATTCAAAGCCATGACCGACCTTGTTGCCCCGAATGAAGTCGATTCTGCCTCTTTGGGCGGTTTTGGTTTCTTGTATGCCGACGAGAGCTCGGTTAACAGCACCATTGGCACGGTCGCCACGACGCTGGAGCAGCTGAAGTCGAAGGACGCTGACGATGCGCAGGCGAGCTACGAGGCCGTCTCTGCCACGCAGGATGTCAACTTTACGGCTGCGGTTGGCGAAGGCCCGCTGAATCCGTCCCCCGATGACACATGCCAGATTTCGGCTACGTGGACCTATCCTCAGGTAAAGGGCCAGGGCGTGGGCGTCGCCAAGTTCAACAAAGATATGGTTCAGCTGGTCGCGGATACCCTCGAAGCGAGTAAGCAGGCCTCGATGGACGACGAGGACAGCCGCGTGACCATGATGTACACCGCCGAGATCGTCTCGATTGACGGCGAAATTGCCTGCGTGCGTACGTTCACCAACAGTTATCAGCCTCCGTATCGATCGGTGCAGAAGACGAGGTCGGCGTACTACAACCTCAAGACAGGTGAGCAGGTTTCGCTCGAGGACTCGCTTGCGCAGCACGGGCTCTCGTTTGACACGCTCAAGAGTGAGGCCAAGCAGGCAATTAGGACGGCAAAGCCGGAAATGGACTCCGTGTCCGAAGACAACATCGACGATGACGATAACTACACCGAGGATCATTTCTACTACGATGGCAAGGGCTATATCATCGTCCTCGATACTGGCGAGTTTGACTGCATGGCATGGGATACCCACGACTTGGTTGCGCACGCCTTCGACTCGAGCTATTCCTGCGGTCAGGATGTAACGCCCGACCGGGCTAGGGCCACGTACGTACCCAACGAGTAGAGTAAAGCCGCAAGAAGCGAATTACAAAGTCCCCCGGTGACGCAAAACGCAGCGCTGCCGGGGACTTTTTGATCCCAAGGGGACGGAGGAAAACGGATCAAAAAGCTTAGCCGCGCTGGAGGCCGAAGAGTTTGGCGTTGCGCTCGGCGACCATCATGTTGATGTCGGCGATTTCCATCTCGCCGTCAATGTAGGGCTGGTAGGTGCCATATGGATCGCCGGCTCCCAAGCTGCAGCTTCCACAGTTGTCGCAGCTGCCGTTACCGCAGCCCGCGAGTGCCAGCTTAATGATCTCCTCGCGTTCGGCGCGCGTTGTGTCTTTGATGAGCTTGCTTTTTGCCATGACGTTCCTCAATTCGCTTGTGACCGTCGGCCGCGCATGTCTTGTAGATACCGACGGGCTTTGCCCATCATAGGCTTTTGCGCGGGTAGAATGCATGGATAACTTGATGCTTACGGGCGACGGAAAGGAATCGTTGCATGGACCAGGATAAGACGACCGTAATGGGTGGCTACGGCTCCCCGCGGACGGGCAATGGCGCCGATGAGACCCGCGTCGTGCCGAATCCCGGCTACGCTGCCCCCGATACGACGCAGGCGTCGGCCGATCCCACGCGCGTTGTGAATTACGGGAACGCGGCGCAGGACCCGTATGGCGCCTCGTCGCAGAGTCCCTACGGAAGCGCGGCGGCAAACCCTTATGATGACTTGCTGCAAAACCCCATTCCGCAACCTCAGCAGACGACATATATGCCGCGCACGGCACAGCCGCGCTACGAGTCGCGCGACCGATATGCGCGCGAGCCGTATCGCGAGTATCCCAAATCGATTCCGCAGTATGGTGAGGACGAGGAAGAGGCGCCGTCGCGTTCGTCGAGCGTGATCAAGAAAATTCTGATTGTGCTGGCGATTTTCTTTGCCCTGTCGGTTGTGTTTGCCATCGTGTCGGGCATGCTCAACAAGCGGGGCGCCACGACTGATACCACGGCCGAGCAGACCGAAACTACCCAGTCCGGCACCGTCGACCTGAGCGATATCCCGGGGCAGTACTGGTCAAACGCCAAGAAGCTCCTCAAGTCGCGCGGGGCCGATCTTTCGAATGCCGTGATCCTGACCGATGATGGCTCGACGCCCGTTGTCGATGCCAACTGGGTCGTGACGTCTGCCTACTATAACGACAACGGTAACCTGGAGGTCCAGCTCACGCGCAAGGGCAGCTCGTCGGGCAACGCGACCGGCGACCAGGGCGGCGCGGACAGCTCGAGCTCTAACACGCTGGAGGACCTGAGCAACAAGGCCCAGGAGCTGGGAGATAAGGCCCAGCAGTTGGGTGACACCGCTCAGAATCTCGGCGATACCGCGCAGAATCTGGGCGATATGGCAACCAATGCCTGGGATACGCTGCAAAACGGCATTTCGGGTGCGCAGGGGAACTAGCGGTCGAGCGGCTAGAGCCTTAGCAGTGCAAACAAAAACGGGACGCAGGATCGCGTGACCAGGCGCGTAGGCGCGTTGGTCGGCGGTCCTGCGTCCCGTTTTGCTGTCGATTACAGCTGCTCGGCCGGACGCTCGGGTGAGCTAAAGCCCGAGTCAAATGTGACGACGCACGAGGCATCGGGCCGGCGCTCGTGCACGATGCGCGTGACGAGCTCCAGCAGCTCCTCGTCGGATATGTCAAAGCCGTCGGGACGCACCAGGTCAAACGAAACGAACCCCTCGTGCTCATGCAAGTCGTGGATGGAGAGCGCGGGGTCGATCTGCATGACACCGCGCTTGACCCAGCCGCGCAGGTCGTCGCCGGTGGTGGCGATGGGGTCGCAGTGCAGTGTGATACCGATGCCCATCTGCCGTTTGATATCGTGCTCGATGGTGTCCAAGATTTCGTGGTGCTCAAACGCATCACCCTCGCCGGGCATTTCCACGTGCGCACTGGCAAATTGGCGGCCGGGGCCGTAGTCGTGCACCATCAGGTCGTGCGTGCCTAGGACCTGCGGATACGACATGATCTTGTCGCGGATTGCCTGGACGAGCTTGGGGTCGGGCGCTTGCCCCAACAGCGGGCTGATGGCGTCGCGCACCAGGCCCATGCCGCTGATGCAGATGAAGATGCCCACGCCCAGGCCTGCCCAGCCGTCGAGGTCAAAGCCGGTCGTCTGCGAAATAAGCGCTGCGGCCAGGACCGAGGACGAGGTAATGACGTCGTTTTTGGAATCCTGCGCCGTGGCGATAAGCGTCTCGGAATCTATGCGGTTGCCCAGCGTGCGGTTGAACGCCGCCATCCAAAACTTGACGAGCATGGACAGGACAAGGGCGGCCATCGAGAGCGCCGAATACGCGGTGGGGGAGGGCTTGATGATCTTGGTGGCCGACTCCAGGATCAGGTTGATGCCGACGGCGCAAACGAGAACGGCGACAAACAGCCCCGCCAGGTACTCGTAACGGCCGTGGCCATAGGGGTGACCTTCGTCGGCCGGACGGCTGGCAAGGCGGAACCCGAGCAGGCTCACGATGTTGCTTGATGCATCGGAGAGGTTGTTGAAGGCGTCGGCGATGAGCGAGACAGAGCCGGCGAGCAGACCGGCTATGCCCTTGGCCAGGCACAGCGTGATGTTGAGGCCAATGCAAATGAGGCTTGCGGCAAAGCCCGCGTTGGTGCGGCGGGAAGCGTCGACCGGTTCGCTCTCGCTGCCCGGAACAAGCGTATGTACCAGCCGATTTACAAATAGCATAACGATCGTCCTCACAATCTTGTTTAAGGGGATAGTGTAGCTCGCACAGACGCAACATGTGCCGATGCTCAGAAAATGCAGCAATGGTCTGCTGGAGCTAACGGGCGCGAGGCAGAGGGGACGACTGCCCGCGCGCCTCGAGTTCACTGCGCCTTCCCGTCCGACCGAGTGCTCCATTTTGGGCCACATGGGTATGGGCACGCGCCGATTTGCTCGACATACTTAATGTCGACAGCCCTGTGCAAAGGAGGACGTTTCCATGGACGAGATGTTTGCCATTAAATGCCAAAACTGCGGCGGCCCCATGTATTCGCATCAGGCAAAGCGCAGTTTTGAGTGCGCCTATTGTGAAACGGTTATTCCGTGGCAAGCGGACGCCGGAGAGCCCAAGAGCGCCCTGGGCATTCGTCATACGCCGTTGACGGTGGTTGACGGGCTGCTCAAGCTCACGCATGTCTCGCAGCTCGAGCGCCCAGATGACCCGGACTGGTATTTCTTCAATTCGCACTGGCGCAATCAGTCGGTCCTGGAGCATCTGCTGTGGGAAGACCGCGGCACGGCTCAGGACCTCCAAGAGGCCACGCACGTGAGCATTCCCTGCCCCTTCTGCGGTGCGTCGTTTGAGGGCGAGTCGACCCAGCGCGTGTTTGAGTGCCCGTCGTGCGGCAACAAGATTGGCGTGGCCGACCTGCTCAAGCCCGGCACGTTTAGTAAGCGCCTGACCATGGGCGTAGGTGCCGAATACGTTTCCGAACAGGGCGTCCCCTGTGAGATATCGCCGCAGCGGCACGTGCCAACGCACTGCAGCTGGTGCGCCAGTACTCCGACGCCTTTGCCGGGCACGACGTAGAAGACGCGATCCAAAACGACATGATGCTTTTCTACTTTCCCATGGCGCTCGCGGATCTGCGCATGATGGCGTCCTTCCCGGGCAAGGGTCTGAGCAAGGAGACCCTGGTGTACTACGAGGTGCTCGACTGGGCATACCCCAGGGCAAACTACCTGGACGTTCGCCTTATGGGCATTCTGGAGCCGTGGGACTTTGGCAAGGTGGGGCCGTTCGATCCCGCCATGCAGGAGGGTGACTTCCGCGTCGTTTCCGTCGATGCGTCCACCAAGGACCAGGTGGTTATTGATAAGCTGGCGCTCGACATTGCAGGCAACGATGCCGAGGCGGTGCTGGGGCTCAATAAAAAGAGCATCCGCGCCTGGGCGCGCAAGGCCCGCAAGCATAAAGACGGTCTGGTGATGGTGCCGGTCTACTTTGTCGATCGTCCGGCGACGGACAGCCGCGACGGCGAGCAGGTGCGCATCGCCGTGAACGGCCAGACGGGTCGTGCGGCCGCGGTGGTGTTTAGCGACAAGCGCGAAACGCATATCGTGGCGCCGCTCAGTCCGAGCTTGCATCTGTCCGGCGAGAGCACCGTACACGCCACACCCGTCGAGGTCAAATATGTTAAATCGCCGTTCCTATACCAGATCGTGCGCCGTGGAGGCGGCGAGCAGCCGCGTCAGGTGGCAGCGGCGGCCGAGGGTTCCTATCGAGAGGAAAAGCCCAAACGCAAGGGCTTGCTCGCTGCGATCTTTGGTAAGTAGGGGAGTGGTGCCGGGGTGTCGGGCTGCATCGCAAGGTCATGAGACGAATTTAAGACTGCTGGGAACGTGCTACCATTGCCGATAGCCTTAATCTTGTAAGAAGCGGAGGCCAGATTATGGGTTTTGCGGATCAGCAGCTTCAGCTTCAGGTACCGTATTCTCCTGACGACACGTTTAATGCCTTGAAGACAGCTATGGAAAAGCAGCCTAAAGTAAAAGTTGATAGTGCATCGCCCACAACAAGAACAGTTGCAGCCGAGATTGGTATGAGCCTTTGGTCTTGGGGCGAAAATATCAGTATTTCGGTTGTTCCAGTTGAAGGCGGATCTGGCGTTACTGTCAAGTCGTCATCTAAGGTCAGGGCAAACGTATTAAACGGGGGCAAAAATGCAAAGAATATTGCCGAGATAGTCGATGCCCTATCGAAGGAGCTCGAGCGGTATCCGCAGGTTTCACAGACTATTGAGACGCTGGCGGATAGTGGTTGATGTAGTTGCAAGGCTTGAGAGGCTTGCAGCACTGCGTGAGAGTGGAGTACTTACCGAGGAAGAGTTTGCTGCAGAAAAGGCAAAAATCCTTTCGTAATCAGACATGATGGTTGGATTTGCATTCTATTATTGAACTTGTTTATACCAGGCTGAAAACATCGTGTGTAATAAAGGTGCGTAGTAGTCTCGTCTTGATTGGCAGATGTAAATAAACGGTGGAACGGCTGTAAAAGAGCCTTGCCGCTGGGTAAAATCAAGATGTGCCGCGGAACCCGCTCCTCAGCTAGTCACACTTCGGAAGCGCGGGCAACGCAGGTATTATCGTCTAAAGGGTCGGCTGCAACCGGCCCTTTTCTATGACTCCCTTCGCTATCCGTTACTGCTTATATCCCCGCCAGATCGAGTAGAGGTTCCGGGCAATGCCGGTCACATACATCGAGAGGCGCAGGATTTCAAGAAACAAGTTCATAGGCTTCACCCCAATCGGAGATCGGAGCGTTGCCCGCAGGCGGATTCCGCGGCAGTCAAGATTTTACCTCACAGGCCGCGGTGGGAGACATCCTGTCCATCCCGTGGTTTGGAACAGCGTCGATCTAACGGGCAATCAAACCTCTAGCACTCTTTTAATTGAGCAAGCATCTGCCCGAAGAAGCTGAGCCCGGATGGCTCATAAATGAGTGAGCCGCCATCTTCGGTCCTGTAGAGCTCGCAAGGGAGGTAGCGCCCGTCGGGGAGGACATAGAGGCTGGCTTCTTCCTTCAGTCCTGCTGGAAATAGCGGAATCCCGTTTTCGTCCACTTGGAACTCATCTATATTTGCGATCTCTCTTTCCATGGTGCCCCCTGGTCAGTTTCTATCGTAAGTGTGCCCTAAAACAAACACTGCTCAATCAGCTCTTTTCCGCGTAGAGTGTCGATCCACTCCTGTGGGATGGCTTTGAGACCGTAGGCCGTGCCGGCGAGGGCGCCGGCGACGGCTGCGGTGGTGTCGGTGTCGTCGCCCAGGTTGACGGCGGCAAGCACGCAATCTTCGTAGCTGTTAGTGTTGACGAAACACCAGGTGGCTGCCTTAAGCGTGTCGCGCACGAAGCCACCTGACCTGATCTCCTGCTCAGGCACGCCTTTCAGATGGAGTGCCCACGAGGGGAGCACGTCGTTCATCACATCTCTCATCAGCTCGACAAATATGACGCATGCACCGGTCGACGTTCTGTGGGCGTGCGTAATCGCGGAGACCTTGCTGACCTCGTCGTCAGTCGCGTCGACAAACGCCAGGGGCGCGATGCGCATGAGCGAACCGTTGCCGTTGTCGCGCTCGCCGGAGCCTCCTTTGCCGGTGTGCAAGGCGCGGGCGGTCGTGCCGCCGTAATCGAAAACGCCGTCGATCGTATACTCGCCACGGGCAATCCAACTTACGAACTTGTCGCGCATGTCCGCAGTGTCGATGTGCCCGAGCTCCCTAATCGAGTCGCAGGTAGCAAGCGTCATAGATGTGTCGTCGCTCCAGGTGCCGGCGGGCTGCCCATGCGTGCCGTAGCCGATCATGTCGGCGCATTCGAACGTGCCGCGGGGCCTGAACTCGTAAGGAACGCCCAGCGCGTCGCCGACGGCAAGCCCATAGATGCAATCGCGTAGCGCTGGTTTCGACGTGTGCCCACGTTTCGTTGTAGGGGGTGCTGGCGAGATGAGCCGAAATCCCTCTGAGTCGCTCTTGCGTCGTGTGGCCATGTCCTCGGCAGAACACACTTTAGGTGCGCTTTCGGTGATGGCCTGATTGACACCTGTCATGGAAAACTCCTCTTGCACTTCGGATTGGAAATGCGTGGCAATCGGCGACAATATGTTCAGTTCGATTCGCGACGCAGTGCGTCGCGAATCGAGAGAGCTCAATGGTCAATATGCCAAATGGTGTGCCTAGACGTCTCTTTACACGGCAACAGGCATTTCTTTCGGGCGTCCTGCCTTTGGAGCGTCGGCGAGTCGTGCCTCGATGGAGCTTTGGACACCATGCGCTTGGTGCCATCCTTCCATGAATCCAACAGTCCTGCATTTATCAGTTGCGAAACCCGTGCTGAGCTAACACCGAGCATGCGCGCGGCATCCGCTGCGGTGACGGCGGGGATGTCGGCGAGTTCGCGGCTGACGGCTACGGCGATAATCTTGCCGCCGTGTCGCGGCTCGTGTCCGAAATCCGGCGCGGGAAGTTCAATGCCACCCATAAGGTGATCGTCGACCATGCATGCGAGAAAATCAGCGGCGCTTTCGATAGCGTCGTTTAGGTCGGAGCCAAACGTTCCTCCTCCGCCCAGCGAGCCACATGGCACGGCATCGACCATACCGTCCGAATCAAAGAACTCAAATTCCCATGCGTAAACCATGTAAGACCTCCTCTAAAAGGCGATGCGAAATGCGATGAGGATGAGCTACCGAAGCCCTGCCTGCCTTAGGATTCTTTTGGCAATTTGATCCTCGATCTCTCGGTGGCGTTTCACGAGCACGAGTTTATCTCCTTTGACGAACTTCTCGTGATTAGTGCCTCCTTTCGAGATGAAGCCGGCTTCTTCGAGGATACGGATCAATTCGCGTCTCTGCATCTCAGCCTCTTTCAATAACTATATATTAGCACTTCCTAAGGGTTTTTTTTAGGCTTTAATCTTAGCTATTGCTAATCCCTTTTTTGCGGCCCATCCTTGGATAACGGCTTATATTCGTTGTCGTATTAGTCTATTTGCTCGTGCGGACACGTTTTGGTGCCCTGCGCGTGACCGCAAAAAGGGTTTGTAGTGACTAAAATGTGGTCATAGAGATAGTTTTATCGAACTCCATGGGGGGTGGCGCGCGTGGATGACAACACGTTGTTGTTTCACGATAAGGGTGCCGGCGTTTTCAAGGGAATAAGCATCTATCCCAATCGTATCGAGGCGGTCGTGAAGAACAACTTCTTCGGCACCCATACCAAAATCGTCTACCTCAAGGACATTACGGGTGTCAACAGGGTCAAGGGTAAGCGCGTGCTCCTTCGTAATAGGTTACTGACCGACTGTTCCTACAGGCTGAGCAGTCATTCCCAGGCCAAGGAATTTGTGAACGCGCTGAACATGGTGATGTAGCCCATGGCGGCGTTCGAGCCAAGGTAAAATCGGGGGCACAGAACGGTGTCCTGCGCCCCTCATTAAATCGATGTGTCCAAAAGGGCTGGCTGGCCTAATCGTCAACGTCTCCGTTGTCTTCGCGATCGTTGGCAAGCATTGCCGCGCCAGCGACCGTTGTCGCCATGGCGGCAGCGGCGAGCCCGGCGGCAATGCCGGAGCCGTCGCCCGTGTCGGCGAGTTTTCCGCCCGAGCCCTTACCCTTGTTGCCCTTACCATTCTTATCAGCGCCGTCTGCGTTGGAACCCGTGCCGCTGCCGGTGCCGCCTGCACTGCCCGAGGCCGCTACGGTAAAGCTTACGGCTCCATTGCTGGCGAGCATGTAGTTCTTTGCCGCGTCGCCCAACAGGTCTTTCGCACGCACCCAATACGTCCCCGCGGCAAATGCCTCGCCCTCGGCCATCACCGTTCCTGGAGCACCGTTTGCATCGTGCATAAACTCGAGTTGGGCTGTGCAGGCATCGCCTTCGAGCTTGCCCTCGAGCGTCGCCGCGATCTTGGCGCGCACGTCCTCGCCGACCTTAAGGCCTTCGAGCCCCTCAAAATGGGGCGTCAGCGCGCGCCGTTCGATATCGATGGGCACGAGGCCCCGCAGCTCCGTAACGGTCTCGTTGCCCAAGGCATCGACATCCACGTATTCGATATCAAACGTGTGGCCCGAAGCCGTCCAGTTGAGTACGTTACTGCTGTCGACAAGGCGGAAATGGCCCTCGCCAACGGTCTTTCCATCCTGAAGTGAGGCATCGCTCAACGAGTCGCCGTATGTCATGCGCATACGGGTCGGGAGGTAGTACGAAACGGTCTGCTTGTGCTTCGCATCGTAATTGCGCTGGTAGATGCTTCGGGCCAGTGCCGCATCAACAAAGTCGGACGCAATGATGCCAATGTGCTTGAGGCAGTCCTCCTTTGTGCTCTCATTTCCGGTGCTGTTTATATACTGGCTCTTGTATAGATGCTCGTTGACCACTCGTGCTGCGGTAAAAGGATTGCTTCCTTGCTTGTAGTTCGTGCAGCTGGTGTAGTTGATACACCAGCTGTGCTCCAGGACCTTTACCTTGGCCCCGTCATTGTCCTCGACGTCCACCATGATGCGGGCGAGCTTGGTTGTCTCCTGCAGCGCCATATCGACCCAGCCGATTTTGTCGGTTCCTGTGCATTCGTAATGGTCCTGGGCGTATACCTTGGTGCAATAGGGCTCTTCGTCACCCGTTTTCCCCACGGCTTCAAAGCCCCGCTCGTCTCGAACGAGACACATAGAGGTGCTGTCGGTGTGTGCTGCGATTTTGTCGTCCCATTGGGTGAGGTCGAGGCCCCATGTGTGGCTGCTTACGCTGTTGCCGGCGAGCCCAAACCGACGCAGCAGGACGATCTTTCCGCGCACCTCGCCCAGCGTGGGGATGCGGCTCGATGTGTAGAACAGGTCGGGGTTCTCATCAAAAACCTTGCCCAAGGCCGTCGTGAGGCTTTCGTTGGTAGCCTCGTCATTGCCTCGCGACACAAGCATGATGAGCGCTTCTGTCGGGTTTTCGCTCAAAAACGTATTGAAGTACCCGATGACATCGGAGAGATGCATAAAGTTCCCGTCTTTTTTGAGCAGGTAACAAGCTCCGTGGTCGATGCCGGGGTTCTCACCCTTTCCAAGTCGAATATCAAAATAGCGAACGCCTTCGAGCAGCTGTGTGGGGATGTAATCCTGCTGGCATTTTGCTTGGGAGGATTGGGGCTCGGTGTCGTTGTCCACGCTGCAGGTGCCCGAATCGTGCGTGCCGGGATGCTCAGTTCGTCGAGGAACTTGTTGTTGTCGACGTATTTCATCCAACAGGGCCCGTCGACGTAGCTGCTATACGTGGTCCAGTCGATACTTCTAACCGTGGTATTGATCTTGCCCATGTCGTAACCGACAAGCTCGAGCTCCCACGGAATGTCCTTCCTCTTATGGCAGATCTTGTTGTTGTCCTGGTCTTTGCCGTCCTTTTCTATGGCCAGGTAATTAATGTCTTTTTTCTCGTTTGTGCGGTCTCGGATGATATAGGTTCCGTTTAACTGGCGTTCAAACGCAAAAGCGCGGCTGGGCTTTTTGTCATACTCGCCACTCCATACGTGGATGACCTTTCCATCTTTGTCCGAGTCGCCGTCGACCGACCAAATGCTGTAGCCCGTCTTTTTATGCTCTTCGAAATTGAGTAAGGTGCGGATGGCATACCAATTTGTATTATCTGCATCGGTCAGCACTTTCTCAAGGATGAGCTTGCTGGACGTGCCGTCATTAAACAGGTGGCAGACGTTGCCGATGACGTTGCCGTCTTCGTTGACGCTCGCGGTGCGAAAATAGCCCGCGGGGCGAAGGCGAATGACGAACTTGTCGAGGTTGGCCGCCGGTGTGGGCGTGTCTTCTGCAAATGCCGCGCGCATGGGAAGGCCCAATCCCGCGGTTTCGGGCAGGCTTGCAAATGGCGACAATGCTGCGAGTCCTAGGCCCAACGTGAATGCTCGACGGCTGATTGCTTGGTGCTCGGTCATAACTCCTCCATTCGCAGGGTGCGGTTATGCGCTCGTTTTGGTCACTATACTGCCCGGATGTCCAAAGGCATCGGCTCAATTGTCTGCGCGGCGCTATAAATCGGCGGGCGGACGCACTGGGGTGCTTGTCTATTTGTGTTGCTACCGCGCTGGGGGTGGTTTTGCCGTCCGGCACCCTCGCGTTCGCCGGCTATCGGCATAAGAAAGGGAGGGCCGGTGAGCCGACCCTCCCTTGGTACGAAGCGCTGGGTCACTGTCGCTTGCTTGCGCTGCGCCCGTGTTTCCCGTTGCGCTCGCCAGTCGCTTAGCGCTTGATCTCGATATCGTCGAGCTTGACGTCCATGGCCTCGGTCTTGGCCTTGGCGATGTCGTCGGCAAATTCCAGAGACTTCATCATGGTCTCGACGGCATCCTTGTGCTCCTCGACGTTGTCGATGCGCACGTACACGCTGCCGCCGTCAACGTCGGTGAAGTACTCGGTCGTCACACCGCCCGTGTGCGTGTAGGAAGCGTTGCGCCAGGACTTGCCGTTGTACTTGACGGGGTCATTCTCGGTCCACTCAAAGTTGGCCTTCCATTTGGCCTCGTAGTCGAACAGCTCGTCGGCGTTCTTGTCAGAGTCGAAGACAGGGATGAAGCGATCGCTGGCGTGCTCGTTCTCGGTGAACTTAAACTGGGCCCTGTCGGCCGTGTCGCCGGCAACGTCGGTGATCTCGACGCCCTCGGGGACCTCGACTTTAAACCAAATGAAGTCGGTCCTCATATCCACGGCTGGCTTTTCTGCTCCGCCGCCACCGCCACTGCCGGTAGCGCCACCGCTGCCACCGCAGCCCATCAGGCAACCGCGGCAAAGAGACTGATGCAGAGGGTGAGAATCGCAAAGGCCTTCTTTTTCATGGTCGTGTCCTCCTCGATCTGTAACCGCCCATGGATTACCTGCCTTTACTGTACGCGTGGATGGCTCGCTAGGGTGGGCCATGTGTCCCATTCTGGGGGCTGGATTTGCGCCGACAAGTGGCAATATGCGCGGGTGTAAAAGAGGGGAGGGCCGATGCTATCGACCCTCCCCGGTGTTGGGTGCCCGATCATTTAATGACTGCGCATGCGATGCTGCGTGCGAGCCCCTAATGCCTGATCTCGATGCTCGAAATCTCGACTTCGCGTGCTCGGCAACTGCCTTCGCCATGTCATCGGGGAACTCGATGGAGCTGAGGAGCGCCTCGGCTTCTTTCTTGTGCTGGTCGAAGTTCGAGATGAGGACGTAGACGCTTCCCGGCTCAACGTCGGTAAAAAGCATGGTTGAGATGCCGCTGTTGTCCTCGTATGTTCCGACGAGCCACGTCCTGCCGTTATACTCGACGGACCCGCCGTCCTTCCACTGGAACGTGTCCCCCTTCTTTTCCGCCTGGTCGGCGTGGGATTCCTCGGCCGTCAGCGCTTTTTTCCAAACGGGGATAAAGCGATCGGCCGAACCGTTCTCGTCTTTGGGGAAGGTGAGCTGGACCCTGTCGGAATTCTTGCCGGCAGAGTCGCTTACGCCGGCGCCTCGGCTCGTCGACCTTAACCACGAACTGA
>JAQEDJ010000051.1 GCA_027669525.1 Coriobacteriaceae bacterium AM48-5 | reverse complement strand
CGGGGGTTAAGTTTGTCGCGAGTTCCGCACGCAAAGGAAAGCACTTAATGTGCTTTCCGTCTTGCGCAGGACTGTAGAGCAGCAAACTTAACCGCCCCGCCCGGCAGGCGAGCGGACAGCGAACGACATCTGTCCAACAATTCGTGCGAAACACAATGAAAAACCGTTTGATGTGAGTTAATATAAACAACGTCGTGAATCTGACTCCTGCCACATGCATGACAGGGGTTAAACACAAAAAAGGAGTCAACTATGGTTTCTGAGAAGGCTACCCTCGTTAATCCTCAGGGTCTGCACATGCGTCCGGCTGGTCTGTTCGCCTCCACCATGGGCAAGTACGCCTGTGACGTGACGGTCGTCACCCCCGAGAAGGAGGTCAACGGCAAGTCCCCGATGGCCCTCATGGCTGCTGGTATCCCCTGCGGTACCGAGGTCGAGGTCAAGTGCGACGGCGCCGACGAGGCCGAGGCTCTGGCTGCTGCCATCGAGCTCATCAAGAGCGGTCTTGGCGAGTAGAACTCAAACGGGTCGCATGTTGAACAACTAAGTTCATATTTGGGGGCGCAGTGACCTGTTGTAAGGTAGCTGCGCTCTTTTGTCATGGATATGGCAAAACGCTTTATCACATGACACGGAGAGAGGAATGGGAATGTATCAGGGAGTCAACGCTTCCGAGGGCATCGGTATCGGCACCGTCATGGTCGCCGTCGATCCCGACTTGACGTTTGAGCCGCACGAGGTTGCTGATTCGGCAGCAGAGAAGGAGCGCTATCAGTCCGCTCTTTCGGTCTTCTGCGAGAAGACCCAGGCTCAGGCCGACCACATGAAGGAGACGGTGGGCGAGGCCGAGGCCGAGATCATGAGCGGACACATTGTCCTGGCTCAGGACCCGGGCATGACCGACGCCATCAACGCCGCCATTGACGGCGGCACCTGCGCCGAGCAGGCGCTCATGGACACCTCGACCATGTTCGAGAACATGTTCCTATCCATGGACGACGAGATGTTCCGTCTGCGCGCGGCCGACATCGCCGACATCCGCACCGGTATTCTGGCCGAGCTGCTGGGCAAGGAGGTCGTCGACCTCTCCGTCCTGCCCGAGAACACCGTCGTTGTCGTGCACGACCTCACGCCGTCCATGACTGCCACGATCGATAAGGCCCACGTTGCCGGTATCGTCACCGAGACCGGTGGCCGCACGTCGCACTCCGCGATCATTGCGCGCGCCCTCGAGATCCCGGCTGTCCTTTCGGTTTCCAACAGCTGCACCGCGTTGCGCAACGGTATGACCGTTGTCGTCGACGGTGGCAAGGGTATCGTCGAGGCCGATCCCGACGAGGAGACGCTCGCTGCCTACACCGCCAAGGCCGAGGCCTTCGCTGCCGAGAAGGCAGCCCTCGAGGCCTTCCGTGGCAAGCCGTCCGTGACTGCCGATGGCATCAAGAAGATCATCGCCTGCAACATCGGTAACCCCGATGACGTGCCCAACGCGCTCGATCACGACGCCGAGGCTATCGGTCTGTTCCGCTCCGAGTTCCTGTTCATGGATTCTGCTGAGCTTCCTTCCGAGGAGGAGCAGTTCAACGCCTACCGTAAGGTCGCCAGCGCGCTCAAGGGTGCTCCGGTCATCATCCGCACGCTCGATGTGGGCGGCGACAAAGAGATTCCGTATCTGCACATGGTCAAGGAAGATAACCCCTTCATGGGCTTCCGCGCCGTGCGTTACTGCCTGGCCAATCCCGACCAGTACAAGGTCCAGCTCCGCGCTCTGCTGCGCGCCAGCGCCTTCGGTGACGTCAAGATCATGATCCCGCTCGTCACCTGCGTCGAGGAGGTCTTGGCTGTCAAGGAGCTCGTCGAGCAGTGCAAGGCCGAGCTGACCGAAGAGGGTCGCAAGTTCAACGAGAACATCGAGGTCGGCATCATGGTCGAGACGCCTGCAGCCTCGCTGCTCGCTGACCGCCTGGCCGAGGTCGCCGACTTCTTCTCCATCGGCACCAACGACCTGATCGGCTACACCATGTGCGCCGACCGTGGCAACGACACCATCTCCAACCTGTACCAGGTTTACTATCCCGCCGTGCTCCGCTCGCTCAAGAACATCATCGAGAGCGGCGTGAAGGCCGGCATCATGGTCGGTATGTGCGGCGAGGCCGCTGCCGATCCGTTGCTCGAGCCGCTGCTGATCAGCTGGGGCCTGGAGGAGTTCTCGATGAGCGCTCCGTCCATCCTGCGCGCCCGCAAGACCATCAGCCAGTGGACCAAGGCCGAGTGCGACGAGCTCGCCGAGAAGGCACTCGCCTGCAACACCGCCGCCGAGGTCAAGGCACTGCTCGAGTCCGCAGCTCGCTAATTTGGTATCAGAGGTAACCGCGTGGTTGGAATGGGCCGGCCACGCGGCCCTCACATATACAGGGGGTACTGTAAATGTTCTACACGCTAACCGCTAACCCGGCTGTCGACATGACGGTTTCGAGCTCTCCGCTCGAGCCCGATGAGAACGTCCGCACCGGCTCGGCCAGCTACACGGCTAACGGCAAGGGCCTCGACGTGTCCTTCGCCTTTAAGAAGATGGGCGTTGACACCGTCGCACTCGGCTTCTTTGCTGGCTTCACGGGCAAGTTCATCGTCGAGGAGGTCATGAACCTGGGTTGCCTCTGCCGCCCGGTCTGGACCGACGGTATCACGCGCATTAACACCTACGTCAACGATGGCCAGCACGAGTACGGCATCCTGAACCCGGGTGCTCCGATCACGCCGCAGCACCAGGAGGAGCTCTACAACATCCTGGACACCGCGGGCGACCTTGAGTGCCTGATCGTTTCCGGCTCCGTGCCTCCCAAAGCTACGCCCGACTTCCTGGCTCAGGTCATGGAGCACGCTCAGGCTCGTGGCGCCGACGTCGTCCTGGACCTGTCCTCCGACAAGCTCAAGGAGCTCGCTCACAAGAAGCCGCTGCTCATTAAGCCGAACCATCACGAGATGAAGGCTATCTTCGGCGTGCCGGTCGACACCGACGACGAGGTCCGCGTTGCCATGAAGCTGGCTCACGAGGCCGGCGTCCAGAACGTGCTGCTCACTCGTGGTAGCCGCGGTGACGCTTACTTCTCCAACGGCGAGGACATCTGGTATGCCAAGCGTGAGTTCAACATCAAGCTTGTCTCTTCCGTCTGCGCCGGCGACTGCACCCTCGCTGCGTTCCTGCACAAGTGGTACAGGGATCGCGACAACGTCGAGGAGGCCATGAAGCTCGCTATGGCCACCGGCGCCAACGTTGCTGAGTCCGTCGGCATCGGCGACTTTGGTCACGTCGACGAGTACAGCAAGCGCGTTGCCGTTCGCAAGCTCGATCGCAAGTAAGCGAAACACGACAAACTCGTGCGCATACGGCGTCCCGGTTTCGACCGGGGTGCCGTTTTTTGTCCCACTCGAACCTCGGAGCCGCGCTTCACGCGTTCCACACCGTTCACCGAGTTGTTGTAGCCTTTTGCCGAAGCGTGGAATATACTTTCATTAACACGTTGCTTCGTGAAAGGAACATTCATGATTTACACGCTTACTGCAAATCCCGCTATTGACTACAACATCTCCTGCGATGGCTTGTCCGCCAACACCGTTACCCGCACCCGTAACGCTGTCTACACCCCCAACGGCAAGGGTCTCAACGTTTCGTTTACGCTCGACCACTACGGCGTCGACACCACGATCCTGGGCTTCTTCGCCGGCTTCTCGGGTGAGTATATCGTTAAGGGCGCCGAGGCCCTGGGCGTGCCCGTCAAGCCCGTGTGGACTGACGGCATCACGCGTGTTAACGTGTTCCTCAACGCCGGTCCCGACACCGAGTACAACATGGTCAACGCCGGTGCCGCCATCAACGAAGCCAACGAGCAGGAGATGTTTGAGCTTATCGATTCGCTCGATGACATGACCTGCCTGGTTATCAGCGGCTCGCTGCCCCCCAACACCTCCGAGAGCTTCCTGGCAGAGGTCCTGCGTCGCGTGAAGGCGAAGGGCGCCGAGTTCGTGCTCGATATCTCGAGCCATCAGCTGGCCGACCTCATTGCTATGGAGCCGTTGCTCATTAAGCCTAACGACGACGAGCTGCTCGACATCTTTGGCATTAAGGTGAGCGGTGGCGACGATGAGTCCGTCAAGGCTGCCATGGCCGAGCTGCATGCCAAGGGCGCTAAGAATGTACTGCTGACGCTCGGCGGCGACGGCGCGTACTTCTCCAACGGCGAGCACATCTGGTTTGCCAACCGCACTTTCGACGTCAAGCTGCTGTCGACCGTCTGCGCGGGCGACTCCTCGCTGGCCGCCTTCCTGTCCGTGTGGCACGACGCCCCCGAGCGCGTCGAGGATGCCCTGCGCCTCTCGATGGCCACCGGCGCCAACGTGGTCGAGTGCCCGGGTCTGGGCGATTTTGCCAAGGTCGATGAGTATCAGAAGGGTATTGCAATCCGTCAGGTTTGCTAGTTCCGGCACCTTGCCTGAATAGTTCAATTATTTCGCATCCGTCTTAGACCAGGACGGATGCGTTTTTTGTTTATCGGACTTGCGTGTGCAGTGGAGGCTGTTTCTTGCTAGACTTCTTGCAGACGCAATCGATAGCCAATTTGATAGTCGCAGGAGGCCATAGGCATGTGCAATGTTTCGCTCAACGGTACGCAGCCGACCGATGCCTCTATCCGTGTCCTGCGTGCGCTTGAGGCAGCAGGTCTTGAGGCTTGGTACGTGGGCGGTTGGGTACGTGATGCCCTGATGGGACGCCCCAGCCACGATGTTGACATGTGCTGCAGCGGCCTGTGGCAGGAGTCCAAAGAGGCGCTCGAAGCGGCTGATATTGCCGTGGTTGAGTCGGGCATAAAATTTGGCGGCATCACGGCTATTTGCGATGATGAGCGCATTGAGGTCACCACCTACCGCCTAGACGGCTTTTACACCGACGGCCGCCATCCCCAGAGTGTGGAGCGTGCGGCGTCGCTTGAGGACGATCTGGCGCGTCGTGACTTTACCGTTAACGCTATGGCCTGGCATCCCGAGCGTGGTCTTGTCGACCGCTACGATGGTCAGGGCGACCTAGACCGCAAGCTCATCCGCGCCGTTGGAGATCCCAAGCGTCGTTTTAACGAGGACGCGCTTCGCATGCTGCGCGCGGTGCGTTTTGCCTGCCGTCTGGATTTTATGATCGAGCCTAAGACTAAACAGGCGCTTGCCGAGTGCGCGCCGCTGCTCGATGCTGTGGCGCGCGAGCGCGTGGGCATTGAGCTTGAGGGTATCCTTTCGACCGGCCACGGGGGAGACGCCATGCTGCGCTACCCCGAGCTCATCTGCGCCGCCGTGCCCGAGTTGGCAGCGGGTCGCGGGTTTGATCAGCGCAGCGTCTATCATGCGTTTAACGTTTACGAGCATATCGCCCGTGTGCTGACGGTGGCGGGGGAGTTGGCGCTGTGCGACGGCTTTACACCCTCAATGAGCCTAATGTGGGCGGCGTTTTTGCACGACGTTTCCAAGCCCGATTGCTTTACGGTCGACCATGCGGGCAGCGGCCACTTTTACGGTCACCCCGAGCTCGGGCCAAGAAGGCGCGCGCCATCATGGATCGCTTGGCGCTTTCGCACGACTTGGTCCGCGACGTGTGCCTGCTCATTAAGTACCACGACAAGCCGCTGCGCCCCGAGCGCTCCTGCTTGCTCAATATGATGCGCTTGCTTTCGGGCGAGGGCGTCGATACGCCGCGCCTGATGGACGAGCTTATGGACTTAAGCGTGCCGACACGCTGGGCAAGGCGCCGTCGTGCTTCTATTACGTCGAGACGATCGAAGAGATGCGCTCACTCGCCCATGATTTGTTGGAGGCGGGGGAGCCCTATTCGCTCAAGATGCTTGCTATCAACGGCGGCGACTTGATTCGTGCCGGTGTGAAGCCGGGGCCCGAGCTAGGCCAGCTACTCAACGCCGCCCTCGAAGCCGTTATCGAGGACAACATCCCCAACGATCGCGAAACCCTTTTGGTTCATCTCAACTTGAATTAGCTAATTAGTTGACCTGCGCGTTCCATAACCTGTCGACAATTTTTCGGCAATTTGGAATTTCTTCTTGCGCTGATGTTTTTTGTCCCGTAATATATTTCCTCGCAGCACGGCAGTGCAGATGTCATGTGGCCCGTTCGTCTAGCGGTTTAGGACGCCGCCCTCTCAAGGCGGAGATCACCAGTTCGAATCTGGTACGGGCTACCACGCATCTGATACCCGGTCTTTCCACGGAAGGCCGGGTTTTTTATTATCAAACAACTGTCTGTCATTCCCGTTTGAACAAGAGCTTTGCGTTCTGCTTATGACCCTTACGGGTACAATAACCAAGATATTTTGACTGTTAGAAGGAGTCTCATGACGGAGTCCTCTCAGCATACGTCCAAGCCCCAGGTCGAGGTTGAGGCCTCGGGCGGCGATGACAATAAGAGCGCACGCCGCGGCGCCATTTTTATCGGCGTTGTGCTGGTGGGTTATATCGTCTATCTGGTGGTAACCGGGCAGATGGGGCAGTTCTGGGCTGCTATGTCGAGCGTCCAGGCGCCTGGCTCGTTGTCGCGTGTCTTTGCATGTTTATGTATCTGTTCTTTGGCATTGTGGCCTATGCGATCGCCGTCTGGCTCGACCCCAATTCACCCGTCGGCATTCGCGACCTGATCTCGGTCGAGGCGAGTGGCATCTTCTTTGGCAACCTGACGCCCATGATGATGGGCTCTACGCCTGCCCAGATCTACCGCCTGACCAAAGCGGGCCAAAATGTCGGCGAGGCCGGCGCCACGCAGTTCACGCGTTTTATCGTGTATCAGTTTGGCCTTGTTGCCTGGGGCGCTATCCTATTGCTTGCTCGCATGCCGTTTTTTGCCGAGCGCTATGGCGACATGACGCTGCTGTGCGTCTTTAGTTTTGGCGGCCACTGCTGCATCTTGCTTGGTATCTTCGCTGTCGCGCTCATGCCTAAGACCGTCACGCGCGTCGCCCATTGCATCATCAATTGGCTCGAGCGCATAGGTGTCTCGGCCACTAAGATCGAGGGATGGCGCACGTTTGTCGACGGCGAGATCTACTCCTTCTCCGAGAAGTTCAAGCTTTCGGCCGGACATTTTTCTTCCATGCTGCTCACCGTGTTTATCACCATGCTGCAGCTCGCGTTTTTCTATCTGGTTCCATATTTCCTGATGCTTGCTTTTGGCCACCACGAGGTCGACTTTTTTTTCGGTCATGGCCGCGAGCGCCTTTGTCCAGCTGCTGAGCTCTGCGGTTCCCTTGCCCGGTGGAACTGGTGGCGCTGAGGGCGGCTTTGCATTGTTCTTGGGTCATTTCTTTGGGTCGGCTTCGACCGCCGGCTATCTGCTGTGGCGCCTCATTACATTTATTGCGCCGACCATTTTGGCTGCGCCCCTGCTGGGCCTTAAGAGCGCCCACAACGAGAGCATCCATGCGCGCTGGGATCGCGTGATGCGCAAGCTCGGCCGCGAGCCTCAGACGCCCTCTGCGCCCACTAAGCCGCACCCCACGAATGCTGTTACCGTTGATCCCAGGAAGCACGCTCAGAAGGCTTCTGGGACCGCTAAGCCGGCTCATAAAGCCTATGTGCGCCAGACGGGCGACGGTATCCGCGTATCTCCGTCGGCGCTCAATAAGAAGAAGCACCCTAAGTCGCGGTAGGGCAGTCGTGCGTTCTTCATGATGCGGGGCATATTTGAGCTGTATGGGGGATAATCCTCTTACGTAGATTATCTCTCATCTGTTGATGAATGCTCGCATATCGAAGGGACACACCCATGGCCACCAGTAAACCGCGTATTGATCGCCGTATCGTTCGCAGCCGCAATGCCATCCTTTCCGCTTTTGAGCGCTTGCTCATGGAAAAGCCGCTGGCAGACATTACGGTGAGTGCCATCGCGCGCGAGGCCAATGTCGACCGTAAAACCTTCTACGTGCACTTTGGTACGGTTGACGGCCTGCTCGATGCCATTGCCGTCGATGTGGTGGAGATGATTGTCGACTCGGTCGAGAAAACGCTTGCCTCCATGGACGGCGACACCAATGAACGCGCCCTGGGCGCGGCGGCGACCTTCTTTAAAACCGTTAACGAGGCGCTGTGCAACAACCTGGTGCTCAATCGTCAGCTGATCGAGAACATTCCGCTCGATGATTTTATGGCTCGTCTTCGTGCGCCGCTCGAGCACGAGATTGCCGAGCGCGATCTGCTGCCCCACGGTCTCAAGGACGAGATGTTCGACTACTATCTGGCGTTTTTGCTGTCGGGTATTATCGGAATCTATCGCACATGGGCGCTGTCTGACGACTCGGTTCCTATCGAGCGCGTCTCGGAGGTCGCCAACGACCTGACTCTCAATGGCCTGTCGAGTCTGGAATCTCGCTTGGATTAGGCGCAGACTCGAGTTCGCGAGGCGCTTGTCGGGGTGCAGCCCGATCGATCAGGCGACGGGCATCCCGCCGAAGCAGTCGATGACCGGGCTCAGGTAGACCTTCTCGCCGCCCGGGAGCCTGAACTCGGTGATGTCGGTGAGCCACAGCAGGTTGGGCTCGTCGGCGTGGAAATTCCTGTTTACGAGGTTCTCCGGCGCCTTGTAGACCTCGCCGGCGTAGGAGCTGTAGCCTGAGGATCCTTAAAAGAAAGTCCAGTTTATCCTTTCCACCCCAAATGGGAATCCTCCGATGCGCCTTCGCACGCTCGCATGACCTCGATACCGTGCGAGCGTGCGAACTCGACGAGCTCTGCGTTGCGGGCGTTTATGGTGCCGAAGGCGGCGGGACACACGATAAGGCGCGCGCAGTGGACGAGGAGCTCTTTGGCGCGGGCTATGGTTCTATCCCCGATCGGCTCGAAGGCGCGCTCGGCCACGCATTCCGCCGCCAGGTCGCGCGCGAGCTCGCAGTCGATGTCCCCTTCGTGCAGAACGCCCGTGTAGAACGCCTTGCCCTGCCGGATGAGCTGGCGAAACACAGCCGACCCCGTACCTGCGCCGGCGATGACGAACGTGTGCGCATCGCCGTGCGGGCGTCCAATTTCCACGCTGCCGAAGCGCTCGTTGAAGGTGCCATGTTGAGGCCGTAGAGCTCGCCAATCGTCTCGCGCGTGAATATGTCCTCGGGTGCGCCGGCGCGGAAGACCCGGCCGTCCTTCACGCAAATCACCTTGTCGGCGCTTTTCTGCGCGAGCTCGAGTTCGTGGATGGACATGATGACAGCCACATTCCGCGATTTCGCAAGGTGGCGAAGTATTCGCAGCAGGTCGATCTGGTAGCGGATATCGAGATACGACGTGGGCTCGTCGAGCACGAGCACACGCGGATCCTGCGCGATGGCGCGTGCGAGCATGACGCGCTGGCGTTGCCCGTCGCTTATCTGCATAAAGTCGCGCTCGGCGAGCTCTTCCACATGTGCGGTTTTCATGGCCTCGTCGACCCGACTATGGTCGTCGGGCGAGAGTGTGCCCATTCGCCCGGTGTAGGGGTGCCTTCCCGCCTCTACGACATCGCGGCAGGTGAGGAGCTCGGTCCGGGGGCGATCTGTCAGCATAACCGCAAGGTTCCTTGCAAACTCCGCCGTCTTCCATCGGGAAATCTCCCGCCCGTCGAGCTCGACCGCGCCGGCAAGCGGTGCCAGATGGCGTGTGATGGTTTTCAAGATAGTCGACTTGCCCGAGCCGTTCGGCCCGATGAGCGCCACGACGTCGCCCGCGCGAACCTCCAGATCGACGCCTTCGACTACGACCTTCTTGTCGTAGCCCGCCGACAGGTCGCTTATGTGGAAAAGCGGCGCTCCGTCAGCCTGCGTTTCGACCGTAGTTTCGAGGTTCGGCTCCGCTCGGAGGAGGCGTTCCGCGCGCAGTTCCGCACGAGCCGAAAGTGCCTTCTGGCGCTTTCGTGCGAGCTCAGGACTGTCTAAGCATGGAATGTCCCCTCCGAGCGTTTTGGGCCGCGGCACGAATTCCCCCATCTACCTCACCTGCTTCTTCAGCATGAGCGCGATAACCACCGGAGCGCCGAAGATGGCGGTGACGGCGCTGATGGAAAGCTCGACGGGAGAGAACAGCGTGCGCGCGATCAAATCGCAGCCCGCGCAGAAGATGGCGCCTCCCAAGAAGCACGCAGGAATCACGCGGATGGGCTTCGACGACTTTAGCGCCGACTTCACGAGATGCGGAACCGCGATGCCTACGAACGACACCGGACCAGCGAACGCGGTCACGCAGGCGGAGAGCATGCTCGCTAGAAGGACGAGCACCACGCGGAAGCGTTCGACGTTCACGCCGACGCTTTTCGCGTAGGCTTCTCCCAGCTGGAAGGCGGAAAGGGGCTTCGATATCGCGAATACGCATGCGCTCACGGTGATCACCACGACCGCGATGACCGCGATGTCGTCCCAGCTCGAACCCGAGAAGCTACCCAAAGACCAGTTGTGCAGGTTCACGATGGACTGGTCGTCGGCGAAGGCGATGAGGAAGTTCGTCGCCGCCGAGCAGATGTATCCCACCATGACGCCCGCCACGATGAGCATGGCCATGGAACTTATGCGCCGTGCGATGAGGAGCACGAAGCCGATGGTGATAAGCGAGCCCAGAAACGCTGCGGCCACCATGGCCGGCGAGGACATGGCCTGGTTCGCGCCTAGAAGTACGATCATCGTAAGCGCGACGACGAACTTTGCGCCCGAGGAGACGCCCAAGATGAACGGGTCGGCGATGGGGTTGTTGAAAAACGTCTGCAGCAGGAACCCGGAAAGCGAAAGTGCCCGCCGAGAAGCACGGCTGAAAGTACGCGCGGCAGTCGAATCTCCCAGATGACCTGGCTTTCCATGGAATTGGCCGCGCCGCCCGAAAGGATGCCGGGGATGTGGTCTGCGGGCACGAGCACGCTCCCGATGCACAGGTTGGTCCCGACGAGCACGATGAGGGCAACAGCGAGCAGCGCCGTCACGACGCGACACCGCGCGGCGCGCCCCGATTCGTCGTATGCCATGGAAAGTCGGCTTCTCATGGTGCTAGCCGAGCTTCCTCAGATAATGGAAGTCGCTCGTGTCATCGCCGGTGAACGCCCCGTGCAGCTCGTCGATAATGTCGGCGGTAGAAGTCATCTGCTGGTACATGTCGGCGCTTGTGACCCAGACGTTGCCGTTCTTCACGGCTTTGAACTGCGACAATAGCGCGTTTTTGCCTACGAAGTCGTTCAAGGTGGCAACCGATTCGTCGATGGTGCCGTTGTAGACGATGATGTCGGCATCCTTCGCTGTCGCGTAGAAGCGCTCCATTTCGAGCGTTACTGACGAACCTGACGTCGACGCCGTCTGCGCGTCATCGAGCGCGTAGCTGCCGCCTGCAAGCTCGATCATCTGCGCCACGTAGTCGCCCGCCCGCCGCGTGACGGCGGCCCCGTTCGAGTTAATGTAGAAATACGCCACGGTTTTACCTGACGACGCGAGCCCCGACGTTTGCTCGACGCGGGCCTTCTGCTCGTTGAACAGGTGCGTGGCCTCGTCTTCCTTGTCGAACAGGACGCCGAAAAGCTTAATCCACTCGACGCGCCCGAGTGCTTTGGGCTCGCTCGACGACTGTTCGGTGAGCACGACGAGCCCGAGCTTCTGCAGCTTTTCCTTCACATCGGGCGTGTGGTTGATCATGGTGTTCTCGATGGCGAGCGTGCAGCCCGAGGCCGATATTCGCTCGTAGTCGGGCGCGCTGTACTTGCCGCCGTAGGCGATCGCCCCACTTCCGAGCGCGCTTTTGAAGCCCGCGACCGAGCAATCGTCGGCTTTCGTGCCCGACATTAAGATATTGTCGTTCGCATCGAGCGCGTCGACCAGGCACATCGTCGCCGACGACACGAGGTACACCTTGTCGGCGGGGCGCCTTATGACCGCGATGTCGGAGCTTAACCCATCAGGCACCTTCGCATCTTGCGGCACCACGAGGAAGCGCTCCCCGTTCGAAACGCAGATAAGCCGCAGGCCGCCTTCGAACTCGTCGACAGTGAAGTGCTCGGCGTATTCAAGCTGAAGCGCTCCCGTCGGCTCCCAGCCGCAGCCCAAATCGGCGTTGTGGAAGTCGGCCGCGGCGCTTGAAGCCGTTCCCGCAGGGGAGCCGCCGCTTGCATCGTCGCCCGATTCTCCTTCATGGTGGATGAGTCGAAGTGGAGCGTGTAGTCGATGGTGTGCGGCGTCGACATGGCGACGGTCTCGGCCGACACGGCGATGTCCTCGTCGAGCGTGACGGGTATCTCGAACGTGGAGTTGCCGCCGTCGTTTACGGGCGCGTAGTCCACGCCGTCGACGGTCATCTTGTCGTAGTTCGAACTCGACCAGGTGATGGTCGCGGTGTAGGTGTCGCCATCCTTCACAATTGTGGTGGGTGAGGCGATGCTTGCGCGCCCTGACCCGCCGGAAAGCGAGACGCTCACCGTGTATTCCTGAGAGCCCGCCGTGCCACCGGTCGCGTTCGGGCTCGCACTGCACCCCGCGAAGGGAAGCGCGAGCAGGGCGACGAGAACGCAGGCGATCGCGCGCGCCGCGATGCTGTGGAGCTTCCTGTTTTCCCCCTTGGGAAGAATCGACCGCATGGCGTTACTTCAGTGCGTCGGCGCGCAGATCGACGCCGGCGGATTCGAACACAAGTGTGCGGTCGTACCACTGCTCTTTTCTAATACTCCACGCGGCACAGGCGGTGTCCTCGTCGAGCGCATCAACGGGCACGTCGTAGGTGTACTTGCCTTCCGCGTTTTCCACATAGGGGATGAAGTCGGCCTCGCTCGCGGCGGCAGCCTCGTCGCCCGTGCCCATGAAGAGCTTGCCGTAGCCCGTGCCGGAAAGCGTCATCACGCAGTGCATGGAGCCGTTTTCCACGATGAGCTGGGCGTCCACGATCCTGAACATGTTCGAGCTGGAATCTACGGTGATTGGATAGGTGCCGTCGGCCACCTTGTCGGCGGTGATGGGGGCAGCGCTTGCGCCGCGGGCGCATCGGCCGCCTGTTCGGTCTTTTCCTGGGAATCGGCATCGCTTGCCTTTGCGCTGTCGATTGAATTTCCGGCGCAGCCGGCGAGCGAGAACGCGCAAAGCGCCGCCGACAGGGCGAAGACGAGGGTTTTCTTCAACATGGAGGGGGTTCCTTTCAATCGCTTCGACCGCCCGTGCCGTGCGGTGGGCGGTCGGGATGCGAATGCAACGGGCATGCGTCGTCAGTCGGGGAAAGGCGCATGCCCGTTGCACGGGGACGCGACCGGCGCCCCCGTGCGCGGCGAGTTTACAGCTTGGCGATGGCGTCGTCCACGTGCGAGACGTAGATGTCGTCGACCGCGACGTTCTGTCCCAGACCCTGGAGCAGGCACGTCACTTCGAAGCCGGCGGCCACGAACTTCGCAGCCCAGCTGTCGGGGTCGGTCTCGTCTGCCATGTCGTTGTTCGCGTGGTCGCCCGCGACCACCATGAACGGCGCGAGCACGGCCTTCTTGTAGCCTGCGGCGCTCGCGGCGGCGATAACATCCTCGCAGGTCGGTTCAGCCTCGACGGTGCCGACGAAGAACTGCGTCAAACCCTCGTTCTTGAACACTTCCTGCATCTTGGCATAGTCGGCGTTGGAATCGGCTTCGGTGCCGTGGCCCATGAGGCACAGCGCCGTCTCGCCGTCGTCGAAGGACGCCATGTTCTCCTTAATGGCTGCGGCCACCTTTTTGTAGTCGTCGTCGGAGGTGAGCAGCGGGTCGCCGAGCGAGATCTTGTCGAACTTGTCGGCGTACTTGTCGAGCTCGTCTTTCACGTCGGCGTATTCCAGGCCAGCCATGAGATGCGTCGGCTGCACGACGATTTCCTTCACGCCGTCTTCCACGCAGCGGTCAAGCGCCTCGGTCATGTTGTCGATCGTGATGCCGTCGCGCTTCTTTAGCTTGTCGATGATGATCTGCGCGGTGAAGGCGCGGCGGATGTCGTAGTCCTGCCAGTACTTCTCGCGGATAGCGTCTTCGATGGCGCCGATGGTGATGTGGCGCGAGTCGTTGTAGCTCGTGCCGAAGCTCGTGACGAGGATGACCGGCTTCGCGGCCTTCTCCTTTTCACTAGATTTCTCGGAACTCGCGGAGGTGTTGGAGCAGCCCGCGAGCGCGACTCCGGCGAGCGCGACGGCTCCGGTTGCTGCGGCGCCCATGAAGCCGCGGCGTGACATCTGGTCGGACATGGTTTTTCCTTTCCTCGGTTTGCCGGTCCCCCGGCGACAGTTGCTTGTCGGCACAAGCGAAAGAAAAGCGCACCCCTCGGGGTTCACAAGGAGCTAACGCCACGGCGATGCCGTGAGGAAAAGGCGAAGCAGTCTGGCTTGGGGCGCGAGGCGGTTCGCCCGCGCGTCCTATACAGTAATGTCCCTTGCCCAGGATTCCCACCTGGTTCCCTCCGCAAGCCAGCGCGGGCTGTGCAGGCGCCGCGCCGGTCATTTCCTTTTATCCGATTGTCATATGCTCGTTGACGAAACTTTTACTATGATAGTGGCACTTGTGAACGTGTCAAAGCCAGCGCGGGCTGCATTGCGCCTCCTGCCTGCGTATTTGCGCCGATTGCTGCCGCAGGCGCCGTGTTTTGCCCGCTGCGCGAATGGCGGCGTAAACGGTTGCGATGAGAAACGGGAAGGGAAGGCTCGGATGATTCATATCGTTGGCGCAGGCTCGGGCGCCGCCGACCTTATCACGCTGCGCGGGGCGCGCCTTCTGCGCGCGGCCGACGTAGTCGTTTGGGCGGGAAGCCTTGTGAATCCCGAGCTGCTCGCCGAGTGCAAGGAATCCTGCGTCTCTACGACAGCGCGCACATGACCTTGGAGGAAGTGCTCGACGTGATGTGCGCGGCAGATGCGCGGGGCGAGGAAGTGGTGCGCCTGCACACGGGCGACCCGTGCCTGTACGGCGCCATCCAGGAGCAGATGGACGCGCTCGACGCGCGCGGCGTGGACTACGAGGTGGTGCCCGGCGTGTCGAGCTTTTGCGGTGCCGCGGCGGCGCTTCGCCAGGAATACACGCTGCCGGGAATCAGCCAGTCGGTCGTGATCACGCGGCTTTCCGGGCGCACCCCCATGCCCGCGGGCGAGGGCATGCGCACCATGGCGGAAAGCGGCTCGACTATGGTCATCTTCCTGAGCTCGGGTATGCTCGCCGAGCTTTCCGCCGAGCTTTTGGGCGCGGGCCGCAGCTCCGACGAGCCGGCGGCGCTCGTGTATAAGGCGACCTGGCCTGAGGAGCGCGTGGTGCGATGCACAGTGGGCACGCTCGCCGATGCGGGCGCGCGAGAGGGCATCGACCGCACGGCGCTCGTGGTGGTGGGCCGCGTGCTCGGAGCTCGCGGCGGGCTTGCGCACGACGGCGCGCAAGCGGAGTCGTACGAGCGCAGCAAGCTTTACGACCCTTCGTTTGCCACTGGGTATCGGAAGGCGAGCAGCTAGCGTGGCCTCGATCATTACATATATACCGGGACGACCCGCCTGCGCTGCGGCTACACCACGGGGAGCTGCGCCGCGCTCGCGGCGAAGGCGGCCTGCGAGATGCTCTTGTCACGAAAGCCCGTCGGCCGCGTGTCGATCGTCACCCCCGGCGGGCTGCCCGTCGAGGCGAACGTGGTCGACGCATGCATCGGCGAGGGGTGCGCCCAGTGCGCCGTGCGAAAGGACGCAGCGACGATGCCGATGTGACCGACGGCGTGCTCGTGTACGCGCGCGTGGAACATGCGGGGTCGGGCACGGGCGCTGCGGGCAGCAAGGGCGTGCCCGCGCGCGAATCGGGAAAGTTTCCGTCGATGGCAGCGTGCGTGGAACATGCGGGGTCGGGCACGGGCGCTGCGGGCAGCAAGGGCGTGCCCGCGCGCGAATCGGGAAAGTTTCCGTCGATGGCAGCGTGGGCGTGGGGGCACGTGACGT
>JAQEDJ010000050.1 GCA_027669525.1 Coriobacteriaceae bacterium AM48-5 | reverse complement strand
CATCGCGCGGCTGTTCCCGCCGGTGGCGCTTGGCGGTCGACCGCGTCAAGTTTTCCGAGCTTGTCGAGGCCGAGGTTGCCGCCCGTCCCAATATCGAGGTCGTGCACGGCGAGGTCACGCAGATTCCCGAGGGCCACGTGGTCATTGCCGCGGGCCCGCTGTGTTCACCGGCGCTGAGCGAAGAGGTCATGAAGCTCGTCGGTGGCGACGCCCTTGCGTTCTTCGATGCCGCGGCGCCGATCGTCGATGCCTCCACGCTCGATATGGACGTGCTGTTTTCGCAGTCGCGCTACGAGGAGCAGGGGAGCGGCGACTATCTCAACGCTCCGCTCAACAAGGAGGAGTACGAGGCCTTTATCGAGGCACTTACCACGGCCGACCGCGTGGTGCTCAAAGACTTTGAGGGCGGCGATCTGTTTCAGGCCTGCCAACCTGCCGAGGAAGTTGCGCGCACCGGCAAGGACGCCATTCGCTTTGGCGCCATGAAGCCCGTCGGCCTCACCGACCCGCGTACCGGACGTCGCCCTTGGGCGGCGATTCAGCTGCGTGCCGAGAACAAGGAGAAGACCGCCTATAACCTGGTGGGCTTCCAGACCAACCTGACCTTTGGCGAGCAGAAGCGCGTCTTCCATATGGTGCCGGGCCTGGAGAACGCTGAGTTCTTCCGCTACGGTGTCATGCACCGCAATACCTTTGTCGACGCCCCGCACGTGCTCGATGGCACCTTTGCCGTGCCTGGTACCGGCGTGCGCCTGGCCGGTCAGATCACCGGCACCGAGGGGTACATGGAAGCCGTGGCGACCGGTCTGCTCGCGGCGCTCAACACCTATGCCGAGGCTATCGGCGCCGCGGGCGTCGAGTTGCCCCGCGTGGGCGCCCTGGGCGCGCTCGTGGGCTATGCGACCGATCCTGCCACCGTGGGCTACCAGCCCATGCATGTCAACTTTGGCCTGGTGCCGCCACTCGAGGATGGTAAGCGCCGCAGCAAGCGCGACCGCTACCAGGCCTATGCGGACCGTGCGCTCGAGGCCCTTGATGCCTATCTGGCCACTCGCCCCGATCTGTTTGGAGGCGACCGGTCATAGCCTTTGACCTGTACGACACCGTCGACTCGTTTATCGCCTATATCGCACGTGTCGAGGGGCTTTCTCCCAATACGGTGACGGCCTATGGCTCGAGGCTGGAGCGCTTTGCTGCCTGGTGCGAGCGCGAGGATATCGATGCTTTCGCTGCCGACGTGCGCACCATTCGTCGCTATCTTGCCGAGCTTTCGCGTGAGCAGGTGGCTCCCCGAACGCTTGCGGCGCATCTGTCGGCTATCCGATCGCTCTATCGATGGATGGCTGCCGAGGGGGTCGTGGAGGGCGATGCAGTCTCGGCGATCGCATCGCCCAAGCTGCCGCGTGACCTGCCGGGCGTCCTTACGACCAAGCAGGTCGAGGCGCTGCTCAAGACGCCTGATACCTCAACACCCGCGGGACTGCGCGATGCGGCGATGCTCGAGCTGCTCTATGCCTCGGCGCCCGTATCTCTGAGCTCGCAGCACTCAATGTGGAGTCCATTGCGTGGTCCGAACGCACGCTGCGCCTGTGGGGCAAGGGGAGCAAAGAACGTATCGTCCCTCTGTATCGTCGTGCGCTCGAGGCGACGCGTCTCTATATTGAGGAGGGGAGGCCGGAGTTGCTCGCTCAGGCAAAGCGTCGTGACCCCGCTACCGGGCCGCATCCGCTGCTTATATCGGCGCGCGGTAATCGCATGAGTGCCGCCATGCTCAGGCGGCGGTTTCATATGCTGGCGACGCTCGCCGGCATTCCGGCCGACATCGCCCCGCATGCGATGCGCCATACCTTTGCGACCGACTTGCTCGAGGGCGGCGCGGACCTGCGCTCGGTTCAAGAGCTGCTAGGTCATGCGAGCCTGTCCACGACGCAGATCTACACGCATCTCACACCCGATCGGCTTAAGCGGGCTGTGGCTCAAGCCCATCCCCGCGGCGAATAGTGGCTGGGACGTCCCGCGCCGCGCTCAGGTGTGTGGTTTTGATTGCGGGTTGGCAGGAAGATGCATTCCTGCTATCATTCATCGGGTTGCTTCACGGCAACAGGTTTTTATCACGCACGCGCGGCTACTTCATACCGTGGTGCCCGGGCTTTGGTAGCACATGTCCGGGTTGGTTTTGGAGGATGACCCCGCGCGGAGGCAAACCACAGGAGGTTTAACATGGCTACCAAGATTAATATCCGCACCCTGCTCGAGGCCGGCTGCCACTTCGGTCACCAGACCCGTCGCTGGAACCCCAAGATGAAGCCGTTCATCTTCGGTGAGCGCAACGGCATCTACATCCTCGACCTCAAGCAGACCATCCTCGACGCCGACCAGGCCTACACTTTCGTCAAGAACGTCGCCAAGGGTGGCAATGTGCTGTTCGTCGGCACCAAGAAGCAGGCTCAGGAGGCCGTCAAGAACGCCGCTGAGCGCGCCAACATGCCTTACATCAACCAGCGTTGGCTCGGCGGCATGCTGACCAACTTCGTCACCATCCGCTCCCGCATCAACCGCATGGAGGAGCTTGAGGCCATGGTCGAGGACGGCCGCATGGCAGTGCTCCCCAAGAAGGAGCAGGCTGTTCTCGGCAAGGAGCTCACCAAGCTCCAGACCAACCTCGGTGGCGCCCGCGACATGAAGGGTCTGCCCCAGGCTCTCTTCGTCATCGACACCAAGCGCGAGGAGAACGCCATCAAGGAGGCTCAGCGCCTGAACATCCCCGTCGTCGCTCTGATCGACACCAACTCCGATCCCGACGAGGTCGAGTACGGCATCCCCTGCAACGATGACGCTATCTCTGCTGTCACCCTTATGTGCGAGCTCATGGCTGACGCCTGCCTCGCTGGCTCCGGCAAGGAGCAGGTCTCCGAGGCCGAGATGGCCGCTGAGCCCAAGGCCGAGTAAATCAGTCTTAGTTAATTCTTTTTCATCTCTTTGAAAGGAACCACAATGGCCCAGATTACCGCCGCTATGGTCAAGCAGCTCCGCGAGATGACCGACTCCCCGATGATGGAGTGCAAGAAGGCTCTCGTCGAGGCTGACGGCGACATGGACGCCGCTGTCGACGTTCTGCGCAAGAACGGCCTTGCCAAGCTGCCAAGAAGGCTGGCCGTGAGACCAACGAGGGCGCTGTCGCCGCGTTCGTCTCCGAGGATGGCAAGACCGGCGCTCTGCTCGAGCTCTCCTGCGAGACCGACTTCGTTGGCTCCAACGCCAAGTTCACCGGCTTTGCTTCCAAGGTCGCTGAGGTTGTCGCTACCACCGAGCCTGCTGACGTTGACGCTCTGCTCGAGAAGCCGATGGGCGAGGAGACCGTTTCCTCCGAGCTCACCGAGATGATTCACATCATGGGCGAGAACATGAAGATCTCCCGTTTCGCCGCCCGCAAGGCCGAGAACGGCGCGCTCGCTTCTTACATCCACATGGGTGGTAAGATCGGCGTCCTCGTCGAGTTTGCCTTCGAGAAGGCCGAGACCGCTCAGGCTGAGTCCTTCAAGACCTTCGCCCACGACGTTGCCCTTCAGGTTGCCGCCGTCGCCCCGATCTGCGCCACCCGCGATCAGGTTCCGGCCGAGACCGTCGAGCACGAGAAGCAGATCTACATGGCTCAGGCTGCCGAGTCCGGCAAGCCCGAGGCTATCCAGGAGAAGATGGCTGTCGGCCGTCTGGAGAAGTTCTACAAGCAGTCCGTGCTCACCGAGCAGGAGTTCATCAAGGACAGCTCCCTCACCATCAAGAAGTACGCCGAGCAGGTCTCCAAGGAGCTTGGCGACACCATTACCGTCGTTGCGTTTGACCGTCTGGTCCGTGGCGAGTAAATAAGCTCTTGTAGCTGGTAATGAGCAGGCTGTGGGTTTTACTCACAGCCTGCTTTTTCATGGCTCTTCTTAGAGCCTTTGATAGAATGTTGAGAGTTCAATCTAAAGGAGGATCGCTTTGTCCGACATCCGATATAAACGCGTGCTTCTTAAGCTTTCCGGCGAAGCACTGATGGGCGACGGCCACTACGGCATCGACCCCAAGGTTACCGACCATCTTGCCAAACAGGTCAAGGAGCTGCTCGCCGTTGGCCATGAGGTCGGCGTCGTTGTCGGCGGCGGCAATATTTTCCGCGGCATGGCCGGCGCTGCCGGTGGCATGGAGCGTGCTCAGGCCGACTACATGGGCATGCTCGCGACCGTTATGAACGCGCTCGCCCTGCAGGATGCCTTCGAGCACAACGATGTTCCCTGCCGCGTGATGAGCGCTATCCAGATGAACGAGATCTGCGAGCCCTATATTCGCCGTCGCGCTATCAACCATCTGTCCAAGGGCAACGTTGTTATCTTTGCTGCCGGCTCGGGCAATCCGTACTTTACGACCGACACCGCTGCGGCCCTTCGCGCCTGCGAGATCGGTGCCGAGATTCTGATCAAGGCCACCAAGGTCGACGGCATCTATGACAAGGATCCCGTCAAGTGCGCCGACGCTGTCCGCTTTGACAAGATCACCTACCATGAGGTGCTCGTCCGCGGCCTGCAGGTTATGGATTCCACGGCTACGGCTCTGTGCCAGGATAACCGTATGCCGATTTTGGTCCTCAACATCGATGGCGAGGACACCGTCAAGCGCGCGCTTTCGGGTGAGCCCGTCGGCACGCTCGTCTATCAGGAGGATTAAGCATGGCAGAGAACATCACCGGCCACATGGACAAGTCGCTCGAGTCCCTCAAGCATAATTTCTCCAAGGTCCGTACCGGCCGCGCCAACGCCAACATTCTGTCCGACATCACCGTCGATTATTACGGTGTTCCCACGCCGGTCACGCAGGTTGCCGCCGTCAAGACCCCCGAGGCCCACATGCTGCTCATCGAGCCGTGGGACAAGGCGCTTATCAACGCCATCGTAAAGGCCATCGGCGCTTCCGATCTGGGTATTACCCCCAACTCCGATGGCACCGTCGTTCGTCTGCCGTTCCCGGCTCCCACCGAGGAGCGCCGTCGCGAGCTCGTCAAGGAGTGCCGCGAGTACGCCGAGCAGGCCAAGGTGTCTATCCGTAACATCCGTCGCGACTTCAACAACAAGCTCGAGCGCGATGAGGAGCTCACCGAGGACGATGTCCGTCGCGAGCAGGCCAAGGTCCAGAAGCACACCGATGAGTATGTCGCCAAGGTCGAGGAGCTTCTGAAGGAAAAAGAAGCCGAGGTCATGGAGATCTAAGGTGCAATACGACGAGCATAAACTGGTCGAGTACTTTGCCGACGCCCCTGTGGGCGTCGGTTTTTCCGACCTTGACCTCAATAACATTCCGCACCATATCTCGTGCATCATGGACGGCAACGGTCGTTGGGCCACGTCGCGCGGTCTTGCACGCACTGAGGGCCACAAGGCGGGTATCGTCTCCCTTCGCGAGATTATTACCGCCTGCGTGCGTCTGGGCGTCGACGTGCTTTCGGCCTATGCGTTTTCTACCGAAAACTGGAACCGCCCGCAGCATGAGGTCAACGTCTTGATGCACCTGTTTGCCAAGACGTTCATCGACGAGCTGCCGCTTCTGAAGCGCGAAAACGTGCGTGTTGTCTTTTTGGGTGATATTTCAGCGCTGCCCAAGAAGACTCGCGACGTTTTTGAACGCGGTCTAGCCGAGTGCGCCAATCACACCGGTATGACGCTGGCGCTTGCCGTCAACTACGGCGCGCGTGCCGAGATTACCCGCGCTGTCCGTCAGATCGCATTCGACGCTGCCGCCGGTAAGATCGATCCTGCCGCGATTGATGACGACATGGTGGCTTCCCACCTCTATACCGCCGGTCTTCCCGATCCCGAGCTTGTGATTCGCACCTCTGGTGAGCTGCGTCTTTCGAACTATCTGCTGTGGCAGGTGGCTTATTCCGAGTTCTACGTCACCAATACCTATTGGCCAGACTTTGATCGTTGGGGCCTTGTCGACGCCATTTTGGCCTATCAGGGCCGTGACCGTAGGTTTGGTGGTCTGAGCAAGACCGAGGAGGCTTAATCGTGTCCGATCGTCCCAAGGCATCTGCTCCCAAGACTCCAGTTTCCGCGGCGCCTGCGCGCAAGGCTGCCGCTGCGGGAGCGCCTGCAGCAAAGAATGGCACCGGTTCGTGGCTGGCGGGCTTTATCACCCGCGCCGCCGCCGGTATCGTCTACGCCGTTGTCTTTATCCTGTGCCTGGTTTTGGGTATCGTGCCCACGGCCATCTTTGTTTCCGTCATGAGCGGTCTGTGCTGCTATGAGTTTTTCCGTATGACGAGGCTCGATGGCAAGATGGCGAACGAGCGTATGGGTATCGCTGCCGCCGTGCTCTTTCCGCTGTCGGCGTTGGGCGATTCGATGTTGCTGAATGCCCTGCTTTTTGCCTGATGCTCGCGGTGGGCATTTGGTATGTCTGGTCGCCGCGTACCCGCATCTCCGATGTGGCCGTGACGCTCATGGGTCCAATCTACACTGGCTTTATGCTGTCGGCTATCGTGCTGCTGCGCGATGCCGTGCCCGGTTTTGCCGGCGCCTGCTTTCAGTGGGCGTTTGCGCGTCCCTTTGGGTCTCCGATTCGTTTGCCTACATCGTGGGCAGCCGTATCGGCAAACACAAGATGGTTCCCAAGATCTCTCCCAAAAAGAGCTGGGAGGGGTTTGTCGGCGGCATCCTGGGCTCGGTTTTGATTTGGCTCATCCTGTGGGCGACGCACTTCTACAAGCTCAGCCTGCCCTATGCGCTGCTGTGCGGCGTGGTCGTGTCCATTCTGGGCGTTATCGGCGATCTTATCGAGTCGCGCATCAAGCGCGGTGTGGGCGTCAAGGATTCCGGCAACCTTATCCCGGGCCACGGCGGTATGCTCGACCGTAGCGACTCGCTTATCTTTGGTTGCATTACCGCGCAGCTGCTTTTGATGATCGGAGGCGTGCTGTAATGTCATTCCAGACGACGTATGGCCCCGATGGACGCCTTCGTGTTGCCATTCTGGGTTGTACGGGCTCTATCGGCACCCAGGCGCTCGATGTGTGCCGCCAGCATGCCGATCGTCTACAGGTGACGGCGCTGTCCGTTAATTCCAGCACCTCGGAGCTCGTTGCCGCTGCCCGCGAGTTTTCGGTTCCGGCGGTTGCCGTGGCCGATGTCGCTCATGGCGATGACGCCGTGCTGCAGGAGTTGCCCGAGGGAACGAAGCTCGGCGTTGGCGCGCAGGCGGTTTGCGAGCTCGCGCGTCGCGACGATGTCGACTGCGTGCTCGTCGCTATTGTGGGTGCCGCCGGTCTCGAGGCGAGCCATGCGGCTTTGACCTCAAATAAGCGCCTTGCCCTTGCCAACAAGGAGTCCCTCGTCGTCGGTGGCGACTTGCTTATGCCGTTGGCGCAACCGGGCCAGCTTATTCCAGTCGACTCTGAGCACTCCGCCATCTACCAGTGCTATCTGGGGGAGAACCCACGCGAGGCTCATTGTATTTGGCTCACCTGCTCGGGCGGTCCGTTCTTTGGCCGCACGCGCGGCGAGCTCGACCGCGTGACGCGTGCCGATGCCCTCGCACATCCCACGTGGCCATGGGTGCCAAGATCACCATCGACTCCGCCACCCTCATGAACAAGGGCCTGGAGCGCATTGAGGCCATGCATCTGTTTAACTGCGACCTTGATTTCATTAACGTGGTCGTGCAGCGTCAGTCCAAGATTCACTCTATGGTCGAGTTCGCCGACGGCTCCGTGATGGCGCATCTTGGTGCTTCCGACATGCGTATTCCCATCCAGTTCGCGTTCTCGTATCCCGAGCGTTGGGATACCCCGGCGCCTCGTATCGATTTTCGCGAGTTGGGGCAGCTCACGTTTGATGCTGCCGACATGGATACCTTCCGCTGTCTGGCACTGGCCGAGCGTGCCGGCAAGACGGGTGGCACCATGCCGTGCGTGCTCAACGCCGCCAACGAGGTCGCCGTCGATGCCTTCCTGCACGATGGCTGCAGCTTTACCGATATCGATCGCATTGCGGAATCCTGCATGGATGCCCACGATATGCAGGCGGTCGATTCGTTTGAGCAGCTTCGCGACATCGATGCGTGGGCGCGTGAAAAGGCTGCGCAGGTGCTCGTCGCAACCCGTTCCTAACCCATAAGGATTGCTTTTTCGTTTTATGGATACTGTTCTGAGCGTTCTCTCATCGGTCTTTTGGGGCCTGCTGATGCTTTCCGTCCTCGTGTTTTTGCACGAGGGCGGCCACTTTTTGGCGGCGCGTGCCTGCGGCGTCCGTGTGACCGAGTTCTTTTTGGGCCTGCCGTGCCGCTTTGACATCCATTACACGTCGCGTCGCATTGGAACCAAGTTTGGCGTGACCCCGCTGCTGCTGGGCGGCTACGCTGCCATCTGCGGTATGGACCCGACCGACGTCTCGTGCGCCGATCGCGTGCTCGCGGCTATCTACCGTCATGGTCGCGTGACCGTGGCCGATCTTGCTGTCGAGCTCGAACTTTCCGAGGAGGATGTGCTCGAGGCTTGTGCTCTGTTGCTGGGCTGGGGCTCCATCGCACCTTGGTATGAGGAAGGGGAGAAGCCCTCACCGAGCTACTATCCCACCAAGTATCAGACACTGCCTCGAGACGCTGCGGGTTACACCACCTTTGACGGCCGCCGGTTCGATCGAGAGCATGCGACTGCCGAGGGCGATGTGTGGGAGCTGCCGTGCGGCGAGGCTGATTTCTTGGCGCAAGAGCGCTCGCACACTTATCTTGGCCAGGGCTTTCTCAAGCGCGCCTTTATGCTGCTCGCGGGCATTCTCGTCAATATCCTGACGGGTTTTTTGCTCCTTATGAGCATCTATTCCATTGCGGGTGTCACCGTGCCGATCGATACCAACGTGATCGGTCAGGTTGACGAGGGGTCTATTGCCGCCAAGGCGGGTATCGAGGCCGGCGATGCGATCCTTTCGGTCGACGGTGTTTCATGTTCCACTTGGATGGACGTCTACGATGCTATTGGCAAGGCCGCCGGTAAGGACGATATCGCCATTGAGTATGAGCGCGATGGCAAGCAGTGCTCGACCACGGTTGCGCTTAAAGAGGACGAGCGCCTAGGTGTGTATGCCTCTACGCGGGTGGTCCGTTTGGACCCCATCACTTCGGCGCGCCTCTCCTTCTCGTATGTTGCGCAGACAGCGGAGGGCGTGATGCGCCTGCTTCAGCCGCAGCATACGATGGAGATCCTCGATCAGTCCTCTTCGATCGTGGGTATTAGCGTCATGTCCTCGCAGGCAGCTGCTGCCGGTCCCATCACGTTCTTGTCGTTTGCCGCGCTCATTTCGTTCTCACTGGGCTTTATGAACTTGCTGCCTATCCCGCCGCTCGACGGCGGCAAGCTGCTTATTGAGATCATTCAAAAGATTGCTGGCCGCGAGCTGCCGCTCAAGGTCCAGACGATCGTGAGCTATGTGGGCGTCGCGCTCTTCGCATTGCTGTTTGTCTATATGCTTCGTTCCGACATCCTTCGATTTATTCTGTAGGGGAGTGTTTGGATTGTCTCTATCCCATTCTTTGCCGCGCGAGCTGACGCGCCCCGTGCATGTGGGCGGCGTGCAGATCGGCGGCGGCGCGCCGGTGGTGGTTCAGTCCATGACCTGCACCGATACCGCCGATGCTCAGACAACGCTTGGGCAGGTTCGCGCGTTGGCGCAGGCGGGCTGCGATATCGTGCGCGTGAGTGTACCCACCGAGGCCGCGCTCGAGGGCTTCCGTACCATCTGTGCCGAGTCCCCAGTGCCGATCGTTGCCGATATTCACTTTAACCATAAGCTCGCCATCGGCGCCGTCGAGGCTGGTGCCGCCAAGCTGCGCATCAATCCCGGCAATATCGGCGATTGGGCTAAGGTCGACGCGGTGATCGATGCTGCGGGTGCCGCGGGTTGTGCGATTCGTATCGGCGTCAACGCCGGTTCGCTCGAGCAGGACATCGCCGAGCGCGACGACCTCACGCAGCCCGAGAAGCTCGTGATGTCGAGCGAGCGTTTTGTGCAGCACTTTGAGGACCGTGGGTTTACCAACATCGTGCTATCCGCCAAGGCCCATAGTGTACAGACGACGCTTGATACCTATCGTGCCCTGTCGCGTGAGATTCCCCACGTTCCGCTTCACCTGGGCGTAACCGAGGCGGGTACCAAGCTCCAGGGCACCATCAAGAGCTCTGTAGGCTTGGGTATCTTGCTTTCCGAAGGTATCGGTGACACCATGCGTGTGTCGCTCACGGCCGATCCGGTCGAGGAGCCGCCGGTCGCTTGGGGTATTCTGCAGTCGCTGGGCCTGCGCCGCCGTGGTCCGGAGATCGTCTCGTGCCCTACGTGCGCTCGCTGCCAGGTTAACCTTATTCCCATCGCCGAGGAGGTCACCGAGCGGCTTAAGAACTACTCCGCGCCGCTTTCGATCGCCGTGATGGGGTGTGCCGTTAATGGCCCCGGCGAGGCTTCCGACGCCGACCTAGGCGTGGCCTGTGGACGAGGTCAGGGCCTGCTCTTTTCGCATGGCCAGATCATTGGTAAAGTAGCTGAGGATCAAATTGTCGACGCGCTGATGGCCGAGGTCGACAAACTTATTGAGGAGAAGTAAATGACTCGAGCAATGTATATGTCTAAGCTCTATGCGCCGACGCTTAAAGAGGATCCGGCGGACGCTGAGCTCGCCAGCCACCGCCTGCTGCTCCGTGCCGGCATGATCCGCAAGGAGGCCGCCGGTCTGTATTCCTACCTGCCGCTTGCTTGGCGCTCGATCCGCAAGATTGAGAATATCGTGCGAGACGAGATGGACGCTGCCGGCGCCCAGGAGCTTATGATGCCTATCATGGTCGACGCCGAGTTGTGGCGTGAGTCCGGCCGCATCGACGCCTATGGCAAGGAGCTTGTGCGCTTTGACGACCGTCACGGTCGCGAGTTCGTCCTGGGCCCCACGCACGAGGAGACCGTCACGGCCCTGGTGCGCAACGAGCTGCGCTCCTACAAACAGCTGCCCGTCAACCTGTACCACATTCAGGACAAGTTCCGCGACGAGTTCCGTCCCCGCTTTGGCCTGATGCGCGGCCGCGAGTTCATCATGAAGGACGCCTACAGCTTCTCCGCCACGCAGGAGAGTCTGCAGGAGGAGTACGACAAGATGAAGCAGGCCTACGCCAACATCTGCGAGCGCTGCTACATCAAGGCCCTGCCCGTTGTCGCCGACTCCGGCGAGATCGGCGGCGACACCTCCGTCGAGTACATGGCTCTGGCCGAGGCCGGCGAGGCCTCGCTGGTCTACTGCGATGATTGCGGCTTTGCTGCCGACGACGAGGCGGCAAGCGCCAAAGTCGTCGTGACTGAGGGCCCCGGTGACGGTACGCTTACCAAGGTCGAGACTCCGGGCATGGGCACCATTGAGGCCGTCGCCAAGTTCTTCGGTTTCCCCGAGAATGGTACGCGAAAGTCGCTGGCGCTCATCGACGCCGAGGGCAAGCCGGTCGTGGCCATTGTCCCGGGCGACCACGAGCTCAACGATTGCAAGGCCGAGCATGTCTTTGGCAAGGGTTATCGCATGATGACCGACGAGGAGCTCCAGACCTACGGTCTGCATAAGGGCTTTATCGGACCGGTTAACCTGCCCGAGGGTATTCGTCTGGTTTGCGACGAAAGCCTGCGTGAGTCTAAGCAGTGGGTCTGCGGCGCCAACGAGGTTGACTATCACTTTACCGGCGCTTGCCCCGAGCGTGACTTTACCGTTGACGAGTGGGCCGACCTGGTTACCGTCGTTGCCGGCGATCCCTGCCCGCACTGCGGCAAGCCGCTCTCCGCTGCCCGCGGCATCGAGGTCTCTCAGGTCTTCCAGCTGGGCACCAAGTATTCCGAGGCCATGGGTGCCACCTTTATGGACGAGGACGGCAAGGAGAAGCCGCTCATCATGGGTTGCTACGGCGTTGGCGTGTCCCGCTCGCTCGCTGCCGTCGTGGAGCAGCATAACGACGAGCACGGTATCGTCTGGCCGGTCTCCGTTGCCCCGTACGAGGTCGCGGTGATTCCGCTTGATCCCAAGAAGGAAGAGTGCGCTACCGTCTGTGAACAGATCATCGACGGTCTGTGCGCCGAGGGTATCGAGGTCGTCGTCGACGACCGCGATGAGCGTCCCGGCTTTAAGTTTGCCGATAACGACCTCATGGGCTTCCCGTATCAGGTGGTTCTGGGCAAGCGCGGCCTTAAGAATGGAACCGTTGAGCTCAAGGACCGTGCCACTGGCGAGCGCGAGGACGTGGCGATCGACGAGGTCGTCGCCAAGGTTGCCGAGCTGGTGAAGGCTGCCCGTCGTTAATCTACGATTTCGCTTGTAGTTCGATATACGGGACGGCCCCGCATTTCTCCAGATAGGGGAGATGCGGGGCCGTCCTTTTATCTTGCCTGCGTGTTCAATCTCTAAAAGGGAAACCCCGCAGCCCATGTGAGCTGCGGGGTTTCCTTTGTGCCTCCGATGCGAAATAAATCGCTCAGATATTACTGATAATCGACGACGTCGATCCAGTTCTTCAGGAACTCATCGTTCACGTTGCGCTTACGAGCGAGCTCGGAAGCGGCGACGATGCTCGTCCACTGACGCACAACCTGCATGGGCATGTCGGCGCGGTCGCAGTAGAGCTCCAGGTAGGCCTCGGCCTGGTCCTTGCTGTTGAGGGCAAAGAGCAGGTAGGTGGTGGCAACGTCGGCAGCAGGGAGCCCTGGGTGGCATGTGCCCAGTCGCAGACGTACAGCTGGCCGTCGTCGCCGACGATGACGTTGGAGGGGTTGAAGTCGCCGTGACAGACCTTGAACTCCTTGGTCATGCCGTCCAAACGCTCCTGAAGGTTGTAGCGCGTGGTGGCATTGAGCTGATCGAGGCTGTCGATCATGCGGGCGAACTTGTCGCGCTGACGGTTGAGCAGCGGGGAGGTGTAGCCGTGGATCTCGATCTGGAGGTCGACGAACATCTCGAGGTACTCACCAAAGCGCTGGGGCTCGGCAGTCATCTTTTCGGCAAGGGTGGTGCCCGGAACCTTCTCGGTCACGAGCGCCCAGCCGTTGGCGTTCTCGAGCTGGGAAACCTCGAGAGCCTTGGGGCTGCGGATGCCGCACTCATTGATGCGGGCAAGATTCAAAGCCTCGTTGAACACGTCGGAGACAGGCTTGGTCTCGTTAAAGACCTTGACGATCTTGTCGCCCAGGTCGTAAACGACCTTGTTGCCACGGCGGACGAGCTCGGTCTTGGAATCGGGTAGCAGCATGGTTGCATCCTTTCAACGATGCGATAGAAGCGACGGCGGGGGTGTGTGAAACACCCGTGCACCCCCGCCGTTAAAAACCGTGCTAAAACTAGCAGACGGCGTAGTCCTGAGGCTCGCGGCCGTAGTAGGCGTCCAGGTAGAGCTCCTTGATCTCGCTCATGAGCGGGTAGCGCGGGTTGGCGCCGGTGCACTGGTCGTTGAATGCCTGCTCGGTCATCTCGTCGAGGGTGTCGAGGAAGTACTGCTCGTCAACACCGTAGTCGGCGATGGTCTTCTTGACGCCGATGAAGTCCTTGAGCTCCTCGAGCTTCGTGATGAAGTTCTCGAAGACCTCCTTGTCGTCCTTGCCCTCGATGCCGCAGTACTTGGCCATCTCGGCGTAGTTGTGCAGCGCGTTGGGGTAAGGATACTGGGAGAAGGTACCCATCTTGACGGGAGCCTCGGCTGCGTTGTAGCGCATAACGCGGGTCAGGATGACGGCGTTGGCGAGGCCGTGGGGCAGGTGATGGAAGGCGCCGAGCTTGTGGGCCATGGAGTGGTTGAGGCCCAGGAAGGCGTTGGCGAAGGCCATACCGGCCATGCAGGAGGCGTTGTGCATCTCCTCGCGGGCGTGCGGGTCCTTGGCGCCGTTCGTGAAGCTGGAGGGCAGGTTCTCGAAGACGAGCTTAGCAGCGCGCTCGGAGAGGCCCTTGGTGTAGTCGGAAGCCATGATGGAGACGTAGGACTCGATGGCGTGGGTCATGACGTCGATGCCGGAGGCAGCGGTCAGGCCGCGCGGGGCGGTCATGCAGTTGTCGGCGTCGACGATAGCCATGTTGGGGAGCAGCGCGTAGTCGGCGAGCGGCCACTTGATGCCGGTCTCCTTGTCGGTGATGATGGCGAACGGCGTGCACTCGGAGCCGGTACCCGAAGAAGTCGGGACGGCGACGAAGTAGGCCTTCTTGCCCATCTCGGGGAAGGTGAAGATACGCTTGCGGATGTCCATGAAGTCCATGGCCATGTCCTCAAACTTGCACTCGGGGTGCTCGTACATCATCCACATGATCTTGCCGGCGTCCATAGCGGAGCCACCGCCGACGGCGATGATGACGTCCGGCTCAAAGAGAGCCATCTGCTTGGCGCCGCGACGTGCGCACTGCAGCGACGGATCGGGCTCGACGTCGTAGAAGCAGTCGTGGGCGATGCCCATCTCGTCGAGCTTGGCCTCGATGGCGCGGGTGTTGCCATTCTTGAAGAGGAACTGGTCGGTGACGATGAAGGCGCGCTTCTTGCCCATGACGTTGCCAAGCTCGTCGAGGGCGACGGGCGTGGAACCCTTCTTGAAGTAGACCTTCTCGGGAGCGCGGAACCACAGCATGTTCTCACGGCGCTCGGCCACAGTCTTAACGTTGATCAAGTGCTTCACCCCAACGTTCTCGGAGACGGAGTTGCCGCCCCAGGAGCCGCAGCCCAGGGTCAGAGACGGCTTCATGCCAAAGTTGTACAGGTCACCGATGCCGCCGTGCGAGGACGGGGTGTTGATGACGATACGGCAGGCCTTCATGACGTGCTCGAACAGGCTGATCTTCTCGGCCTGGGCGGGGTGCACGTACAGAGAGGCGGTGTGGCCCGGCACCGGCGAGCACCAGGTGCTCGGCCTTGTCGACGGCCTCCTGGAAGTCCTTGGCGTGGTACATGGCCAGGACCGGGGAGAGCTTCTCGTGGGAGAACTCCTCCTTGGCGGGGTCGGTGGAGGTGACCTCGGCGATCAGGATCTTGGTCTTGGCGGGAACCTCGATGCCGGCGAGCTCGGCGATCTTGGCGGCGGCCATGCCGGGGATGCGGTGATCGAGGGCGCCGTTCTTGAACATGGCGGCACGCAGGGCCTCCATCTCGGCACCCTGCTTGACGAAGTAGCAGCCGCGCTTCTGGAATTCGGCCTTGACCTGGTCATAGATGGTGTCGATGACGGTCACGGACTGCTCGGAAGCGCAGATCATGCCGTTGTCGAAGGTCTTGGAGTGGATGATGGAGTTGACGGCGAGCAGCACGTCGGCGGTGTCGTCGATGATGACCGGGGTGTTACCGGCGCCAACG
Source organism: Coriobacteriaceae bacterium AM48-5 (assembly GCA_027669525.1). GTDB lineage: Bacteria > Actinomycetota > Coriobacteriia > Coriobacteriales > Coriobacteriaceae > Collinsella. The sequence goes on along the minus strand of JAQEDJ010000050.1, from coordinate 1,380 downwards.
CCCAGGGCGGGCTTGCCCGAGGAGTAGGCGGCCTTGACCATGCCCGGGCCACCGGTGGCGAGGATGATGTCGACGTCGCGCATGACCATGTTGGTCAGCTCGATGGAGGGGACATCGACCAGCCGATGATGCCCTCGGGGGCACCGGCCTTGACGGCGGCGTCAAGCACGAGCTTGGCGGCGGCGATGGTGCACTTGGCGGCTGCCGGGTGCGGGGAGATGATGATGCCGTTGCGGGTCTTCAGGCTGATCAGCGTCTTGAAGATCGCGGTGGAGGTGGGGTTGGTTGTCGGGATGACGGCGCCACGATGCCGATGGGCTCGGCGATCTTGGTGATGCCATAAGCCTCGTCGCGCTCCAGGACACCACAGGTCTTGGTGTTCTTGTAAGCGTTGTAGATGTACTCTGCGGCGTAGTGGTTCTTGATGACCTTGTCCTCAAGAACGCCGCGGCCGGTCTCCTCGATGGCCATCTTCGCCAATGGGATACGAGCCTTGTTGGCGGCCATGGCGGCCTCATAGAAGATCTTGTCGACCTGCTCCTGCGTGTACGTAGCAAAAAGCGCCTGGGCTTCTCGCATCTGAGCGAGCTTAGCCTCAAGCGCTTCTACGTTGTCCACAATTGCGGGAGTAGTGTTTTCCGGTGACTTTTTCACCATTTGTGTCTCCTTGCGATCGGAGATTTACCCTACGCCTTGCATGATAGCAAGAAATTATTCGGCGAACGGTCAGATTCAATGTAAAGCAACTAAACGCTTCAATATACTGAAGCGTTTTAACCATTTTAAATTAAAGTCGAACCTCTTCTCCGGGCGAAATCCTAGTTTTCCCATGGCTATGGTATGGAGTTTGTTCATTGTTTGTTCTTTAGGTCTTAAGGAAATTAATGCACATCGATCAATTCCGGCTGGTCGTGACACAAATATTGGGTCGTTTCTATTTCATGGCAATAAACGCGTTCTCTTGTCAGACAAAACACTGGTATTAAACTAAAACTGAATGTGTCAGATGGCACATTCAGTAAGAGTGAACTTTATGCCTTTACCTCTTGGTATTTTGTCGCCCTTTACTGGTTCATATCAGATAAGTAGAAAGGGCGGTTTGTGAGATTGCCACGCTGCAGGCGAGCTTTCGTTTGGCTCGTCACTTTTTTGTTCGTGTTTAATACTATCCTACGGGCGTATTTGCTGATGTAATAGTGAATACTGACCCTCAGCAAAACACGACTTCGGAGAATCTGTCTAATGATCTGCTGATAGTGCCTCTGTGTCGGGGGGGGGTTCGGGTCGAGGCTTCGTCTAACGACAAGACGGTTTCTAGTGATGGGGGGGGGGTTCGGGTCGAGGCTTCGTCTAACGACAAGACGGTTTCTAGTGATGATC
>JAQEDJ010000005.1 GCA_027669525.1 Coriobacteriaceae bacterium AM48-5 | reverse complement strand
GATCGAAACGCGAGCGTCGCCGCCGTGGCAAAGTAGGCAGAGTTGCCTCGTGCGCCGTGCCCAAGAACCACGCGACAAACGACGTCGCCCCCGTATAGGTTGGCGGGTTATCCGTCTGCCCCGCAAGCGAAGCCAACATCGTGCGCACGCGACTGATCACGGCTGTATCCGAAACAGTCGCCCCAGCATCCCAGCTGTCGCTCGAGAACAGGTATGTATTAACGGCATCCCGTTCCTCTTCGGGAAGGTCCAGGTACTTATCGCGAACGAAAGCGGCGTATACCCGCTCGCTTTTTGCATAGTCGCTCTTGGAGGACGCCAGCCAGCTCGAATCTGCAATGACGTCATCTGATGGCACGTTATCGACGGTCACACTGTATGTTTTGGACGGCAAAAGGTCCATGCTTAGCATCGTCGAGCCCGTCAACATTGCGTCGGCACCGCTCAGCGAGCGCAGCGTATAGGGAGCATAGGTGTATCTGCGGTTGGCGCCCGAGGCATTGACTGAAATCTCAACCGCCTCGACAGGCTCGCCGCCCTCACGCTCGGTCTCGGTATCAAACGCGGCGCGTTGCTCGGCTACCGTCAAACCGTTCTGACGCAGCCATTCACGCATGCCGGACCATTCGCCCTCGTAGGACATCCAGTCGCCGCGCCCCCAAGACATGCCATCAAACGTCGTGCCCACAAAACCCTTCATGAGCAGGTCGTCATCGAGCGTCTTGTCGGCAGTAAGCGACAGCGTCGTGGACGCGCCTTCGTTCATGTCCGCCGCTTGCGAAAGGTCGCCCTCGGGCAGCGAATCATCCCCAAATCGAACGCCCTGGACTGCTTTGACGGCAGACGCCGACAGGGCGGACAACGCGGGAAGAGGCTGCACAAGGGCAACGGTCAGTGCAAAGAGAACACCGCATGCGGCGCACAGGCCACCAAGACCAAAAAGAACCTGGGGCAAACCTACCGTAGAGCCCCGCAACTCGCCAGCACGGCACTGGACAAGCCAGCCCGCAACGCCCAGTGTCATAGATATCGCAGAATCACCAGCCTGCAGCGCCATGGAAGCCGAGCCGCAGATAACGATTATTAAGAGCGTGGGCCACGAAACGCTCAAGTTGGCAAAAAGCCAGGCGAGTGAGCCGGCAAACATGCCGGCGAGCACTGCCAGCGGCACAGATTCACACAGCAGGCCGGCGTCTGCCACCAATGGAATATACAGCTCACAGATCGAGTTGACGCGAGCGATAACGGCATTGGTGCACGCATAGAAGCCCCAGCGCGCCGAAGGAACTAAGAGCGCGCATAAAAGCGCCACGGACGCCGCAGCCAAGGCTATCCAGAGGGAGGTCTTTTTCGACGCCAGCGAAACATCCAAAACGCTCAGCGCAACAGCCACGCCAGCGGCGACGGCAAGCATGACCCCCATGTACGTTACGCTCAGGCACCGAGCAATTGTGCGGCAGAAGCCCGCAGACAATAAAACCGCGGGAGCCACCGACAGGAACATAGCAACAACGCGACCATTCGAAGCGATGCGCTCCGTCGAGGTAAGAGTCACAAAGTTCATCTTAGAGCTCCAGACTCTTGATACGGGCCGAATCACTCGATACCGGGCAATGCGTGATGATGTAGTTGGCGCCGTGCTCGATGCCATACGACTCGACCGAATCCGACACATGGAGTACCGATAGATCGGTCAGACGGCCTATCTCGATATAGCCTGTTCATCGACGCCCACCGTTACCAGCACCGTTTTGCCAATGCCCTTTGCTGCCACGAGCTTGGCATAGTGCTCGTGCGATGTTGGATAGGCAGGGCCAAGCGGCGTTGCCGTCAAAGCATCAAGCATCCTATTGAACCCACGTCGGTCATCAACGGGATAGACAGCCAAAGAGCCTTCGGGGGCAGCCACGACCACATGATGGTATCCCTGACGCATAAGCGCCAGCGATATCGATGCGGTAAAACCCAGCACCGCAGAAAGAACCTCAGCGTGGCTTGCGTGCTCAAAATCGCACGCAAACGCACCAAACAAGATGGCAATAGCGTGGTCTTGTGGGCGCGAAGCCTCGCGCACCAGCATGTCGTCAAAACGCGTCGACAGCTTCCAGTGAATCGACTTAACGGCATCACCCTCGTGATAGGTCCTTATGTCAAAGACCTCGGAGGCATCTTGGCCGCTTCGATGGGGATCGTAGCTCGTGCCCTCAAGACCGGCAGAAGCACTTTGGTTAGGAACAACCTGGATGTCGAGCACCTCGGGATAGACCGTAAACAACCCATGAAAGTCTGCATTCTCGAGAGCAAGCGACGTAAAGCCCATCTCGTCGACCAGGCGCGCGGTGTCAAGGGTAATCGTGTGCGCACCGCAGACGGTCGAATCGAGCTCCAGCTCAAACAAAGCGGGCCTGCCCGTCGCGGGGGCAAGACTTACGGGGTAGACTGTCCGCGCTCCCGTCAGCTGGTTATAAACCGAAAACGACAGCTCCATACGACCGCGAAACATAAGCGGGCGATCCAGTGTGATGCGCAATACAAGAGGCGCGTTGACAACACACGACCGGGGAAGCTCAAAGCTAAGCTTGAGCAGGGCAACGCTCGAACGGCACGCCGCCACCGTAATCACGGGCATGGCGATCAACGCCGCGGCAGCAGCGAGCGCGGCCGCATTGGCGGTAAACACAAACGTGGCGAGCAGGAGCGCGACGGACACGATATAGGTAATCTTGTTGGCAATCATGGGCGTAACGTAGGACGCAAAAGGTAAACGATCCGCTACGAGCGGCCGCGAACCTGACCCATAGACGGGGCGGGAACGGCAGCGAGGATGCGGTCGAGGACGTCGGCGGCGCCAATCGATTCAATACGCGCCTGGGGGCGTAAAACGAGACGGTGGGCGCAAACAGCCTTAAATACCTCGCGCACGTCCTCGGGCACCACATAGTCGCGCTCACGAATCAATGCGCAGGCGCGCGCCATGCGGGTGAGCGCGATAATGCCGCGGGGGCTCACGCCCAGCTCGACAAGATCGTCATTACGGGTCTCCTCGCACAGGCGGACGATATAATCCAGCACCGTGTCGGCAACCTGTACATTGCCCAGGTAGTTTTGGATATCGAGCAGATCATCGCAGGCAACCATGGGCTTAATGTCGTCGAGCGGGTTGACATAGCGACGGGCCTTGAGGATATCGATCTGGTCCTGGCGCGACGGATAGCCAACGGACAGACGAACCATAAAGCGATCGAGCTGGCTATCGGGCAGCGGTTGCGTGCCCGCCGAGCCCACCGGGTTCTCGGTTGCGATACACACAAAGGGACGCGGGACCTGATGCGTCTGCCCGTCGATAGTCACCGCGCGCTCTTCCATAACCTCGAGCAGGGCCGACTGCGTCTTTGCGCTGGTACGGTTGATCTCGTCGCCCAGCAGCATGTTGCAGTTGACGGCGCCCCACACAAAGCGAAACACGCCGGCGTCGCGGTCGAACATCGTAAAGCCCGTAATGTCCGAGGGCAGCGTATCGGGCGTAAATTGCACGCGCTTAAAGTCCAGACCCAGTGCACGCGAAAGAGCCAGGGCCAGCGTCGTCTTGCCGGTACCGGGCACATCCTCCAGCAGGATATGGCCACCGGCATAGATGGCCATGAGGGCCTTTTCGATCACATCGCGCTTGCCCAGCAGGGCGCGGCTCACTTCGTTGATGATGCTGTTGGACTGTTCGACAATCACGGTTACTCATTTCCTCGGTAAGCTGCCTCGGCCGTCGCGGCCGCCAGCTGTGCTTTCAAAACGTTCAGATCGATGGGCTTGCCCACATGTCCGTTCATGCCCACACTGCGCGAGCGCTCAACGTCCTCGGTGTAGTCATTGGCAGAAAGCGCAATGATGGGAATGGCGCCGGCGTCCTCACGATCGAGCCCTCGAATCCGCTCCGCCGCTTCCCAGCCGTTCAGCACGGGCATCTGAATATCCATGAGGATCGCATCGTACGTGCCCACGGGCATGCTCCGGAATCGCTCGACGACCGCCTGACCGTTCTCGGCACGATCGACCGCCGCGCCTCGTCTTGCCAGCAGCTCAATCACGATCATGGCATTGATTTCGTTATCCTCGGCCAGCAGGAATCGCTTGCCCTCAAACTGGTAGGTAAACGACGACCCCATGGAATCGGACGCCGTCTCGAGCGTCTGCTCTTTAAGCTTGAGCTCCTCGACCTGCTCCGGCGTGGCAAGTCGCAGCGGGATGTAGGCCGAAAACGTTGAGCCGCGTCCGGGCTCGGTATCGACGACGATCTCGCCGCCCATCAGGTCGACGAGCGCGCTCGTGATGGCCATGCCCAAGCCCGTTCCGCCGTAGCGGCGTGCAATGGTGCGGTCCTCCTGCTCAAACGGCTTAAAGATCTTGCTGATGTAGCGCGGGTCCATGCCCTTGCCCGTGTCGCGCACGCGCAGCATATAACTCACGCCGTCGTCTGTCCGGTACATCTCGCGCAGGGTTACGGTAACGCTGCCGCCCTGCTCGGTAAACTTGACCGCATTGGAGATAAAGTTGATGACGACCTGCGACAGGCGCATACGGTCGCCCACCACAAAGACGTTTTCGCAATCTTCGAGTTCGACCGAATACTTGAGCCCCTTGTCGGCTGCCTGCGAGGTAAACATGCGTTCAATCTCGTCGGCAAACAGACGCATATCAAACGGCGCGTCGTCAATGCGCACGCGCCCGCTGTTAAGACGGCTCATGTCGAGCATATCGTTGATAAGCGAAAGCAAGTAGGCCGAAAGCTGCGAGGCGCGAGACAAGTCGTCCATCAGGCGAGGCTCATCTGCATGATGCTCGCGGGCAAGCGAAATCATGCCCTCGATGCCATTGAGCGGCGTGCGGATCTCGTGGCTCATCTGGTTCATATAGTCCGTGCGCGCGTTGGCGGTCTCGACGGCGCAATCGCGCTCGGACTCCGCTTTGGCGATACGCTTGTTTTCGGTCGTCACATCGACTGCAGAAACCAGGTACTGCGTGCCGTCTTGAATGAGCGCAATCGTAAACCTCATGCTGAGCTGCGTTTTTTCTCCATGGGGCGCATGGTAGGAGCACAGAAGGTTCAGCGGAGTCGCGTGGTCCCAGTCCCTCACCTGTCGCTGTATGCGAACACGGTCGCTATCGGGAATAAAACGGTACAGCGTCTCGATGTCGTCGCCAATACGCTCGGGCGATACGCCAAAGACGCGTTCAAAATTTGGGGTGATATAGAGCGGAAGACAGTCGCTGGCACGCAAGACCAGCGCAACGTTGGGCCCTTGCTGCGCAAGCGCCTCTTCAAACAGTCGACGCGCTCGGTCCGCGTCGCGCTTCTCGTGTGAACCGAACAGCCCCAATATGCCCCCTTTTATATTTCGGGGTTTAGTCTACCAGCTCAAAGGCACTTTACAGAGATAATACCCAGCTAAAGTTAGCAATTAATGATGCAAAACGCGCCCGAGGCAACCTTGCCATCGGCGCGTTTTGTTATTCAGGCCAGATAAACTGGGTGCGGCCGGCCTCGCCGCCATCGATCAGCAGGCTCTGCCCGGTCATAAACCGGTTGGTCACGCCCACAAAGTAGATCCACTCGGCGATCTCTTGGGCGGTGGCCCAGCGTTTAAGCGGCGTGAGCTCCATAATCTGGTTCCACAGGTGTTCGTCTTCCATCACGCAACGGTTGAGCGGCGTGATAACGCCGCCCGGGTCCACGCTGTTGGCGATGGCCTGCGGCGCCAGGCGGTTTGCAAGGTTCTTGGTGTAGGCGATAACGCCGCCCTTGCTGGCGGCATAGGCGGGAAACTCCGATCCCGTATGCCCGCTCGCCGACCCCACATTGACCACGGATGTAATGGCCGGCGCCGGCTTGGCGGCAAGCCCCTCCCCCACAAAGGCGTAGCGCTCGGTCACGTTGATGGTGCCGCACAGGTTGGCGGCAATATCGTCGGCCGAATCCTGCGTGCCGGCAACGTTCACGATCACCTGGGGTTCAAGCTCGCCTGGAAACGAGTCCGGCTCGCGGACATCAACGATCAGATGGCGGTAGCGCTCGTGTTCGATCGCCGCCGGCAGCAGATCAAAGCCCACGACCTCGTGGCCCTCGTCCAAAAAACGCTGCACGCACGCGGCTCCGATACCGCCCGAGGCACCCGTGATCAAAACCCGCATACTTGCTCCTTAGGCGGTTGCGTGACGCTCGAGGTACTCGGCGCCCACATTCTCGCGCTCCCAGCCACGCACAACCTTGTAGCCCACGGGGCTCAGGAAGACCTCACACAGCAGCTCGGCAACAGCGCCGGTCAGCGAGCACATAAGGACCTGCACCCAGGTCCAGCCAAAGAACGTGTGGCTCACCACAATGGCAAAGACCAGGTTGTCGATAAACTGGCCAACACCCGTGGACACATAGGAGCGGAAGGCGAAGCTCGCAAAGTTATTCTTTTTGAGCATACGGCCGAGCGACTGGTTGAGCGTGGAGTTAACCACGGCAGAAACGAGCATGGCGAGCGAAGATCCAAACACCACGTACCAGGTGCCGCCGATGGTGGCGTTAAGGGCGGTGTTGACCTCGATCATATCCGTGTCGTAGTAGGCGCCCCACATGCCGGGCGTGAGCGAGCATGCCCAAAAGCACAGGCTCACAGCCAGGTTGACCAGCAGCGCGAGGATAGAGATTTTGATGGATGCCTTAGCGCCAAAGCGCTTGCAGATCATGTCCTGGCACAAAAACGAAACCCAGCTCACCACAAAGCCGCAATCGAGTGCCAGATACGGCAGGCTGATGAGCTCTTTGTTGGCCAGCAGGTTCATCATGATGACGCTCACGAAAAACAGCGAAACCGTTGCCGCGGGAATGCTCCGCAACAGGACCTTATAGTCCTCCATGACCTTCTTGATCATTGTGTACTCCTTTGGTTTTAGGTTTAACGAGCAGGATATCGGACCCGAACTGCTCGGACGCCCCGGTCTTGAGACGACGGTGGGTATGATAGCCGCTCACACGGCATCAGGCAAGCAACCGGCGCGGCAGCCCCGCAGGTCCACCGCGCCGATGCGCTAAAACGCTACGTTGCCAAACTCCGACAGGATAAGGTCGGGGTTGTGGTCGGTTGCCCAGTCCACGTTCCACGGGCTCGTGAACAGCAGCAGCTTACCGCCGCGCATGTCCTCGACGCGCAGGGTATCGCGCGTGAGCGAAAGGCCCGGGATGTCGATGGTGTCGGGGTCGTTTTGGATCCAGCGGATGTCCGTATAGGGCAGCGGCTGGCGACGAACCTCAACACGGTACTCGGCCTTAAGACGGCGCTCGAGTACCTCAAACTGCAGCACGCCGACCACGCCCACGATGACGCTCTCCATGCCGGCACCCAGCTCGCGGAAGATCTGGATGGCACCCTCCTGGGCAAGCTCCTCCATACCCTTCACAAACTGCTTGCGCTTGAGCGTGTCGACCTGCGTAATGCGGGCAAACATCTCGGGGGCAAACGTCGGGATCTGCGGATACTGCACGTGGCGCTTGCCGGAGCACACGGTGTCGCCGATGCTAAAGATACCGGGATCGAACAGGCCCACGATGTCGCCGGCGTACGCCTCGTCCACGATGGCGCGATCGTCGGCCATCATCGAGGTGCCCGTAGCCAGCTTGAGCTTGCGGTTGCCTGCACATGGAAGGCATCCATGCCGCGCTCGAACTTGCCCGAGCAAATGCGCACAAAGGCAATGCGGTCGCGATGGTTCTTGTCCATGTTGGCCTGGATCTTAAACACGAAGCCGCTAAAGTCGTTCTCGGCGGGCGCGACCGGCTCGCTGGTGAGTGTATCGGTATAGGCGCGCGGCGTCGGGGCCAGACGCAGGAACTCTTTAAGGAAGGGCTCCACACCAAAGTTGGTGAGCGCCGAGCCAAAGAACGCCGGGCTCAGCTTGCCGCAGGCCACGGCATCCAGGTCGAGCTCGTCACCGGCGCCATCGAGCAGCTCGATGTCGTCCATCAGGTTCTTGTGGTTCTCCTCGCCAATAAGCTCGTCCATGGCCGGATCGCCCAGCTCGGCCTCGACCTCGGCGACCTTCTTGGTGGCGTTGGCGTGGCCGTCGCCCTCAAAGGCAATGACGCGACGGGTCTGACGATCGAACACGCCGCGGAAGTTGCGCCCGCTGCCGATCGGCCAGTTCATGGGATACGTATTGATACCCAGGACGTTCTCGATCTCTTCCATGAGCTCAAACGGATCGCGAGCCTCGTGGTCGAGTTTGTTCACAAAGGTAAAGATGGGAATATGGCGCAGCGTACAGACCTTAAAGAGCTTTTTGGTCTGGGCCTCGACGCCCTTAGCGCCGTCGATGACCATGACTGCGGCGTCGGCGGCCATAAGGGTACGGTAGGTATCCTCCGAGAAGTCCTGGTGGCCGGGGGTATCGAGGATGTTGACGCAGGCGCCGTTGTAGGTGAACTGCAGCACCGAGGAGGTAACGGAAATACCGCGCTCCTTCTCGATGTCCATCCAGTCCGAGACGGCATGCTTGGCCGAGCTCTTGCCCTTGACCGAGCCGGCAGTCTGGATGCTGCCGGTATAGAGCAGCAGCTTCTCGGTAAGCGTGGTCTTACCGGCGTCCGGGTGGCTGATGATCGCGAACGTGCGGCGCGACGAGATTTCATCCGACAGGCTTGCCATGCGGATCCTTTCTTGCATTGAGTGCATTACGTCGTTGTAACCGCCCTATTGTAGCCGCGAAATCCCGCCATAGGGCACCTATCAGGACAAATTCATCAGCCAAGCTCGCTGTGCACCGGACAGCCGTCTTAAGGACTGTCTCGATTTGTAACATCTAGCCATCAAAATCGACTCCAGATGTTACAGATCGAGATAAACGGCTGGGAAGATCGACGCCGTCTCAATCTGTAACAGGAAAACGGGTTTTGAGCCTCCACCTGTTACAGATTGAGATAAACGCGCAGGCGGGCGACCAATGTCTCAATCTGTAACATCTAGCCACCAAAAACGGGCCCTAGTGTTACAGATTGAGATGAACGAGCAGGAAGGTCGGGTCTGTCTCAATCTGTAACATCTAGCTGCCAAAATCGGCTCCAGATGTTACAGATCGAGACAAACGAACGAAGGGCCAGGCGAGCCTACATTTCCTCTTGCACAACTGTGCATAGTGTATATATACTGTGCTTACCGGTTATATACACGTGTAGCCCAACAGCTAAGGAGCCGCTGTGGACATCATCCTATCCAACTCGAGCGACAAGCCCATCTACGAGCAGATCTCCTCGCAGGTCAAAGCACAGATCCTTTCGGGCGCACTCGCCGCGGGAGCCAAACTACCCAGCATCCGTGCGCTCGCGAGCGACCTCGGTGTGAGCGTCATTACCACCAAGCGTGCTTATGCCGACCTGGAGCAGCTCGGCTTTATCTGCACCGTGCAGGGCAAGGGCTGCTTTGTCGCCGAGGGCAACCAGGAACTCTTGCGCGAAAAGCAGCTCTGCCATATCGAAGAGTTGCTTGCGCAGGCCGCTACGCAGGCCGAAACCCTGGGCGTCACGCGCGACAAATTGCACGAGATGCTCGACCTTGTAGCTCCCGAAACCATGCAGTAGCCATCTGCAAGAAAGGCTATACCATGCAAAACTTGCTAGAACTCAAAGGCGTTTCACGCCGCGTAAGCGACCGCTTTTCGCTACGCGATGTCACACTCACCGTGGAGCCCGGCCAGATTGTCGGCTTTGTGGGCGCAAACGGCGCCGGCAAGACAACGACCATTCGCGCCGCGCTCGGGCTCATAAAGCTCGATGCCGGCGAGGTGCAGCTGCTTGGCCAGCGCTGCGATGCCAATGCGCCCGGCGAGGCACAGCGCCACCTGCGCTCCCGCGTCGGTCTTGTCCTGGACACGTGCCCTTTCCCCTCCACGCTCAAGGTGGGCCAGATCGAGACGCTCGTAGGCCCGGCGTACCCCACATGGAGTCGCGAAACATTCGCCAGATTTATCGACCGATTTGGCCTTGATCCCAAAACCAAGGTCAAAGACCTCTCCCGCGGCATGGGCATGAAGCTGCAGCTCGCCTGTGCGCTCAGCCACAATGCCAAGCTGCTCGTTTTGGACGAAGCCACCGCGGGCCTCGATCCCATGGCGCGCGAGGAACTACTCGATGAGCTGCTCGCCTTTGTTTCCGACGGCCAGCGCAGCGTACTGCTCTCGAGCCACATTACGTCCGACCTCGATCGTACCGCCGACCGCGTCATCTGCATCGATAATGGCTCGATTGTATTTGACCTACCACGCGAGGACATTACCGACCGCGCCGGCATCGCCCACTGCACGCAAGCACAGGCCGCAGAGCTCATGGCTTGCGTCGAAGGCGCCCGTGCCGCCCGCCACGCCTATAGCGTGGACGTGCTCGTGCCCAACCGTCGCGATACGCTCGAGGCTTTCCCCGAGATTCCCTGCGACCGGGCAACCATTGATGATTATCTTCGCCTCATGCTGAAAGGGGCTTCGAAATGAAACGCGCCTTTATGTCCGAGCTCGCCATCGTTCGCACGCTTGTCCCGAGCATTGCGGGCGTCGGCTTGTTCATCTTCGTCGTGCTGACGCTCGCCAACGCGTCGGATGGCGATTCCGGCATGAGCGCCGGCGCCTGCGCGGTCAGTGCCATGTCACCCATCATGGTCATGAGCTCGCTGGCCGGCTTCGACAATCAAAACGGTTGGGAGCGTTATCGGGCAACGCTGCCCTTCTCGCGCAAAGACATCATCTGCGCACGCTACCTGTGTATCGTTGCTTTCTCGGCCATCATGGCATGTGCGGCTGCACTGTTGAACATCGTCACCATCCCACTCTTCAATAATGCAGGCATCCCTCCGACGGGACAGGCCGTCTTTGAGATCGCAGCCGCCTCGGCAGCCTCGATGCTCATCTCCCTCATGATGGTGTTTTTGGCGCAGCCGCTGTTCTTTCGTTTTGGACACATGGAGGCGCTGCGCCTGTCCGTTGGTCTGTTTGCCCTGCTCGGATGCCTTGTCATGGCCACGCTGAGCTCCTCCAACCCCATCAGCAACTGGCTCATGTCGATTGCCGGGGCAAATCCCGATCCCGCCGTCCTCGGCTGCCTATGCGCAGGAATTGCCGCACTGGCCCTCGTACTATTTGGACTGAGCTGCGCTATCAGCACCAAGGTCTATCGAACGCGCGACCTGTAGGCAAGCGCGGCATCATCGGGCATGCACCGTAGGTCTGGCGCGGTCTGTTTTGGGAAGGCGCTCAACCCGTGTCGTGGGTTACAGCAGCATTTTGGAAGTAACGACCCGTCAAGGGGCACAAGCTCAACTTGAACACCCTCACACCGGGCTTGAGATGTTTGTATTGACCGTGCGCCACTGTGCTACTTGCGCAGCGGCTTGGGCAGCGGAATGCCTGCCGCAATGACGGCGGCGATGATCATGCAGACGATACCTTGAGCGGGAAACACATGAGCAGCAGGCCCACGACCATGACCGGCTGACGCATGACCGCACCCATCGTCGATGCCGTGCAGACGGCGACGCAAAAGACCGGATTGGCGCCGGTAAGGATGGCAAGGCCGTAGCCCAGGCTCACGCCCGAAAAGATAACCGGGAAGAAGTGACCGCCGCGCCAACCGAGGTTGATGAGGGCGGGCGTCAGCATGGCCTTGACCAGACCGGTCGCGATAAGCACGCCGGCGGGAATGGTCAGATAGGTCTCCATGAGCACGTCGGCTTGGGTCTCGCCGGCAAACATAGTGTAGGGCAGGACCGTGCCACAGATGGCGAGCGCCAGACCGGCTAGCATGGCCTTGACGACAGGCGCCCCCCTATGGCATGGGACAGTGCCTCGCTTGCATGCTCAGAGACAAAGTACAGCCAGCCGCAGATTGTTCCGATCAGCGACAGAGGAATGAGCCAGGTAAGCTCCAGGTTGCCCACCTCGGCGGCCTCGAACCTGGGCATGCCCATGCCGCCGCCCACAAGCTGGCCAAGCAGCAGTAGTACCCAGACCGCCGGCAATCGCAATGCCGTAGACCACGGTCTTTTGCGCCTTGGGAAGCTTGATCGTGATCTCATCGGACGCGGACTCATCGTCATTAGCGCCCTGGCCGTCGGCGCTACCGGCGAGCGGCGCCACAAAGCCAAACACGGGCGCGGTGAAGAGCGCCGTCAGGGCAGCCTGAGTACCCAGCAGTGTGAGCTGCCTAAACTCGGCGCCAAAGCGACGCATGCGGTCGCCGACCCAGCTGCACAGACCTGCGATAACGCCGGTCAGGCCGGCCTCCGGTCCAATGCTTCCGCCAAACAGCAGCGGCAGCAATGCCGCAAGCGAAAGCTTGCCAAGGTTGTCGTACGGGTAGCACCCGTCTTGCTTAACCTTAGCCATCACTTGGTTGAGGTCATCGGTCTTGGTGCCCGTAAGCTTTTCGTACAGACCGATCAGCAGGCCGCCCAGCAGGCAGACGAAAAACGGGTACGGCAAAAAGCCGAACGGGCCGCTGGCAAGCTCGGGCGAAGCGACGCCCAGCATATGCGGGATCTCGGTCCATAGATAGTCGATACCGTGCTCCATCGCAAAAAAGAACAGCCAGACCGCGGCGCCTGCAAACGCACCGGTCACGGCCACGCTAACTAAAAACAGCGCACGGTTTTTGGGTTTTGCAAGGTTGTCCATCGGGACCTCCCGTGGTCTAAATCGACAAAGATACGTTTTATTGTAGGACGGGCACAGCGCGGACGGGCCAACCATCTACGCCTCAAACGGCACCGTTGGGCGCCGCACACGCGATGGCCCCAAGGCCTAGTTGTCGATAATCGATGCAATTTGGTGCAGGTCGTCGGCAAAGTAGATGCCGGCCTGACGCTGCGAGCTCGATAGGCCTTTATCGATCATGTGCTCGAGCAACGACCTAAGGTCGTTGTAGTAACCGTTCAGGTTGTACAGGATGCACGGTGCGCTCAGATGTCCCAACGACACGGCCGACATGACCTCGGCAATCTCCTCGAGCGTGCCCGTACCGCCCGGAAAGGCGACGAACGCATCGCCGAGCTCGATCATCTTGGCCTTACGCTCGGCCATGTCGCTCGTCACGATCAGGTCATCGATACCATCGTGCTGAAACTCGGCCTCGATAAAAAAGCTCGGCTCAACACCGGTCACGCGCCCGCCGGCATCGAGCACGCTATCGGCGAGCGCGCCCATCAGTCCCGACTTGGACCCGCCGTATACCAGCGCGTGGCCGTTGGAGCCAATCCATGTGCCGAGCTGCCGCACCGCAGGCAGAAACGCCGGGTCGTTACCGACGCTGGCGCCCAGGTATACCGTAATATTCATATTTTTGTCCCCCTCATCGTGACGCGCGGCGCCCGCCCTAGCGTTGGCGTCGGCGATATTCGCGCACGCGGCGCGACAGGTCGGCGAGCTCATCGCGATCGAGCTCTTCCAGGTGCTCGAGATCGTCCATAAAGCGCGCCATGGTGTCCTTTTGGCGCATCTTGATGAGCGTATTGCAGTAGTTCACCGCCACGCCCGTGAGCATGGCGATGTAGAAGATGCTGATGACGCTCAAAACGACGGTGATAGCGCGGCAACCGGCGTTTCGGCCGGGATATCGCCAAAGCCGATCGTCGATACGGTCTCAAAGCTAAACCAGAGGCCATCGCCAAACGTAAGGGTCGCAGGGTCGGACAGCCAGACGGCCGTCGAGCACAGCAGGTAGAAGATAAGGAACAGGCCGGTGATGCGCGCAAAGCCAGCCTGGCGCAACACGTCGGCAAGCGTCCTCAACTTGTTCATCGCGACCCCTTTTCCAGACGCCCCATCACGTTGCTCGGTATTGTCGCACATCCGGCACTTGGGGACGTTCCTTTTGTGTCAAACAGATTGGGAACGTCCCTAAGTGCCAACTCCGGCAAAGAGTGTCCCCAGCGACTAGTCGTTTAAGAACGTCCCCAATGACTACCCATCTGCCGGGTGTTAGGGTGGCTGAGCTGGTATCCTTATGCGGTATTATCTCAACTCGATAGGATTGTCTGTGAAACCTTCCGCCGTCCTTCGCTTAGCTCTATATCGCACCCTAGCCGTCGCGCTTGCTGCGCTCACACTACTGAGCGCCGTCATGCCCACCCCGGCCTTTGCCGCCGACTCCGACCAGCAGGTCAAGACGGTCCGCGTCGGCTGGCTTGTCAACAACGAGGGGTTCCAGGAAGGCACACCGGGCGAGCGCCTCTCGGGATGGGGTTACGAGTACCTCCAGACCCTCTCGTACTACACCCCTGGCTGGCAGTACGAATACGTGTCCGGCACCTTCACCGAGCTCATGGACATGCTCGAGAAGGGCGAAATCGACCTCATGCCCAACATCTCGCATTCAGTAGAACGCGAGCAAAAGTTACTCTTTTCCTCAAACCCCGAGGGCACCGAGCGCTACTACATCTACGCCAAGCCCGATCGCGACGATCTGGCCAAGGGTGACCCCCAGGCACTCCAAGGCCTCACCATCGGCTGCAACTCTGGCGTTATGCAAACCTTCGTCGGCCAGCAGTGGCTCGCCAACGAAGGCGTCACCTGTACCTATAAAGAAATCGACACCGGCGGAGCCTCTTTGCGGCACTTTCAGACGGCGAGGTCGACGCTGTCATCATGAACGACACCATTTCGTCGCCCGATGCGTCGCCCATGTTCTACGTAGGCTCGAGCGACTACTATTTTGCCGTTCCCAAAAGCCGCCCCGATCTGATGAACGACATCAACTCGGCCATGGCGGCAATCAACCGCACCAACCCGCGCTACAACGACGAAGTCAAATCCAACTACTCGGCGCAAAATAGCGGATCCGCATCACTTACCAACTCCGAACGGTCGTGGCTCAAGGCCAATAACAACACGCTTACACTTGGTTATCTCAACAACAATCTCCCCTTCTGCAACCAAGATGCAAACGGAGAAATGGAAGGGTCACTCGTCTCACTCGTTACGACGCTCCACGACAAATTTGGCATTACCGTACACACGCGCGCTTTTTCAAGCAACCAGCAAATGACGGAAGCGCTCTCAAAGGGAAATATCGACATCGCCCTACCGGCATTTCGCGACTACTGGCTTGCCGAGCAAATGGGAACCGTTCAATCGATTTCGATGGGAACGATCTCTCTTACCGCCATCCACGCCACCAGCGATCTCAACAAGGATCTCCGCAATATCTGTTGCACAGGGTTTTCCATCGTCAACCGCAGCGAATTAAAAACTATGTTTCCAAATGCAAATGTAACCGAGTATCCGTCTGCAGACGACATGCTTTCTGCCCTTAAGGACGGAAGATCAAGCTGCATCGTTGTTCCCAACGCACGGCTGGAAACCATCCGAGATAGCTACGATATCAGAGACTACGAGATACAGGAACTCTCACGCACGGCCGAACTTTCTTGCCTTATGCGACGCGGAAATCCCGAATTATTGAGTATCGTCAACAAGGGCATCATCAACGCCGGAGAATCGCTTTCTGCGAGCAATTATTCCTCTACGTCGTATAGCGCACAGGAATCAGACGCATTCAGGTTTATATATCGTCATCGTAGCTCGATTGTCGTCATCATCGTCGGTGTACTGTTGACTGGGGTAGCGGTTCTAACCTGGGCCCTGCAGCGAGCCAGAGTAGAGCAAAACAAGGCACTCGCCGCCAATGCGGCCAAAACGGCCTTTCTCGCCCGCATGAGCCATGACATCCGCACGCCGCTCAACGGCATTCTAGGGCTCATCGAAATTGAAGAATTGCACGAAGACGATGTCGATGCCGCCCGTAAAAACCGAGCTAAGGCGCGAATCGCCGCCAACCATCTGCTCTCACTCATCAACGACATTCTAGAAATGGGCAGGATTGAAAATGGAAAGCTAACGCTTGAGCATGTCTCATTTAACCTCGAAGATCTCTGCAACGATGCAATTGTTCTGTGCAAGCTCCGCGCTTCCGATCGCAATATTACGATGCAGGATCAAAGAGCACATCCCCTCTGCAATCCACATGTAATGGGAAGCCCCACTCATGTACGTCAGATTATCATCAACCTGCTCGACAACAGCATCAAGTACAACAAAGATGGCGGAACTGTCGCTTTTGCATCGCAGATTAAACCGATCGATGATAGCCAGGTGCTCTTTTGCTTTAGCGTCTCGGACACCGGCATCGGCATGTCGCCCGAGTTTCTTAAGCACATCTACGAACCGTTTGCCCAAGAGGGCAACGATGCCCGCAGTAAATTTCAGGGAACTGGCATGGGCATGCCGATCGTCAAATCGCTCATAGACATGATGGGCGGCACGATTGAGATTTCGAGCGAGGTCGGCGTGGGAAGTACGTTCAACGTCCAGATTCCGCTCGATATCGACAAGAACCCTCAGGCAAGAGAAGGTGCGGACGAGCAGGCGATCAGCTGCTCGCTTGCCGGCATGAACGTTCTTTTGGCCGAAGACAACGAGCTCAATGCCGAAATTGCCCAGGCCCTGCTCGAAAGCGAAGGCATCGTCGTAACTCGCGCCGCCGACGGCAAAGAAGCGGTCGAACTATACACTAGTCGTCCCGCCGGCAGCTTCGATGCGATCCTGATGGACATCATGATGCCGGGTATGGATGGCTACGAGGCAACTCGCGCGATTCGTCTGAGCGAGAAGGCCGATGCAGCCGACATCCCCATCATCGCGCTCACCGCCAATGCCTTTGCCGAGGACGCCAAGGCGGCACACGATGCCGGCATGAACGCCCATCTGCCCAAACCGCTCGACTTTAACAAGCTCAAAAACATCCTCGCCCGCATCAAGAAAAACGGAACTGTTTCGCTATAGTTTGTGCCCACCCACCATGCACAGTTAGAAAGGAAGCCAACGATGTTTAGGCCCTTACGCCGAAAGAAACGCGCCATCACTGACGAGGAAGCGCGCGAGTTGCTCGCTATCTGCAAGCGCGGCGTCTTTGCCGTCAACGGCGACGATGGCTACCCGTATGCCATTCCCGTCAACTACTTCTTTGACACCGAGCACGACAAGATTTATTTCCATGGCGCCAAGGCTGGCCACAAGGTCGATTCACTCAGGCGTGATGACAAAGTCTGCTTTACCGTTTACGGCAACGAGTGGTACAAGGACGATGACTGGGCTCCCTACGTTATGAGTACCGTGGTCTTTGGCCGTTGCCGTCTGGTAGATGAGGCCCCCGCGTTTATCGAGGACAAAGTCCGCCAGCTCGCGCTTAAGTATTACCCTTCCGCCGAAGAAGTCGAGGAGGAAATCGCCAAAGACATCAAGGGCGTCCAACTCTATGAGATTTCGATTGAGCACCTTTGCGGCAAGCAGATTCAAGAAAAGTAA
The DNA here is from genome assembly GCA_027669525.1 of Coriobacteriaceae bacterium AM48-5. Taxonomy (GTDB): domain Bacteria; phylum Actinomycetota; class Coriobacteriia; order Coriobacteriales; family Coriobacteriaceae; genus Collinsella. Next base: position 58,043 of record JAQEDJ010000005.1, on the reverse strand, counting down.
GCCCAAAAACAGGTCCTGCAAATAGCAAAATGGCTCGGTTCCAACCAGTATTGGAACCGAGCTATTTGTTTATGAAGCGTCGGCAGCTATGTGCGCAAGCGCCTCAACGAGATCCTGAGAACTCACGGGTTTGCTCAGATGCGCGTTCATGCCCGCCTCGCGCGAAAGCCTACGGTCGTCGGCAAAGGCATTGGCGCTCACGGCGATAATCGGCGTGGTCGCGGCGTCCTCGCGATCGAGCGCTCGAATCTGACGCGTGGCCTCAAGGCCATCGATGCCGGGCATCATGATGTCCATCAATACCACGTCGTACTCGTGCAGCGCACTCGCGGCAAACGTCTCGACGGCAGACTCGCCATCTTTGACATGTGTCACGACGGCACCGGCGCGGTCGAGCGTAAACTGTGCGATCTCGGCATTCAGGTCGTTATCCTCTACGAGCAAAACACGCAGGCCCTGGATCACGTCGCTGTCGCCTGCATCCACGCGAACTGCCTGGGGAATCTCGGAACTCTTGCACTTCTCAAACGGCAGGCAAATGGTAAACGTCGTCCCCCGCCCCAAGGCGCTCGTAAAGCTCATGGTTCCGCCCATAAGCTCGACCAACTGTTTGGCAATAGACGCGCCCAGGCCAGTTCCCGATGAAGCGCCTTCCACCTGCTGTTCCTCGCGGCTGAACGGCTCGTAGAGGTGCTGTTGAAACTCCTCGCTCATGCCAATGCCGTTATCGGCGATCGTGTATTCATAGACGGGGACACCGTCCACCGGCTCCACCTCGCGGCATGTCAGGCGAACATAGCCGCCCTGGCGGTTGTACTTGACGGCATTACCGGCAATATTGAGCAACAGGCGCTTGAGGTGCGTCACGCTCACCCGGGCATAGGGATGATCAAGAGTCCGTTGGTCGCAGATAATTGTCACCAGGCGCTCCTCGGCTTGGCGCTCCAGAATATCGCACACCTCACGGTTGAGGGCCACCATATCTGTAGGCACGAGATTCAGGTCGACCTGCCCGCTCTCCAAGCGGCTCATATCGAGTGCCTCGTTCGCAAGGTCGAGCAACAGTCCCGACGCCGTCCAGATCTTTGAGCGGCACTCGGTCTGCTTTTGCAAGTCGTCCGCGTTGGCATTGCCCACCTCGACCATACCGCGAATGCCGTTGATGGGCGTGCGCAGGTCGTGACTCATGCGACGCAGGAACTCCGTCTTTGCAGAGTTGGCAGACGAAGCTTCGCGCGCCGCTTTTGCCAGTTTGTCGCCATAGTCGCGCTCCTGCAGCAACAGGTCGGCAAAGCGTTGGCTCTCGGCGCGGCGGCGCACCAACACAACAGTGGCTATAACACCGCCGTAGAGTGCCAACACACTGGCAACAACAGCGGCAACAACCTCAAAGTAACGCTGCGCGGGAGCATAGGTGTACACGTAAAAATCGCGCGCTTTACCAAATGTGCCAGATACCACACACCGCTGTCGTTAACCAATCTGACCTTACCAGCCAGGCAACGCTCCTTAATGCCGTTGACAACGATGGCATCCGTCGCAGGCAAATCGAACACGCCTGACACGGCGGGCTCAACAGCGTTGGTCGCAACGACCTTACCGTCGTTTTCGATCACGATATTGCCGCTATCGATGGTCTCATAACCATCGAGCAAGCTCTGCAACTTGAGCGTATTGCTCGCGACCGCCTTGGCGCTCTGGTGCCTCACCGCGACAACGATGCCCTCACCGTCCGGCCGGGCCACGCAGCCAATGTCTGCAACCGAATCATCCGCAAGCGTAATACGGGCGGTATAGGACTTAAGCGGATGGGTTGCCACCTCCAGCACGGGCGCTTCTTTGAGATATGCAGCAAGCGACTCGTAGCCCACGTCGTCCGTCGAGGACTCGGACACCAAATTGCCCGATGCGTCCGTCACGATCAGTGCACTCACGTTTAACTGGTCAGCGTATTGCTCCAGCATGGCATTGTCCGCCGAGCCGTCGCGCTCCATATCGCGCGCCACCTCTCCGGCAATCTCCATGACGCGAATCAGGTTTTTGGTCGCATAGGCGCTGTTGAATGCATCGTAGGAAAGGCTCTGCGTCGCTACGTAATCGACAACGTCGGCAAAACGCTGCTCGGCCTGCCCGGTCGTGTAGCCATAACTCATCATGCCGGCAATAACCGAGAGCGCTATCCCCAACAGGGTGACAAGGAGCCATACCCGTGCCGAACGATCGCCCCGCTCCTGAGCGGCGTGGTCGGGCGCATCGATCACGACAGGCCCTCCATATTCAAAAATGGTGCGGGGTCATCAAAATACTTTGACACCAGGCGCTCCATGGTGCCATCGGCAAGCATTTCTTGGTAGGCATGGGTGAGCTTAACGTCGATGCCGCGCGTGTCGTTGATATCGAAAGCGGTGCCCAAACCAACCTCTAGCAGCGGCTCAGACAAAATGCGATACGTCACGCCATAGTCTTTTTCGTAGGTGAGCAGCGAGGACTCGTGTGCGGCGATGGCGTCGACCAGGCCCTCGACAAGCGCCGGGTTCAAGTACGAGCGGTCCGAAAAGCTGTAGAGCTCCTTGATTTGTGGAACGTTTTCATTGGTGTGATTGAGCAGAATCGATTCGGGCTTGGTGGTGGACTGGACCGCCACGACCCTACCCTCAAGATCGGCGAGCGTGTAGATATCGCTTTCGGAATCGACGGCAACCACCTGTCGACTCGCGAGGTACGGGCCGGCCCAGCGATATTCATTTTCGCGGCCCGTCATACTAAAGCTGCCCATGACGCAGTCGAGCTCGCCGCTCGCCAGCAGTTCTTTCTTCTTTTCCCAGTCGATCAGCTGGTATTTTGGCTTGTAACCAATGCGGGCCAAAGCCTCGGTCAAAATCTCGACATCCAGGCCGACAATATTGCCGTACTCGTCGCTATACACAAACGGCGGATAGAGATCGCTACCGACGTTGAGCGTCTTAAGGCTGCCGTCTTTGACCTGCGAGGCGACCGGGTTTTCTAATGCAGACGTCGAGGCCCCGTCATTCGACCCGGAACAGCCAGCTATCGCCACGACAAAGGCGCTCACCACTGCAAGCGCAACAAACAACGATATGGCGGCCGAGCGACGAGGTCTTTTCATCGAGCTCCAGACGATCCTGTTTACAGACTCAAGGGCAAAGATATTAGCAGATAAAACCGCGCGTGCGCTCAATGGTTACAGATGCTTTACTATACGGGGCCTTGCAGCCAATCTGGCAGACAACCCCACATGCATCGCTCACTTACCGTGCATTAAAAACGTAGCGGTCCAGGCGGTCGCACGCCTCCCTTACACGCGAAAGCGGCAGTGCTAGATTCACGCGAATGTGGCAAGCCCCGTGGAACGGACGGCCGTCCTGATAGCCCACGCCCACACGCGCGCCCTCGTCGAGTAGCCACTGAATATCGCGCCCATGCACGCGGCACCACTCCGTGCAGTCCAGGAACACCATATAGGTGCCCTGCGGGCGCGAATAGGACACGCCCTCAAAATGCTCGTCCACGTAATCGCAGAAGTAGTCAATGTTGCCCTCGATGACCTCGTTGAGTTCATCGAGCCACTCGTAGCCCTGCGGCTGGTAGGCGCCGATAAGCGCGTGCATCGAAAGGACATTCATCTCGTTGTAGTGGGTCTTATTGGACACGGCGCACACGCGGTCGCGCAGCGTCTCGTTATAGATGATGTGGTAGCTTCCGACCAGGCCAGCCAGGTTAAACGTCTTGCTCGGCGCATAGAGGGCGACCGTGCGCATGCGGGCATCCTCGCTCACCGACTGCGTCGGGATATGCTTGTGGCCGGGCAAGATAATGTCGGACCAGATCTCGTCCGAGATCACCACGCAATCGTGCTGGCGATAGATGTCCATGGCGCGCTCAATCTCATCGCGCTCCCATACGCGGCCGCAGGGGTTATGCGGCGAGCAGAACACCGCGGCATGGACGTGGTTTTGGGTGAGCTTGCGCTCCATGTCCTCAAAGTCCATGCGCCACACGCCCTGGTCGTCGAGCTTAAGCGGGCTGTGGACAATGCGATAGCCCGCGGCTTCGATGGACTTGGTAAAGCCGATGTAGGTCGGGCTGTGGACCAGCACCGCATCGCCCGGCTGGACATACGCCCGCAGCGTCGACACGACGCCGCCCAGCACGCCGTTCTCGTAGCCGATATGCTCCGGGAGCAGGCCCTCGACGCTATTACGGCGGCTCTGCCATTCGATGATGCGGTCGAAGTACTCGGGGCGAGGATCGAAATAGCCAAACATGGGATGCTGGGCGCGCTGAATGATGTGCTCCTGGACCGTGGGCACCGTGGCAAAGTTCATGTCCGCCACCCACATGGGAATGCGGTCGAAGCCCTCGTCAGGAGCATTCGGAGCCATGCCGGGGATCTCGCCCCAGGAGTCAACGGCGATAGCGTCCATGCCGTGGCGGTCGATAAGCGAAGTAAAGTCGTATTTCATGCTGAACTCCCGTGCAAAGCGGATTGTTTTGGTAGGCGTTATTGTCCACCAGCGTGGGCGATTTTGGCACGGGGTTTGGCGTTGAATTTGGCGGGCGCGGCGAATGGCCGGCTAGTCCCGCGCGTCGTTGACGGCGATTACCGTCAACCTGGTTCCATCAACGTAAAGGATATGTCGAGCCCAGCGTAAGCCAGATGGTAGACGCGGCTGGGCTCGTGCTTGCTGCCCGCGCGGCGCGGGTCCTGGCGAAGGGCCTCGACCAAGCCGAGGAGCTTTGCGGGCGGGACCATATCTTGCAGCGCTTGCGGGAAGTCAACGTCGAGCTCTTGCCACGGCGCATCCTCAATCCAGCCGTCGGTCGCATCCGGGTGACAGTCCGCAAACGGAATGTAGGGCTTAATGTCGTAGATGGGCGTGCCATCGCGCAGATCCGCTCCCAGCACATGGATGATGGGGCCGTCGTCGGTGAGCTCCACACGATCGAGCGTGACGCAGGTGAGACCGATGGGATTGGGGCGAAACGGACTACGCGTGGCAAATACGCCCACGCGCTCGGCTCCACCCAAGCGCGGCGGACGCACGGTCTTCGACCACTTGGCGTTGGTGCCGGACCTGTCCTGCGTTTTAGCGTCGACGGCAATATCTTTAGCCGTGCCGCCGGGCGTGCCGTTTTCGAAGCGCCAGAGCAGCCATAGGTGAGAGAAGGAGTCCAGGCCCTCAACCGCTGCATTGGAGGCAAATTCCGGCTCAAAAACGATGCGTCCCTGCAGATGGGGCGCCAAAAAAACTGTTGCGCGGAATGCCAAACTTCTGCGGCAGGTCGGTATGTATGTATGCAATAGGTTCCATGCCGGTCATTGTACGGCACAGGCGCGCGGGGCGCAGGCTGCGATTCTCTCTCATCGTCATCTGCATGCAACCAACGGTTGCTTGGAAGGACATCGGCTGCCGCGTATGCTTAAGCCAACAAGCAGCAGAAAGGAGCCATTATGGCCTTTGCAGAAAAGCTCATCGCCGTCCGTCGCGCCCATCACCTTACCCAGGAGCAGCTCGCCGCCAAGCTCTTCGTCACACGCCAAGCCGTCAGCCGTTGGGAGCGTGGCGAAGTCACCCCGGGCATTGACATGATGAAGCTCATTGCCGCCGTAACCGGAGAGCCGCTGTCGCACCTGCTCGAAATGCCCGAGCACTATTGCCAGAGCTGCGGCATGATACTCACGCCCGACGACTACGGCACCGACGCCACGGGCGCCACGACCGATCATTACTGCAAGTGGTGCTACGGCCACGGCAAGTACACCTATGACACCACCATGGAGGCGATGATTGAGGATTGTGCCCCGCGTCTGGCACAAAACACCGGCATGTCGCTCGATGAAGCCGTCTCGCTCATGGGCGCCGTGCTGCCGCAACTGGAGCGCTGGCGCTCCGTGCACGAAAACGAGGAGCGCTACGGTGCCGAGGCGCGAGCGCGCTATGGCGACGAGGCGATCGACGCCGCAAACGAAGCACTGCTGGATATGGATCCCGAGACATGGAACGACATGAAGGAACTTGAACGCGCTATTCTGGGCCAGCTCTCGATTGCCATGGGCGACGGCGATCCAAAGAGTAACGAAGCCCGCAAGCTTGTCGCAATGCACCGCCGATGGATTGGCCTTAACTGGGGACACGAGCCCCAGGACGAAGCATACCTGGGCCTCGCCAATGGTTATCTTGCCGACCAGCGCTTTGTTGACTACTACGACAACCCCTGCGGCACCGGAGCCACAGCGTTTCTGGTACAGGCAATCGAGTCGTCGTTGACGCGTGCATAGACCGCGGCGGCTTTGGGTATTTCAATCGAAACCTCAACCGATTGGAGACCTATGGCTACTGATCACGAGCTCGCGCTCTACGTTATGACCGGCTGCCCGTATTGCATAAAGGTCAAGCGTTTCCTGGCCGATAACGGCGTGACCATCCCCGAGCGTAATATCTCGACCGATTCCGATGCCGAGCAGACGCTCATCGCCGTCGGCGGAAAGCGCCAAGTTCCCTGCCTGTTCATTGACGGCACGCCACTCTACGAGTCGGGCGACATCATCGCGTGGATACAGAAGAACCTGCTCTAGCGTTCTATTGCGGTCGGCCGGCCCCAACGCACAAACCCATACGGCACAAACATGTACGTCAGCATCCAAAGTCGATATTTTTCGACATCTTTGGATGCTGACGTACAGCTATTTGTGGGCAGTCGTTGGGGACGTTCTTAAATGACTAGTTACTTGTATTTTTGTCTACAAAATTGTATACAAAAAGAGAAGCCGCCTCATGGAGCTCATCGCTCGATGTTGCCCCGATCGGGATGGTTACATCATTTACCACGCCCTTGTCCCTCCTACGCGCAAGGTGCTCAGGGAAATCGGAATCGATCGATAGGAGGCGCTATGGACGCTAAACAGCTCGAAAAGATGATGGGGTTTGCTCCCGGTGAGCTAGAAAAAGCCGCAGCGGCATACGAAAAAGATGAGTGGCCGAAGGGCCACACCGTCAAGTTGGGAAGGCCGCCGATTTCCGATGAACCAAGCGTTGTTTTATCGGCACGTGTGGGTAAGTCTGTTCTTGAAGCCTTTGACGCAAAAGCAAAGCGCCATGGGCAAACACGCACGGAGCGACTCAGGGAACTCATTACACTCGATGCAATGATTGCCTAGTCCCCTGCCGAACCAAACATGTACGTCAGCATCCAAAAACGATATTTTTCGACATCCTTGGATGCTGGCGTACAGCTTTTTGCATGGGTCCGGCACAGGCGACCCGTTTTTCTCCGTCCCCAAGGGATCATTTAGCCGCAAAAGCGGGCAACGGGCGCAAGTGGCTGCTCGCGAAAGACACGCTCGACGGCGGCGCGGTATTCGTCGACCTTTTTGGTCTTGCGTACGAGTTTGTGAACGGTAGCGGGGTCGGCGAAGGCGCATTTGGCGTAGAACCACCACTCCTTCATGCGAAAGACCGCGTTGCCGCCAATCTCTTCCGCATAGGCCGCAAACAGCATATCATGGAAACGCTGCAGTTCGGCTGCCGTGGCAGCAGGGCCACCCTTAACCATGCGAGCCAGCGCGGGGTTCGCGAGCAAGCCGCGTCCCAGCATTACATGGCGCGTGCCGGGATAGGCCTCCACCAGCGCATCCATGTCCTCAAGATCAAAGATGTCGCCGTTATAGGCCACGGGGAATGGCGCGCGATCCAACGTCTCGCCGTAAAACGCTTTGCGCGGCGAACCCGTATAGCGATCCCTCTGTACACGCGGGTGCACGATCAGCTCTGCCAACGGCATGCGGCAGTACAAATCGAGCACGCGCCCGTATTCGTCGTCACTCTCCAACCCCAGCCTGGTCTTTACCGACACCGGCAACGGCGACCGCTCGCACACATCGCTCAGGAACACCTCGAGCTCATCGAGATTGCGCAGAAAGCCCGACCCTTTGCCCTTCGCGACAACCGTCCCCGAGGGGCAGCCAAGGTTGAGATTGACCTCGCGGTAGCCCATGTCGGCGAGCACGTGTGCTGCCCACACAAACTCGTCCGCATTCTTGGACATAAGCTGGGGAACGACATTAAGTCCCTGGTTATTGGCAGGATCGATCTCCTTAAACGCCTTGCCGCCAAAGCGGTTTCCCACCCGCGGCGGCGGCAAAAACGGCGTGTAATAACAATCGAGCGCGCCGAAGCATTCCGCATGCACGCGACGGAATACATGCCCGGTAATCCCCTCCATAGGGGCCAGCGATAAATTCATCAACATCCATTCTCAAATCAATGTGACAAAGGGACTGTCCCTTTGCCACATAATACGCCCACCGAGGGCGGGGGTTCTCTATACTGAGTCACATATGACGGTATCGCGCCAAAGGAGAACGCCGTGACCACCTCGCAGATATCTCTGCTCGCGCTCATCTCGGTTGGAGGCATCGGCATCCTGTTTATCGGAGCGAGCATGCTCATGAAGGCCGCCGCCCGCAAGAAAGCCAAGGCCTGTACCGCCGTGACCATGGGGACGGTCATCGACCATCGCTTTATGGGTGAAGGCAGAATGAATCCCGTTTTGGAATACACCGTCGACGGCACGCAATACCGCGCGAAAAAACAATTCCGTGGCATAAAGACCAAAAGCTTGTCGGGACTCCCCATCCGCACGCAAGCCACCGCCCACGAAGACGCCAAGGGCTGGCTGCACGTGCAGACAGGCCCCATCGCCAGCCTAGGCACCCTCGCGGAGCAGCTTTGGCCCCTCGGTAGCCAAATGACCGTGTACTACAACCCCGGCAACCCAGACAAAAGCTATGTCGAACGCCCCATCGTGGGCAACTTTGCCACACTGATGTTTAACATCGCAGGCTTCTTGCTCATCGCGATGAGCATCTTGCTCTATGTTCTTATCCAGCGCTAGCTCAAACTGATGCGCCCCGCGCCCCATGCGCCGCAACGACCGCCACGACACCAAGGACCAGCTATGGCTACACTTTCCGAACAAGAACGCAAGCGCATCCAGCGATACTGCATCTGTCCCAAGGTTGCCGGTGCGGCGCTTGCCATGGCGTTTGTGCTGCCTTTTTTGATCATTCCCTTCGAAATGATTGACGACATCGTCTTCCATCACGAAGGCTTCCAGGAGACGGGCATGATGGCCGCCCTGGTGCTCACCGCCATCGAGCTCATCATCTTCTGCTATTGCGCGCTCGCGCCGCGCTTTGGCATGCGCGGCAAGCAGTGGAAAGAAATGCAGCGCCGACTCGCCGTCGAGCAGTCCGAGAAAGACCGCTCGGCACAAATCGCGGGCGTTATTGGCACGCAGGCCGCCGCGCGTCTACTCAAGAACAGTGACAACGAGACCGCGCGCAACCTGGGCGGCGCGGCAGAAGTCGCCGCTGCCGTAGGCGCCGTCGCCACTGCAGCTGACGTGCTTACCGAGAGCTTCGCTAACGCAAGGGCCATGGCAGAGGCCTGTGGCGTGCCCATCCCCCGTGCAAAAAAGCGGATCATCGCACTTGTGGCGCTGCCCCTCGCAATCGTGTGCGGTGCCTATATCCCGCAGCTGGCGCAGGGAAACATCGAGATGCAAGAGAACGCCGTGGCCGCGGCCGAGCAGATCGCCATCGCCCGCAAGGCGCTAGAGCCCGCATGCGAGTACGTGTCCGCCGATGACCCCTTCGAGCGATATCAAGATTACGGCTATCACGTCCGCGGCTATCTGCACGAAGGCGACTCCGATACCCAGAAGACCTATACGTATCTGGACTTTGACAACAAGGGGACGCTCAAGGAAGTGAGCTACGCGGCAGAGGTCGACCCCAGCGCGAGCCTCGAGGATAACCTTGCCCGCATCGAACGCGAGCTTGACGAGCTTTCCTCTGCCGTTCAAACCGTTGACGTCAAGACGGTGAGCCCCGAGCTCTTGGCACCGCAGAAACTCCCCGAAGAGTTTAGGCAGGCATTTTTGAACGGCTCACTCTACGAGAGAATCTCTATCAGGACGAGTGACGACCTCATCAAAACGTATTACTCGTTTGATACGGATCCCGAGGACGAGTTTGACGAGTACACCCATCCAAGCGTCCGTATTACGCTGATGGGCAAAACAAACTAGAAGGCGCGGGAAGGGGCCACCCCCTTCCCGCGCCTTTTCATCCAATGTGACAAAGGGACTGTCCCTTTGTCACATTATTCGGAGCGTAGGGCTTCCACAGGGTCTTTCTTGGATGCGCTGCGGGCCGGCAGCAGGCCGGCAGCAGGCCGGCAACGACCGTCAGCAGCACCGAAACTGCAATAAGCACCAGCGCATCCTGCACGGGCAGGCTCATCAGATTGGGTATCTGCTTGGCCGCAAGCGCCCAGGCATTAACCGGAAGGCTCACAGCCACCACGACGACAATGGCAAAGACGCCGGCAATGAGACCTTCGATAAAGGTCTCGGCATTAAATACGTTGGCCACGTTGCGCTTTGACGCGCCAATCGCGCGCAGGATGCCAATCTCCTTTTTGCGCTCCAGCACGCTGATGTAGGTGATGATGCCGATCATGATGGAGCTCACCACCAAACTGATACTCACGAATGCGATGAGCACCAAGCTGATGGTGTTCACGATGTCGGTCACCGAACCCATGATGATACCCATGTAGTCGGTGTACGAGATCGCCTGTTCATCATGGCCGGCGGCTTTGACCTGCTTGTTGTACGCATCGATGTGATCGAGCACGCGCTCCTTGGCCTCAAAGTCGCGCGGGAAAATCTTGACCGAGATGGGGTCCGCCTCGTCCGCATAGCCCAACGTGGCCAGATTGTTTTCGTAGGTGAGCTTTGACGCCTTGGCATAGCTCATCATGAGCGAACTCAGGTCCTCAGCGTCCATGCTAAAGTGGATAGCGCGAGCAAAGGCGTTTGCATCCACGCGCATGGCGCTCGCCAAGTTGGCAAAACTCGAAGACATCTGCGTCGCCATTTGGTCCATGAGCCTGCCGCACCCGCCTTGAGCTGGGTTGATACCGTCGTCGCAATCTGCTCGCTGACCGCCTTCATCACCTGATCCATAGACTGCTGCAAATACGGAGCCAGCTGCTTTTGCACATAGTCGCCCATCACCTGCTGCAGACGCTCGGCCAGGGCATCGCCGCCGAGTGCCCTGAGCTGAGCCAGGTATTGCTGGGCCGCGGCATCATTCTCAAGATACGCCGAGAATGCGGCAGCAAGCTTTGACGCATCCTTAAGATCTTCGGGCGACAGCGCCTTAAACTGATCGGACTGCATAAAGCCCTCAAACAGCTGATTGGCAAGCGTTCCCACCTGCTGCATTTGCTCGGGCGTGAGCTCCAGACCGTCAAAGATGCCCGAGAAATCCGGGGCCGGCGCCTTGGCCATGATGTCACCGAAGTCGATGTCTCGCCCAACACCCGAAAGGTCAATATCCAGCCCGGACAAATCAAGGCTAGAAAGGTCCATGCCGCCGGCCGCACCCGAGAGCGCAGACGAATCGAGAGAGAACGCGCTCTTCAGTGCCGCCTCGTCTACGCTGAACATACTGCCCAAATCCACGCCCTGCTTGGCTTCGCCCTGCAGCTCGTCGAAGGTTTTGCCCGTAAAGACATCCGTCTCGGGGTAGGCAAGCTGCTCCTGCACAATCTGCGAATCGGCAGCACGCTCCATAAGCTGGCGAGTCAGCGCATGCGTATAGGCAATGCCCGGGGACAATGCGCTCGCGTTTGCCGCCTCGTTGGGTCGCACCACGCCCACAATGCGCACGTCAATACCGTCGGCAACCTTGGCCGCCATAAAGTCGGCATCGCCAGACATGTCAGTCCACATGCCGGTCTCTTCGTTTTTGCGATAGGCATCGGACGGCGACAGCACCTTAAACGTCGTGGACAGCGCATCGTCGTAGGTAAAGTCGGTGCCGGCCTTGGGCGTCTCGACCTTGCCGTCGGCCGTCATGGCACTGTTAACCAGGTCGTTGAGCTCATCGATATCCAGCGCGCCGATGCTATAGAGCGTGTAGTCACCCACCGTGCCGCGGCTCGAAAGCACCATCACGGCCTCGTTGGCAGACGTAGGCCAATGGCCGGCAACGACATCGTACTGGCTGTCGAGCAGGCTCTGGTCGTCAATCATCTCGTTAAAGACCGAGGTCCCCATGGAATCCATGCTCACCGTTGCCGCCGAGCTCGCGCCTCCGCTCATGGCCTCGGTCATAGCGTTGGGCACCAGCCGGACAGGTTTCTCATCGCCCTTGCCCGCACGATAGACAACCGGCGTCACGCCGTAGCCGTACTGGATAGCGTTGACCTCTTTGTCGATACCGTCGCCGCCGTCGTCAAGCCATGCCTTAAAGCTTGTCATATCGTTAGATTTAACACTTGCGAACATGTCCTTTACGGCTGTGACCACAGGGATCTTGTCGGTTCCCTTAGCTTTGCCACCGGTAGCGTCATCGGACGAGCCCTCGCCCTTGGACGCCTCCTCATCGGTAGCCCCATGGCCGCCCATCATGGACGACAGGTCGTAGTCTTGTTTGGAAATCGTGAGCGGGTAGCTCGAGAGCGTGTCCTCCTCGACCTTTTTGATGTAGTCGTTTACGCCGTTGGAGAGCGCCAGGATTGCCGCAATGCCGATAATGCCAATCGAACCCGCAAAGGCCGTCATGACCGTGCGGCCCTTCTTGGTCATGAGGTTTCGGGCAGAAAGCCCCAGCGCCGTCACAAAGCTCATCGAGGTTTTGCGCGTGGGCTTGGCCTCGCGACGCGCGGCCTCGGCAGCATCAAAGGGATCTGAATCGTCGGTGACCTTGCCGTCCGCCAGGTTGACAATGCGCGTGGCGTACTTGTACGCCAGCTCGGGATTGTGCGTGACCATGATGACCAGACGGTCGCGCGCAACGTCCTTGAGCAAATCCATGACCTGGACGGACGTCGTTGAGTCCAAGGCGCCGGTCGGCTCGTCAGCCAGCACAATCTCGGGGTCATTGATCAGAGCGCGGGCAATGGCCACGCGCTGCATCTGCCCGCCCGAAAGCTGGCTCGGGCGCTTGTCAACGTGCTCGCCCAGACCGACTGCCTCGAGCGCCTTGCGCGCACGTTGGCGGCGCTCGGCATGCCCCACGCCCGTGAGCGTAAGCGCCAACTCCACGTTTTCCAAAATGCTCTGATGCGGAATGAGGTTATAGCTCTGGAACACAAAGCCGATGCGATTATTGCGATAGGCATCCCAGTCGCGGTCGTTGAAATCCTTGGTCGAGATGCCGTCGATCAGCAGATCGCCCGAATCGAAATGATCGAGTCCACCGATGACGTTGAGCATCGTAGTTTTACCCGAACCCGAGGGACCCAGAATGGCTACGAACTCGTTATCGCGAAAAGACAGGCTTACGCTGTCGAGCGCTACCTGCGTAAACGACTGCGTAACGTACCTTTTGCAAATAACTCTGAGATCCAGCATGGACGGCAACCTCTCTCGCGCGGGCGCGCTCGCCCGCTCCCCCGCCGTTCACGTTCGGCGCGTTTGTCCTACTCTATCCTCATTTTTGGCCGATACCAGTGAGGAGTGTAACGAACCGCGCCAAAAAACGAACGGGACAGCACGCCGCATGGCGCACCATCCCGCATATAACATCCCCGATGCGATAAAGAGGCTGTCACTTTGTCACATTCCAATGCGCGCTACTTTTCGAGCCCGCACGGCATAACGTTAGCGCTGCCGTGGCGAGCCTCAGTCACGGCTGCAAAGAAGCGATAGCCGCCCGAGAAGTTAAAGCACTCAAAGCCATGCTGCGCCAAAATGCGGCAAGCAATGTAGCTGCGAATGCCGCTCTGGCAAATCACGTAGACCGGCTTGGCCCGGTCGAGCTCGCCCAGGCGATTGCGCAGATCATCGACGGGAATGTTTACGAAACCATCGATATGCCCGCGCTCATACTCCCCTTCCGTACGAACATCGAGCAGCTGCACGCTGCCATCGCGTGGCAAGTTGGCTCATCCTCCCAATGCCACTGCGCCAGTATGCCGCGATTGAGGTTCTCGATCATAAAGCCCGCCAAATTGACGGGATCCTTCGCCGATGAATACGGCGGCGCGTATGCTAGGTCCAAATCCTTAAGCCTATCGCCGTGCATGCCTGCCTGGATGGCAGTCGCCAGAACGTCGATACGCTTGTCCACACCATCGATGCCCACGATTTGCGCACCCAGCAGGCGCAATCCCTGCTTCTCGAAGACAACCTTCATGGTCATGGGCGTTGCACCCGGATAACAACCCGCATGCGAACCGGGCGACAGGACCACGCTGTCGCAGTCAATTCCCGCCGCGTGTGCTGCCTTTTCGGATAGTCCCGTGCTTGCCGCCGTCAAGTCGAATACCTTGATAACCGATGAGCCCAACGATCCGAGGTAGCAGCTGTCCATGCCGGCTATGACATCGGCGACGACACGCCCCTGCTTGTTGGCGGGGCCGGCGAGCGAAATGACCGCGTCCTCGCCGGTCACCTGATGCGTGACCTGCACGGCATCGCCCACGGCATACACGTCGGCAGCAGAGGTCTCCATGCGGTCGTTGACCACAATAGCCCCCTTGATGCCCAGTTCGAGCCCCGCCTCTTGCGCCAGATGGTTCTCAGGTGCCACGCCAATGGCAAGCAGCACCATATCGGCTCCGATAGGGTCATCGCCCGCAACATGGGTGACAACGCGGCCATCAACTTCCTCAAAACCTGTCACATCGGCCTTGAGGCGCAGATCGATACCGTGCTCACGCACCTCGGTATGCAAAAGGGTCGCCATGTCGTAATCCAGGTTGTTCATAAGCTGGACGGGACGCTGTAGAAGGGTCACCTGGAGCCCCAGCTCACACAGATTCTCCGCCGTCTCGACGCCAATGAAGCCGCCGCCGATCACGACGGCACTGCTCGGTCGCCGCTCTCGAACATAGCTGTGAATACGCAGCGTGTCCTCAACGGTGCGTAGGCTAAAGATTTTATCCGAGTCGATGCCCGGCAACGCAGGGCGAATCGGCTTTGCACCCGGCGACAGGATGAGCTTGTCATACGTCTCGACAAATTCCTCGCCCGTCAGCATATTGCGAACCTCGACCGTATGCGAATCGGGATGGATGGCAAACACCTCGTGACTCGTCTTGACCGCAATGCGAAAGCGATCCCAAAAGCCCTTGGGAGACTGCAGCGTCAATGCGCTCTCTTCTTCTATCACGCCGCCAATGTAGTACGGAAGCCCACAGTTGGCATACGATACAAAACCCGTGCGCTCAAAGATGACAATTTGGGCCTGCTCGTCGAGTCTGCGCAAACGTGCCGCCGCCGATGCGCCGCCCGCGACGCCTCCAACGATAACCACCTTCATAGCCAACGCACCACCTTTCCCGTGTAGCCGCTTATGCCGCCGATATTCTTGACACTGCCATACCCAGAACGCTTAAGAAAACTCACAGCCTGGTTGCTTCGCGCACCGCTCAGGCAATGCACGAGAAGCTGCGTGCCCTTTCGACGTATACCCATGATGCTACCCCGAAGCAGAAAAAAGAGTCGCTGTTTCCAGCGACTCCCCTTCAGTTGTCTGTCCCACGGACTTACTGTTCGCTCTTCGCGAGTGCCTGATCGATCAGTTTGTTGAGCGCCTCGCGCTGCTCAGCGGAGTTGATGCCGCCCATGATCGGCTCTCCCACAATGTTACCGTTCTGGTCGATCACGTAGGTGGTCGGGAACGAGTACAGGTTGGAGGTGAACTTTCCGGCCTCGCTGTCCGACTTAAACCAGATGTTTTTATACGTCACGCCCTTCTTGGAAAGCACGTCCCTGGCATCGGCCACCGCGTCTTTGTTGCCATCGAGCGTAAAGGAATTAACACCCACGACCTGGCCGCCCTTCTCGGCAAGCTCCTTGTTGAGCTTCTCCAGATCGCCCAGCTCTCCCACGCACGGCTTGCAGGTGGTAAACCAGAAGTTCATGACGGTGACCTTGTTCTTGGAGAACAGCTCGTCGCTGTTTACATCGTTGCCGTCCAAGTCCTTGCCCTTAAAGCTGGGGAACTTCGTCTCCCCGCTCTCGCCGTTGGTCATACCCGCGGTCGAGGCATCAACGCTCTCCCCCTCGCCGGGCGTGCTGCCACATCCGGGGAACTCCTTCTCCAGCGCCATGAGCTTGTCCTCGATCTCCTTGACCTGCTGCGCGCCGGCCTTAAGCGTCTTAAGCTCGTCAGCCGCAAACTGATCCTTGGCGCCCTCGATGGTATCGAGCAAGAAGTCACCGTAGTTCTTGCCGTCCTCAATCATGGGGGTGTCTTTGTTGGCCGCAAGGAACACCTTTTCCCATAGGGCGTTATCGCTCGCAAAGATCTCGTTTTCCTTTTGCAGCAGCTGCTGATACAGCTCGGCCGCCTCCTCGGCACTTGACGGCTTTTGCGCTATGAGCTCGGCAATCTGCGCATCGCCGCTCGTAGCATCCTTCGCGTCGCCCTTGGGGGCAGAGCACGCCGCGAGAGTCAGCGCCAGCACGGGCAGCATCAGCAGGGCCGCAATTTTTGACAGTTTCATGGTTCCTCCGTTGTATCGAAACTTATATAGATACCTATTTGTTTTCGCAGGCTTGCGCGGGCTGCGCGGGTTTGTCGCCCGTCACACCCAGCCCATAGCGAAAGCTAATGGCATCGACGGGGCATGCGCCCACGCATTTGCCGCAACGAATGCACTCGGCATGGTTGGGCGTACGCGTAACGTCCACGTCCATCTGGCACACTTTGGCGCACTTACCGCACGAGACGCATTTGCACTGGTCAACCTGAATCCCCAGCAACGACACCTTGTTCATGAGCGCATAAAACGCACCGAGGGGGCAAATCCATTTGCAGAAGGGGCGGTAGAACAGCACGCTCAGCACCGCAACCGCAATGAGGATCGCGAGCTTCCAGGAAAAGAGCTTTCCCAGCGCGGAGCGGATTCCCGTATTCATGATGGACAGCGGAATCGCGCCCTCGAGCACACCCTGCGGGCAGATGTACTTGCAAAAGAACGGGTCGCCCATACCCACATCGTTAACCACCAAGACGGGCAGTAGCACCACGGCAAACAGTAGCACGGCATACTTGATGTACGTGAGCGGCTTGAGCTTTTTCGTGGAGAGCTTTTTGCTGGGAATCTTATGCAGAAGCTCTTGCAGCCATCCAAACGGACACAAAAAGCCGCATACAAAACGTCCCAGTAGCACGCCGATCAGAATGAGCGTTCCGGTGACGTAATACGAAAAGCTGAACTTAGACGATCCCACCACCGACTGAAACGACCCGATGGGGCACGCACCCGAGGCCGCTGGACACGAGTAGCAGTTAAGCCCCGGCACGCAGACGGCTTTGCCGGCTCCCTGGTAGATACCGCCCTTGGCAAAGTTAGGCAGGTGAATATTGGTCGCAAGCGTCGCCGCCGCCTGAATCAATCCGCGGAATCTCGCCAAAAGATGCGATGCAGTGTTTTTTCTTTTATCCAATTCCGATACACTCCAAGCACAGCCTGATTGCCTTGGCCAGCACGGCATCTGCCTCGCCGCGCATAATTCCAAAGCCAACCATGGCTACCCCAACGATCAGCAAAGCCACCTGCGCCACAGGCTTAATCGCTTTGAACAATCTGACCACTCCTTTCGTTTCGCGACCCATTGGACCATACCGACTATAAAATCCGTGTTAAGCGTGAATGACTATGCAAGGAGAACGTTATGCGCATCTTGGTCGTCGAGGACGAGCGGGCGCTGTGCGATGCGATCGCACGCAGCCTGCGCAACTTGGCCTATAGCGTCGACTGCTGCTACGACGGGCAGCAGGCCCTCGATCTACTCGATGTCGAGACCTTTGATCTTGTCGTGCTCGACCTCAATCTCCCCCATGTCGACGGCATGACCGTGCTCAGGCAACTCAGGACAACTGATTGTGAGACCAAGGTGCTTGTGCTCTCGGCACGTGGCGAGGTCTCCGACAAGGTAGCGGGGCTCGATGCGGGCGCCAACGACTACCTCACCAAGCCGTTCCATCTTGACGAGCTGGCGGCACGTATACGCAGCCTCACGCTCAGGCGCTTTACGCAAAGCGACGTTGTTCTAACCTGTGGATTGTTGAGCTTTGACACCAAGGCGCGCCTCGCCTCCGTGGGCGGCGAGACCCTATCCCTCACGCGCAAGGAGACCGGCATCTTGGAATACCTGATGCTTAACCAGGGGCGGCCGGTGAGCCAGGAAGAGCTTATCGAGCATGTATGGGACAGCAGCGTCAACAGCTTTAGCAACGCGACCCGCGTGCACATCTCGTCGCTGCGCAAAAAGCTGCGCGGCGCGTTGGGGCACGACCCCATCCGCAACCGAATCGGCGAAGGCTACGTTATGGAGGACGGCAAATGAGGCGGCTGTCGCTGCAGTGGCGCATCACGTTGATGACGGCACTGCTGATATGTTCAACCTGCGTACTTATGAATTGCCTGGTTGGCTACTCCGGCATGCGCTACATGGACTCGATCGGCAATGAACTATCGGCGCACAGCAAGGTGGAGGCGGCCTCGCCCAGCTCATTTGACCCGACAAACAAAGAGCTCGACGACGCGCTGACCATCGTCGTGAACGACGCCCAAGAATCGTTTGGCGCGACGAGCTGGTATATAACTGCGGCGGTGACGCTGCTCGGCGGCGTGCTGGCCTACTTTGTGAGCGGACATGCGCTGCGGCCGTTGCGCTTCTTTGCGACGCAAGTCGAGAGCGTGCGGCCCGACAACCTCGCCGACACAAAAATCAGCGAGGACGTGCCCTCTGAACTCAGGCGCTGCAGCGCGTCGTTTAACGACATGATTACCCGCCTTGACGAGGGATTTTCCGCACAAAGACAGTTTACGGGCAATACGGCGCACGAACTGCGCACGCCGCTTGCGCTCATGCAGGCCCAGGTTGAGCTGTTTTGCGCCGAGCACCCCGACGTCGACGCCGATACAGCGAGCCTGCTCGGGCTGCTGCAGGAGCAGACCGAGCGAATGACGCACATGACAAAGACCCTGCTCGAGATGAGCGAGCTGCGCAGTGTCCCTTGCAACGATGTGATTGACCTAGCGCCGATGATCGAAGAAGTGCTCACGGACCTGGCACCCCTTGCCGAGCAAAAAGACATCACGCTTACAAGTGAGGGCGACGCGCAAACGATCGGCAGCGACACGCTGATCTATCGGTTGCTGTTCAACTTGACCGAAAACGCCATACGCTATAGCGCGCCCAACTCGACCGTGCAAATCAACGCCTGCGCCGAAGGCGACCGCGTGCTGCTACGCGTGCGCGACCAGGGACCGGGCATTCCCGAGCAATACCAGACGAGCATCTTTCAGCCCTTCTTTCGCGTTGACAAATCGCGCAGCAGGGCATATGGCGGCGTGGGGCTGGGGCTTGCACTGGTCTGGGAGATTGCCGCACTCCACGGCGGCTCCATCGAGGTCGAAGAGAGCTCGGAGCGCGGAACGACCATGCTCGTGACTCTTCCCACTCGCGCACTCGGCTCATTAAAATAACGAACGGGATGGCACGCCGCGTGGCGTACCATCCCGCACATAATATCGAGGATGTGACAAAGGGACTGTCCCTTTGTCACATCTGCTAGTTCTCGTCGCCTACCAGCTGAGTTAGCTTACTCCCACTCGACCGTGCCAACGGGCTTCGGCGTGAGGTCGTAGCAAACGCGGCAAATACCGGGGACCTCGGCGGTCACGCGAGCGGTAATGCGCTTGAGCAGCGCCCAGTCGAGCTCAGGCACCTCGGCGGTCATGACATCGACGGTGTTGATGCAGCGGATGATACAGGGCCAATCGTAGGCGCGCTTGCCCTCGCGCACGCCGGTGGCGCGGAAGTCGGGCACGACGGCAAAATACTGCCAGATGGTCAGACCCGCCTTGTCGATCTCCTCGCGCACGATCGCGTCGGCTTCGCGCAGCGCCTCAAGACGGTCGCGGGTGATGGCACCAAGGCAGCGGACGCCCAGGCCGGGACCGGGGAACGGCTGGCGCTCGACCATGTTCTCGGGCAGGCCGAGCTCGCGACCCACGACGCGGACCTCGTCCTTGTACAGCAGTTTGACGGGCTCGCAGAGCTCAAACTGCAGATCCTCGGGCAGACCGCCCACGTTGTGGTGAGCCTTCACGCCGTCTTGGGACTCAAGAATGTCGGGATAGATGGTGCCCTGGGCGAGGAAACTGACCTCGTCGCCAACCTTGCGGGCCTCCTCCTCGAACACGCGGATAAACTCGGCACCGATGATCTTGCGCTTGGCCTCGGGCTCCTCGACGTCCACGAGCTTATCCAGGAAGCGATCGGTCGCGTCCACATAGACCAGGTTAGCGTCCATCTGGTTCTTGAAGACGTCGATGACCTGTTCGCTCTCACCCTTGCGCATCAGGCCGTGGTTCACATGCACGCAAATGAGCTGCTTGCCGATGGCCTTGATGAGCAGGGCCGCGACAACCGAACTGTCGACGCCGCCGGAAAGAGCCAGCAGGACCTTCTTGTCGCCGATCTGCTCGCGGATTGCAGCGACCTGCTCATCGATGAACACCTGGGCAAGTTCGGGAGTGGTGATACGCACCATGTCGTCGGGACGCTTGTTGGGATCCATGCAGAGCTCCTTCTCGGTTCGATGGAAATGCGCCGCGCGTATGCAGACGCACCGTCATATGACCTCATTATATGCAGAACGAGATACGTTTCCCATCGCTGCGACAGAGCTTTTTGCAGGGGCGGCAGTTTTTCTATATCCCAAGGTCAGCTAGACTTCGGTAGCCACCTTGGGAGCATCGCCAATAGACTCTTCCTTTATACGTTCGGCACAATCGTAGGCGATACCCACAAATTCCAGTCCCGAGCAACAAGAGTACAATTGCTGCTAGTGTTGCCAGCTGTTGGGAGATGGAAGATGGACTGCGATGGCTACCCATGCGTTCCCATGCCGTTGATGTGCACCGCCTTTGTGCCGGGGCAGATTGACGCTGCGGTTGCAGGCATTTCCGACCCCGATTCACGCGCCATCGCCACGGCAGAAGCGCTGTACTTTCGCGGACAGGCCGCACTCGCCGCCAAGACGGCGCACCCCTATCTTGACGTCACCGATCCCGCGCTGCGCTATTCCGCATGCTTTATCTGCGGATACGCCAGTCTGTCGCTCAACCGTATCGCCGACGCCCGCCGGTGCCTTGCGGGCATCCTCGATACGCCGGCCGACGAGGAATCGCCCGCCGTCCACGCCACGCATATCCTGTTCGCCTCGGCCGCGAGCGTCCTGCTGCACTTGCCTTCCCCGTATTCTGCCGAAGAGTTTTATCCACTTGCGGCGCACCTACCCGAGGCCTGCGACTGTTCGCCAGCTACGTGATGGCGCACGCCTTGTATCTGCGCGGCGAATACGGCCGCAGCCTGGGCATGGCGGAAAACGCCCTAATTATGAAACAGGGAAGCTATCCCATCTCTGAACTGTTCCTGCACCTGGCAGCTTCCATGGCATGCATGAGCCTCAAGGACATCGACGCCGCAAAAGCGCATTTTGGAGCCGCTTGGGACATTGCGCGCCCCGACGGCCTTATCGAGCTCATTGGCGAGCACCACGGCCTTTTGCAGGGGCTCATCGAGCATGCCTAAAAACGCAATACCCTGACGACTTCGCACGCATCATCGAGATCACGTACCGCTTCAGCTACGGCTGGCGGCGCATCCACAACCCCGATTCGGGCGAGGACGTTGCCGACGATTTAACGACCACAGAGTTCACCATGGCCATGCTCGCCTGCCGCGGATGGACCAACGCTGAAATCGCACGCCATATGGGAGTATCGCCGGGCACCGTCAAAAACCGCCTATCCGGCGTATACGCAAAGCTTGGCATCGGCACACGCGCCGAGCTGGTCGCGCACATGTTGCGTTAGCGACCGGGCTGCCAAGCGCATCGAACGCGTTCCGGAACCCGGCGCTTCGCTCGATCAATTTGGACATTTTGACCCTTGAACGGCACTACCGCCACGAAGCGTCTTCTCGCAAAATTGGATTATTTCCACCGATATTTGCGGGATGGGAGCCCAAGATGCTTGATCGCCGTTCGTTACTTGTTGCCGGAGCGTCCTCACTAGCGAGCATCATGTTGCCTCGCGTGCCGGGAAGCGAAAATGCCTTCCTGCTGCCGTTCGCGCCCACCGCGGCCTATGCCGACGAAAAAGACCCCTTCAGGGTGCTCGTTCTCTCGCGCACCATGTTTGGTGTGGTCGTGGTCGACGTCGCCAACAAGAATATGCCCATCAAGGGAGCGCAGGTCACGCTCACGTCGCGCTACGCCGCAGGCGAGCAGCTCGCCGCCACGACCGATGACGAAGGCACCGCCATCTTTGAGATTGCCTCGCTTTCGGAAGGCTACGTAGACGAGGCAAAGCTCCTTGACGCGTACGACTTTAACGGCGGCATCTCCATTAGCATGGCGGGCTACCGCGATGTCGAGATTCCCCTTGCGCGTATCCAGGGCGGCACCGCCATAACCGCGCCCACGCGTCCGCTTTCCGACGGCGAGCCGTACTTCCGCCAGCTCACATTCGACGAATGGGACATCCAGTACGCTGAAGCCACGTTCATGGCATTGCCGAAGGACGACACGGCAAACGAGCAGCCCGATACGCACGCATTTACCGTGCAGGCTCATCTGCCGCAGGGCGGGCAGGCAACATTGCATATCAATAAAGTGATGCCCGCTGCGGGCAGCTCAACCGAAACCGTCACGCAGATTGGTCAGATCAAGGCCAGCGCATCGAGCGCGGATAATCTGGCGACGTTCACACTCGAAGACAAGTTCCTCGATGCAACGTCGAGCCTTCTGGAAGAAGGATGCAAGCTGCGCTTTGTCCTCGACTACCAGGGCAAAACCTACACGCTCTCCTCCCCCATGGCCGTTGTTACCGCGCCGGCGGCAAAGGCGGAATCCGGATCGACCACTATCGTCCCCACCACTATGGACCAAGAGATCACTCCGTTTGATTTCCCCGCATCGTTTCCCGGCATCGGTGGTAATAAGTTCACGTGCTGGATGCCCACATTTCCGATCCTCTTCGATTTCTCGTTTGCTGGATACGTGCTGTTTGGCGGAGGATACAAACCAGCCAGCTATATGAACGATTCGGGCAATCCGGATCCGGAGTACTGGAAGAAGTCACCGCGCGAGTCGGGCGCCAAGCAGGCAAACCGCTACCTCGACGAAATGGAGGGGAAGTGGAATCAGTACAAAAGTATGAGTGCCGGTTCGGGCACCGATCCAAGAAACACCAAGCTCCTTCGCCACCATTGCACGCCGCTGTTCACGATGGATATCGCCACACAGCTGTACGGCTCGCTCGCCTACGATTGGGTGGGCAAAACCTGGGGTGACAACAACGACCCCGCATACGGCAACATTAAGGCCCTCTTCCAGGTAAGAACCGACCTCAATTGGACCGAGCAGTTTACCCTAGGACCGGTGCCGTTTTTCCTAAACGTCAACCCCTGGGTGCTGGCAAAACTGGCGCTCGCCGTGGGCGCCCACACGCACGGCAGCGGCGCGGCGTTTTTCAAGAACATTTCGCTCGACTATTCCAACACGTCGGGCTCGTTCACCATCCAGATCGGACTTGCCGTCACCTTTGGAGCCGGCATTGCAGGCGTCGCTTCGTCCGCTGTGCGTGGCGCCGCATCCCTCACACTGTTCATTGGGTACGAGAAGGCAGATGGACACCAGCTTCCGCGGCTGCGCGTAGGTGCAGACGTCGATGTCGATGTGATACTCCAGTTCGTAATGTTCAAGTGGACCACCAAGGCTTGGTCGGGGTCGTGGCCCACACTCATCGATTCGTGGAATATGTCGGTGAACAATGGCGACCAGTATGTGCTCCAACGCTCTGAGCTGGCATTGGGTGGAGATACGCCTTACACGCTGGATGCCTGCTTCGGCACGCCCGGCAACACCGAGGCAGGTGGTGTGCCGCAGTTTATCGCGTCGGCCACCATCGTCACCAATTCCGAGCTGCTCGCACGCGCCGAGGTTGCAGCCGCCGCGATAAACATCGCGCCTACCGTACGTGATTGGGATCAAGCGGTCACGCGCATTGAGCTCGAGGCGAACGCGGAGAGCGACGACACGGGACAGGTCGAACATTTCGTCCATGCGCTGATGGAGAACGACGAAAATGCCGCACCGATGTATGAGTACACCTACATCGGTCAGTCAACGAACGCCGTTGCGGACCCGAACGCCAATTCTGCCAGCGTGTCGGAGGACGAGCGTGGCGGCATAAAACCCTCGAGCGACAACGTGCTGTTTTCCGGCGTGCTCAGCGAAGCCACATGAAGCTAACGATGATTGCCGGCGTAGAATGCCTGTTCCGTATCGCCTCGGTGCGCTACGGCGACAATGGCCGCTCGCGCCTGGTGGTGCACACAAAGGCAAACGGCACGTGGTCCGCTCCCACGCCCGTGGACTTTCCCCTTGGGTTTGGCGAGGGCGACGTGGAGCGCGACGGCATATTCGATTACGACTTCGACGTGGTGGAATATACGGACGGAAGAGGAAACCAGGACGCCTACGTGCTGCTGGTCTCGGGCGAGCGCCCCGCCGGCGACAACACCCTTTTCGATACGGCGAGCACATCCGGCATACTGTCCGTTGTGCGCCTGCGCATAAGCAACGACGGAGTTCGAGTGATATCGCACACGTCGTGGCGCAGCATCTCGCGCGGCCGCCTGCAGGAGGATGGCTACCATTGCCTGCAGTGCCCGCGCATCACGGTAGGCAAGACGCTGGTCGACGGACGCCTGTCGGGTGCCTACCTCCACCGCCGCGGAACCACCGCAGAGAAGGCGCTCGGCAGCGAGGCCGAGGTTGCGCTGGAATGCTTTACCCTGTGGTCAGATGATTTGGGCGACAGCCTGACGTTCCGCCAAGTTCTTCGCTTTCCGCAGGCACCGTCGAGTATCGAGCTGAGCGGGCCCGAGAATATCAACGGCAAAATGGTGGTGCCCGTTGCGTACGAGACCGCAGACGGTTGCGGCTGCGCATCGTACGCCGTGATCGGCCAGTCCATTGCGGGCTGGGGCGTTATGCCACCAGACGCCACGGTGCCCCATGCGGTGCCGTGGCCACAACATTCGGGCTTTTTGGCCACCGTCAACGAGCAGCTGCAGCATATTACTTGGACGCGAGGCGCATCGGCATTTGCAACGCAGCCCGTGGGTGCCGCAGGCTGTGGCCCGGCATCGTTTAGCATAAGCAACAACGGCAGGTGCGCGCTCTATGTAGAGAACACCGATGGCAAGGTGGGGCAAACCTACGACGAAGAAGGCAACCCGGTAGCAGTGATGGGCAAGCACTTCCGCATCTTCGCCAGCACCTTGGCAGGCGATCTGTTCACGGAGCCGTTCGTGATGTGCGAGCTGGACCATCCCATCGATCAGATAACGACATTTTTGACGTCGGGAGGCATGCTCTCCGCGCTCGCCACGCACATTGTGAGCGCGGAGAAGAGCGAGGCAGAGCTGCACGGCATCGAAGTGCCCTTGGTGGCGTGTGCCACTCCGACGGGCGCGGTCGCCACCTCGGGCGCGGTGGTGCCCGGAGCAGTAGGCGAATCCTTCATGGTCACGGTGCGAAACGACGGCAACACTTTGCTGACTGCCGGCACAATCGATCTGTACCGAGAGGGCTCCAGCCAGCCGTTCTCCAGCGCATCCATCGGATTCGGAGTGAACGCACGTATGGCATCGATCTACGATCCGGAGCTTGCCGAGGACGCTTCGGCCAACGACATGGCACACGCGAAGTACGCACTCGAGACGCTGGGCGCACGTTTTGCAACGCACCCGCTGGTAGCCGACAACGGCAACGCCGTGCTGGCACCGGGTTGCACGGCACAGTTCCGCATGAGCTTCGCCATCCCCGAGAGCTGGAGCGACGAAGTGGGCAAGCGCGTCACGCTGTATGCGAAGGCGCGTAATCTGGTGGCGCTCGATCCCGTAACGCTCGAGGAGATCCGACCGGACGCAAACTCGGCGCTGGGTGCCGTTCTGCACGAGCTTCATGTGTCCGACGCGGCATGCGAACGCTCGGAAGTGCAGGTCGGCGTATGCGACAGCGCGGATACGACAGGACTTCACGACGCCCCGATGACAGTAGACGGCGATGGTGGCTCGAGTGGCGGCGGTACTGACAAGGGCGGCGGCTCCGGCGGAAGCAGCTCCGGCAGTGGCAAGGACCACGGCAATAACAAGCGCTCCGGAAAAGCGGGCGCGCTTGCGGGCACGGGCGACAGCAACGTCCCCCTAACCGCAGCCGCAGCAGCGCTCGCCGCAGTTGGTGCCGGCCTTGTCGCCTACAGCGCCCGCCGCACGGCGCTCGAAAAAGACACCGCCAATGAGGTCAAATCGGATAGGCCTCGCTAGCTCCTAGTTACCTTTGTGAGAGGCGCCGACTCGGCTCATCGAACATCAAAATGGGCTGGTTCTGAATACCCAGAGCCAGCCCATTGCGCATTAGATGTCGCCAGCGGAGTCGAGCTCGGCTTCCTCGCCCCGCATTCCACCGAGGACAGTGGGGCACTATCGTTTAAGGGCTTCGTTATTGTTCGATGGTCTTCTTGACGACTGCGGGGACGCCTGCCGCCACCACGTTGTCTGGAAGGTCTTCCGTCACGACGCTGCCCGCGGCAATTACGCAACCGCTGCCGATGGTAACTCCCTGCAGCACTGACACGTTCGCGCCAAACCAGCAGTTATCGCCGACAACGATGGGCAGAGCCTTCTCGAGACCCAAGTTGCGGTCCTTTGCCTTTAGGGGGTGCGAAGCGGTGTAGAAGCCGCAAAACGGCCCGATAAACACGTTGCCACCAAAGGCGATAGAGCCGCCGTCCATAAAGTAGCAGCCATGGTTTACAAAACAGCCCTCACCAAAGGTCGTCTTGCTCCCGTAGTCAAAGTAGGCAGGCGAAAGGACCGTCAGTCCCCCGGGAAGATCGGTATCGAGCAAGGACTTCAAAGCATCGAGCTGTGCGTCGCTTCCAGGTTTTGCCATATTAAAGTCATAGCAGAGCGCCTCCGCCTTCGCGCGTTGCGCCAGGAGCTCCTCGTCAAAGTTGGCATCATGCCACTCACCGCGCTCCATCTTCTCTTTCTCGGTCATTGCGCCCCCTCAAACAACATGCAGTCTTGATGCGGCAATTCTACCAGCCGATAAGCCACGGTTTTAACACGAGCACCACACCGCGCAGGGAATGACCGCAGAAGCCAAAGGTGCCCGACTCCGAACGATTGTTCGATGGATTTCGTGTTGGGTGGAATCGTCTGTGGGCTGGGCTATGCTACCTTGACTATCTATATGACTTAAACGCAGCAAAGGAGCATCGAGAGAGCGAGCATGGCAAAAAACACCGCAAACTATGGTAACGACAGTATTCGTCAGCTCAAGGACGAGGAGCGCGTACGCCTGCGCCCCGCCGTCATCTTTGGCTCTGACGGGCTCGACGGCTGCGCGCATGCCGCCTTCGAGATCCTGTCCAACGCCGTTGACGAGGCGCGCCAGGGCTACGGCAAGCTCATCACCCTTACCGCCTTTCGCGATGGCTCCATTCAGGTAGAGGACAACGGCCGTGGCTGCCCGCTCGACTGGAACCCTTCCGAGAAGCGCTTTAACTGGGAGCTCGTCTTCTGCGAGCTCTACGCCGGCGGCAAGTACAACAACAACCAGGGCGGCGACTACGACTTCTCGCTCGGCACCAACGGCCTGGGCTCGTGCGCGACCCAGTACGCATCCGAGTACATGGACGTCACGGTTTGGCGCGACGGCAACAAGTACTCCCTGCACTTTAAGAAGGGTAAAG
Source organism: Coriobacteriaceae bacterium AM48-5 (assembly GCA_027669525.1). Taxonomy (GTDB): domain Bacteria; phylum Actinomycetota; class Coriobacteriia; order Coriobacteriales; family Coriobacteriaceae; genus Collinsella. The sequence continues at coordinate 30,144 of JAQEDJ010000005.1, read as the reverse complement.
TCGTCGGCGCCAAAAAGAAGGCACTCGAGATTGAGCCCAGCGACGAGGACCGCACCGGCACCACCATCAAGTGGCGCCCCGACCTTGAGGTCTTTACCTCGATTAGCATCCCTCACGACTGGTATCGCGAGACCATGCGCCGTCAGGCCGTGGTCAACGCCAACGTGACCTTCCGCCTGCGCATTGAGGGCGACGATGGCGAGTTTTCCGAAGAGGACTTCTGCTACCCCAAGGGCATCGAGGACTACGTGCTCGAGAAGGTCGGTACCGACTACCTTACCGAGCCCTTCTTTATCGAGGCCGACCGCCGCGGTCGCGACCGCGAGGACCTGCCCGACTACAACGTAAAGATCACCGCGTGCATGTGCTTCTCGCGCACCTTCATGATGCAGGAGTACTACCACAACTCGTCATGGCTCGAGAACGGCGGTTCGCCCGAAAAGGCCGCCCGTAGCGCTCTGACCAGCGCCATCGATGCCTACATCAAGCAACAGGGCAAGTACAACAAAAACGAGAGCGGCATTAAGTGGCAGGACGTCCAGGACTGTCTGGTGCTGGTGACCAACTGCTTCTCCACCCAGACGTCCTACGAAAACCAGACTAAGAAGGCCATCAATAACCGCTTTATCCAGCAGGCGATGACGGCATTCTTTAAGGAGCGCCTCTCGACCTATCTGATCGAGAACAAAGACGCCGCCAACAAGATCATGGAGCAGGTGCTCATCAACAAGCGCTCGCGCGAGAACGCCGAGAAGACGCGCCAGAGCATCAAGACCAATCTGCAGCAGAAGACCGACATGGCCAACCGCGTGCAGAAGTTCATCGACTGCCGCTCCAAGGACAAGAGCCGTCGCGAGATCTACATCGTAGAGGGCGACTCGGCAGCAGGCGCCATCCGCACCTCGCGCGATGCCGAGTTCCAGGGTGTTATGCCCGTCCGAGGCAAGATCCTCAACTGTCTGAAAGAGGACTACCCGCGCATCTTTAAGTCCGACATCATCATGGACCTCATGCGCGTGCTGGGCTGCGGTGTGGAGATCAAGGACAAGCGCATCAAGAACCTTGGTGCCTTCGACCTGGACAACCTCAACTGGAACAAGGTCATCATCTGTACGGACGCCGACGTCGACGGTTATCACATCCGCACGCTCGTGCTCACCATGCTCTACCGCCTGGTGCCCACGCTTATCGACGAGGGCTACGTGTATATCGCCGAGTCACCGCTCTACGAGATCAACTGCAAAGAGAAGACCTACTTTGCCTACACCGAACTCGAGAAGAACGGCATCCTCAAGGAGATCGGCGACCAGAAGTGCTCGATCAACCGCTCCAAGGGTCTTGGTGAGAACGATCCGGACATGATGTGGCTCACCACCATGAACCCCGAGACGCGTCGCCTGATCAAGGTGGAGCCCGAGGACGTCACCAAGATGGAAACCATGTTCAACCTGTTGCTGGGCAACGACGAGGCAGGCCGCAAGCGCCATATCTCCGAGCACGGCAAGGAATACCTGGACCAGCTGGACCTGCAATAGCAGCACATCGATAACGACGGCCCATAAGAAGTTCAAGAGGAAATCGTGGCAAAGAAGAAGACGAAGAACCAGCCAAAGAAAAAGCAGGTCAACGCCGAGAACGTCATCGGCCTGCACTCCGAGGTCACCGATCAGCCAATCACGCAGACGCTCGAGGTCAACTACATGCCCTACGCCATGAGCGTCAACGTCTCGCGTGCGTTCCCCGAGATCGACGGCTTTAAGCCTCGCACCGCAAGCTGCTTTACACCATGTACAAGATGGGCCTGCTCAAGGGCGAGCGCCAGAAGAGCGCCAACATCGTGGGCCAGACCATGAAGCTCAACCCGCACGGCGACGCCGCGATCTACGAGACGATGGTGCGTCTGGCCACCGGCAATGAGGCGCTGCTTGCCCCCTTCGTGGAGTCGAAAGGCAACTTTGGTAAGTACTATTCGGGCGACCTGAGCTACGCCGCCTCGCGTTATACCGAGGCTAAGCTCTCCCCCATCAGCGCCGAAATCTTCAAGGACATCGACAAGGATCCGGTCGACTTTGTCGACAGCTACGACGGTGCCATGAAGGAGCCGCGCCTGCTGCCCACCACGTTCCCCAATATCCTCGTCTCGGCCAACAAGGGCATCGGCGTCGCCATGGCTTCTGACATCTGCGGCTTCAACCTCAACGAAGTCTGCACCGCAACGATGCACTACCTCAAGGATCCCGACTGCGACCTGCTCGAGTACATGCCCATGCCCGACTTTTCGACCGGCGGCGAGATCATCTACCGCCGCGAGGAGATGGAGAAGATCATCGAGACCGGCCTTGGCAGCTTCCAGATTCGCTCCCGCTGGCGCTGGATTCCCGAAGAGCGCATCATCGAGGTCTACGAGATTCCCTACACCACCAAGACCGATGTCATCATCGAGCGCATCGTCAAGCTCTCCAAGGAGGGCAAGGTCAAGGAGATTGCCGACATCCGTGACGAGACCGACCTTTCGGGCCTGCGTATCGCCATCGACCTTAAGCGCGGTGTCGACCCCGACAAGCTCATGGCCAAGCTCTATCGCTCAACCACGCTGCAGGATTCGTTCTCGTGCAACTTCAACGTGCTGGTCGACGGCTATCCCCGCGTTATGGGCGTGCGCCAGATCTTGCACGAGTGGGTTGCATGGCGCATCCAGTCCACGCGTCGCCGTATTAACTATGACCTGGGCAAAAAGTCCGAGCGCCTGCACCTGCTGCACGGCCTCGAGGCGATCTTGCTCGATATCGACAAGGCCATCGCCATCATCCGCGGCACCAAGCTCGAAGCCGAGGTCGTGCCCAACCTTATGAAGGGTTTCGATATCGACGAGACCCAGGCCGAGTTTGTTGCCGAGCTTAAGCTCCGCAACATCAACGAGGAGTACATCCTCAACCGCACCAAGGACATTGCCAAGCTTGAGGGCGAGATTGCCGAACTTGAGGAGATCCTCTCCAGTGAGGAGAACATCAAGAAGGTCATCAGCGACGAGCTGGCTGCGGTCAACAAGAAGTACGTGATGCCGCGCCGCACGGGTAGGATCGAGCCCCATGAGGTTATCGAGGTAAGCTTGGAGCCCGAGGTCGAGGAGTACCCGGTCACCATCATGCTCTCGCACGATGGCTACCTTAAGAAGATGACGGACCGCGTGCTCAAGAAGGCGACCACGCTCAAGTACAAGGACGGCGACAAACCCTTTATCGAGTTCCCGTCCTCCAACACTCACGAGCTGCTGGTCTTTACCAACAAGAGCCAGGTGTACAAGTGCAAGGTCGCGGCGTTTGAGGACACCAAGTCGGCCAGCTGGGCTCGTACCTTCCGACCGATCTTGAGATGGAACCCGACGAGAGCGTCATCTGGGTCATCGACCCCGAGGACTACAAGGCCGACGTGCTGTTTGTCTTTGAGAACGGCCGCGTGGTGCGCGTTGCACTTTCCGGATACGTCACCAAGACCAACCGCAAACGCCTGAAGAACGCCATCTATGGCGGCAGCAAGCTGCTGTATGCGCAGGTACTCAAGGAGGACCGCGACCTCGCGCTGGTCTCGAGCGACTACCGCCTGATGAACTTCAACACGTCGCTGCTCAAGACCAAGACGACCACCAACACGCAGGGCGTCCAGGCCTTTACGGCCAAGAAGGGCCGCTCGGTCACCACCGTGGGCACGACCGAGGAGATTCTTGGCGCCGGCGTCTCCGCCGAGAAGTTCACCGCGCAGAGCCTGCCTTCTGCCGGTGCCCTCATGAAGGAAAACGACATGCCGAGCCTGTTTGACTAGAACGACGGCAGTCGAACTGGTCCAAGCCACAAACCAACGGGGCCGGAGCGCAGCAATATCGCGCTCCGGGCCCCGTTCGTTGCAACGTATATCATATGCCCCACACGGGAATCGCTTGGACATCCTTGGTAATAAGGTATGGATCCGGGGTTTGGCAGACAACGTGTCCAAACCCAATTTCATAGCCGGTCAGGCCCTCGAGACAGGAAAAATTCTTCACCGCATCTTTGCCCACCGTGGCCGACATCTTCACCTCGACGGGATGGAGAATATGGCCCTCTTGGATGAGCAAATCAATTTCGCGCTTCTTTTGGTCTCGATAGAACCATACGTCGCGAAGGCTCTTCCCCGTGTTCATAAAGCTCTTTAAAATTTCCGAGACAACGAACGTCTCAAATATATGCCCCGCCGCGGCCCCGTTGCGCAATTGCTCCGGCGTTATCCACCTCGTTAGATGACAAACAAGACCTGTATCCATAAAGAATATCTTAGGGGTCTTGGTCAGACGCTTATCGACATTAGGCCAAAAGGGCTCGACAATCCGAACGATGTTCGACGCCTGCAAAACCGAGAGCCAAGCCTTCACCGTCTTACGGTCGACGTCAACGGTGTTTCCAATATCGGTGGCATTTAACAGTTGCCCCGTTCTCGCTGCGCACGCGACCATAAAGCTGTAGAACTTCGCCTCATCCTTTACGTTTACAAGATCGCGAACATCGCGTTCGAGATATGCGGCAACGTAGTCGGAATAATAGGAGTCCCAATCGATATCTGGGTCTTGCAGTTCGGGCATCGAACCCCTATGGATGATGTTCCAAATATTTCCCGAAGACATCTTAGAGGCCAAGGAAACCTTTTTGGGGATATACGGACGAGGGCCCTGGGAACCACCAACGAGCTCTCGCAAGCTTAAAGAGGGCATTTCCAGAATTCTAATCCTCCCCGCCAAGGATTCGCTCACCCCTTTCATAAGGTGATATGTCTGGGATCCCGTGAGGACGATTCGGCCCTTCTCCTCTGATTGATCGACAACCCACTTCACCGGAGAAAAAAGCTTAGGCACTCGCTGAATCTCATCAATGATGATCGGCAGATCATGAGACTCGAAAAACAGGGCAGCATCCTCTTTTGCAAGAAGATAATCCCGCGGGTTCTCCATCGAAACATAGTCGAATCGGTCGCCTAGATGTTGCTTGAGAACCGTCGTCTTCCCAACTTGGCGCGCTCCGGTCACCAGGACAACTTTTCCCTGTCCCAGCATCGAATCTATCGTCTGTTCAATTTCGCGCTCGATGTACATAGAATCGCCTCCCGTTATGGAGTCTATTATCTCGTACAAACGTTAATTGGTCAAAATCGGGAGCGCTACTCCCGATTTTCACTCACAGTCTTCTGCCCGATTCTGGCCCCAGCAGGGTCTCAGAAATTGCCAAGCGTATGGGCGTCGCCAGCAACTATGCAAGTCAATACAAACGCCGTCTCCTCGAGGACGGCGTCATCGGGGAACGTGGACGCGGCCTCGTCGGCTTCGACATCCCCGCGTTCAGGGAATTCTTGAACGAGAAGGCGTTTTAGCACACCGGAATTGTCCGCTGGAGCATCGTTGCATGGCAATCAGCATTCCTCTTGGTAAGGACAGCAAGCATTTCCACTAGTGTTGATTGCCATGCGCTCTTCGAGCCCTTAGGCGAGCTTACGAGCGAGCTCTCGCACCTCTTCCAGCTTGGGCGACGATGCCATGCTGTCGCGCTCGGTCATACCGCTGATGGTGACAATGCCCTGGTTCTCCCACTTGCAGTACGCGCAGGTTGACTTGTACATAGCGATCGCCGCATCATAGACGCCCTCGCTGTGGCTATCGAGCAAAAGGGCCGTCTTGGTGAACGGGAAGCCCGTAGCACCGAAGGCGTACAGGCGGTCGATGACAGCCTTCTCCTGTGCGGTGATATCAAACCAGTAGATAGGCGAAGCGAAGACAACCATATCGGCGCCTTTCAGCGACTCAATCACGTTGGCCATGTCATCCTTCTGCGCGCAGACGCCCTCATGGGCGAAGCAGTACTGGCATCCCAAGCAGCCGGCGATCTTCTTGCTGGCAACGCGGACGACCTCGACCGTATTGCCGCCCTCACGCGCGGTCTCGGCAAACGCCTCGACCATGGTATCGGTATTAGCGCCCTTACGCGGGCTGCCGCTCAATACAACGATTTTCATAAGAATCTCCCTTCTTCATGCCGCAGGCGCACGATGATTCGGGACAGGTTTTCGTTAGCACCCTCGTAGCGGTTCTCCGCCCCCCAAGCGATGTGTCCGCTACGAAACAATTGTCTTGTAATAAGCGCCGAAGTCTGCCAGCGAGTCCATGATGGGCATCATCTGGCGGCGAGCTCGGTAAGGCCATACTCAACGCGGGGAGGATTCTCGCCATAGTCATGGCGAAAGACCAGCCCATCATCTCCATCTGCCGCAGGCTGTCGGTAAGCACCTTCTGAGAGATTCCCTCCAGGTTGCGGCGCAACTCGTTGAAACGCCAAGGGCGTACGCGTAAGTTACGAATAATGAGCAGTTTCCACTTGCCGCCAATGAGCGCTACCGCCGTTGCGACCGGACACTCCGGAAGCTCCTCTTTCGCCATCATGGGAGACCCAACCTCCTTGACCATACCGGTTTCACAAAAAGGCACGCAGTTACAAATATGTGCGTACTCGTATTTGCATGCGCTTTCGCGTTGAATATATCTCACGCAGGAGATGCCTGCAAGGTAAATCAACCCCAAGAGAGGAACCATTATGGCTAATTATGCAAAGACCCACATCGGCAATGAGAGCCGCGTTGAGCTGCACGAGGTGCTCGGGCTTACCGGGGCAGAGGTGAGTATCAACAGTCTTCCCGCCGGCGCTGGCGTTCCGTTCGTCCATGCACACAAGGAAAACGAGGAGATCTATGGCGTGCTCGAGGGCGCAGGCTCGGTCACGATCGACGATGAGGATATCGAGCTTGCGGCCGGCGACTGGCTGCGCATTTCCCCCGCTGCGCATCGTCAGTTCCGCGCCGCGTCCGACTCGGGGATCACATACGTCTGCATTCAGGTCAAGCAGGGATCCCTCGATGCCTTCACGGCCGACGACGCCATCATGTTCTAATTCGCGATTAATCTGCAAGGGGCCGATACCGTCCGCAGACCCCCTTCGGAATAGGCGTTGAGCAGCTCCTGGGCGTGGGCGAACTCGGGTCCCCGCCTCCAACCGAGCAGGCGGTTGACCGCGAGATTTCCCTGGACGTTGTGGACGAAGAGCAGATAGGCGTCCTCGCGCGAAAGCCAGTCTTCTCCATGATCGAAGGAACCATCTGCTCAGCGCCGCGCTCGACGACGCGCTGTGCCACCCGGGCGTACGCGTCGTCATCCGAGTAGAGCAGATAATAGTCATCGTTTGCCGGCGGGCGCTGGCAAAGGGCCCCCGCCTCCGTTCCCTCGAGTGGGGGCGCCGCCGCCAGGGCCTCGTCGATAAGTGCGTCGAGCAGCGCGAACTTGTCCTCGTAGTGCAAATAAAACGTGCCGCGGTTGATGTCGGCGCGGCGGCAGATATCCGCCACCGTCATCTTCGCGAAACCGACCTCGGCCAGCAGCGAAAAGAACGCCTCCCGTATGACCGAAAGCGTATAGCGCCGGCGACGATCGATCTTCCCCGATTCCATGGCCCCTCCAATTGCAGCGCTCAACAATATCCAGCAGCCGCTCGTTTATCGACAGCAGCTCGAAGCCGTTCATTGCTCTTTAGCAAATCGACATGGATACTTTTTATAGACACCTGTTTATAATAGCTGAAAGAAGGTATCCGGTGACTCTGTACGAGCAGCTCGTTGTCGAGCTCACCAACCGATCGTTTTCCCTTCAGGCCGCCTACCGCAACGGCAGCACGCCCTATGAGCTGAGTGACCGCGAGCCCGAGCCCTACGACCAGCAAATCGATGACTTCGCCCGTATGATCGAAGAAGTCGATTGCGTGCTGGTAGGCGGGGCCTCCGGGCTCTCCGCGGCGGGCGGCGGCGACTTCTACTACGAGGACAACGCGACTTACCGCAGGCATTTCGGCAAATTCGCCGAGCGCTACGGTTTCAAGGGCGCTTTCGAGGGGTCGTTCTACCGCTGGCCCACCGCCGAGGCGCGCTGGGGATACCTCGCCACCTTCCTCGACACCACGCTCAACGCCCCGCTACGCGAGCCCTACAAGGACCTCGACGCCATTCTTGCCAAAAAGGACTTCTTCGTGCTCACCACGAACCAGGACACGCAGTTCATGAAAATCTACCCCTGGGAAAAGGTGGCCGAAATCCAAGGCGACCACCGCTTTTTCCAATGTTCCCGCTGCTGCACCGATGACGTATGGGATGCGACTGAGCCCGTCTCCCGCATGATCGAGGCCATGGGAGACGGCCTAGAGGTTCCGACAGAGCTCGTGCCGCGCTGCCCGCACTGCGGAGAAGAGGCGTTCCCCTGGGTTCGCGGCTACGGTAACTTCCTGCAGGGCAAGCTCTACGAGGAGCAGTACCGCAAGGTGTCCGACTGGCTCGACGCGCACGCGCAGCAGAGGATCCTTTTCCTCGAGCTGGGTGTGGGCCGCATGACACCCGCGTTTATCCAGGAGCCGTTCTGGGCCCTCACGGCGCAGTTGCCGCAGGCAGCTACATCGCCGTAAACAATAAGACGCAGTTTCTCCCCCGCGCGATCGAGAATCGGGGCTCGCCGTTCGCGCCGACATCGCCGACGTACTCCCCGACGTGCGCAAGACGTTGGGGAGGTAGCGCATGGAGACGGCGAAAGCAGTTCGCATAGGCACGGCGCTTTCCGAGGCGGATCTTGTCATCATCGGCGCCAGCAACGGACTCGACATGGCGGAGGGGCTCAATCTCTTCTGCACCGATGCGCATTTCCGAGAGACGTACGGAGACCTCGCTCAGACCGACGGCATCGGCTGCATACTGCAGGGGCTCGCCTCTCCGGATGCAAACGTGCGACGCCGATGGGTCGAGCGGTTCCATCAAAAGGAGTATGTCGAGTATGAGCCCAGCCCGCTCATGAACGAGCTGCGGCATCTTACGGAGCACGCTGACACCTACGTGATCACGTGCAATATTGACGGGCACTTCGCACATGCAGGGTTCAACGAGAACCGCGTGCTCGAGACGGAAGGGAGCACGCGCACGTCGATTGACGAGCAGCGTCTCGCCCATCCAGATGCCCTCGCCATGGCACAGCTCGAAGATCTCGCGCGCCTTGTGCAAGCCCATCGCAATGGCAGGGTCGCCATCCTCGAACTTGGCGTGGGACTGCGCAACGGCATCATAAAGCACATGCTCGCCCAGATCGCGAACGCCTGCGAGCACGCCACCTACATCGTGTTCAATTACAGCCAGGCCATGGCGCCCGACGCCTCGTGCGAGACGATTCTCGTTGACGGCGATATGGCCCCGCTTTTCGAGGAGATCGCCCGATGCCATCCCTAGAAAGAGAAGCGATAAGGCTTCGAAGCCTTATCGACGATGCCGATGCCATCATCGTCGGTATCGGCTCGGGCATGTCGAGCACCGCCGGGTTCAACCATTACAACCGCGCAGGCATGGCGCGCGCAGGAATGGCTGACTGGCAGCAGGCCTTTGGCTTCAAGAGCCTTTTCGAGGGCTTCTACCACCTCTACCCCAGCCTCGAGCAGCAATGGGCCTACTACGCGCGATACATCGATTTCATGCTGCGCGAGCCTGCCTCACAGCCCTATCTCGACTTGCGGTCCCTCATCGGTCATAAGGACTACTTCATCCTGAGCACCAATGTGGACACCTAAGTCGAGAAGACGTTTCCCGCCGAGAGAATCTGCAACTATCAGGGAAGCTTCGAGTACCTTCAATGCAAGCAGCCATGCTGCGACGAGCTCTTCGAGGCGAGCCCCTACGTCGAGCGCATGCTCGCGGGCATGGCGGGGTTCGAGATCCGCAGCGAGGATGTCCCCCGATGCCCGCACTGCGGCTGGCAGCTTGTACCGTGGGTGCGCGACGACACGTTTCTGCAGGGTGCGGCATGGCGCGAGAGCCTCGGACGATACGAGCGCTTCGTGCGCGAGCGCAGCGATTGCCGCGTGCTGTTGCTGGAGCTCGGCGTGGGCGAGATGACCCCCGGCATCATCACGCTCCCGTTCTGGAGCATGGCCGCAAAGCTGCCGAATGCGCACCTGCTGAGCGTAAACATCTCGGGCGACTCGGCCCCACTGCAGCTTGGAAGCAAGGCAGAGGCGGTCCAAGCCGATTTGAGCACGCTGCTCTCGGCGGCGCGGGCAGGTGGCGAGTAACGCGGAGCGGTAGACGCGCAATGAGGTTTTAGCCGCAGCCTCCGAACGAGAGGGCTCGGAGGCTGGTATTCCTGAATCGCAGGTCACGATGGGTTATCGGAATCGCGAAGAGCGGATACCGCCAGTAAGCCCCCTTCGGAATAGGCGTTGAGCAGCTCCTGGGCATGGGCGAACTCGGGGCCTCGTCTCCAGCCAAGCAGGCGGTTGACGGCCAGATTGCCCTGGACGTTGTGGACGAAGAGCAGGAAGGCGTCTTCGCGTGAAAGCCTGTTTTCTCCATGACCCAGGGAACCATCTGCTCCGCTCCGCGTTCTATGACGCGCTGGGCTACGCGAGCGTATGCGTCGCTGTCCGAATAAAGCAGGCGATAATCGTCGTCTGCCGGCGGACGCTGGCAAAGCGTTGCCGATTCAACCCCCTCAAGCGGGGGAGCCGCTGCCAATGCCTCGTCGACAAGCGCATCGAGCAGCGCGTACTTATCCTCGTAATGCAGATAGAACGTTCCCCGGTTGATCTCGGCGCGGCGGCAGATGTCCGCCACCGTCATCTTCGCGAAGCCGACCTCGGCCAGCAGCGCGAAGAACGCCTCCTGTATGACCGAGAGGGTGTAGCGCCGCCGGCGGTCGATCTTGGTTTCTCCCATCGCCTCTCCAATCTGAGTCGTTTGACAATGTCCAGTAGCTGTTCGTTTATCGACAGGTGCACGCGTTTGTTCATTGCCCCTGCGAAAATCAACAAGGATACTGTTTATAGACACCTGTTTATTTTAGCTGAAAGGGAGCACGGATGACCCTGTACGAGAAGCTCGGCATCGGGCTTGTCAACCGATCGTTTTCCCATCGGGCCGTCTATCGAAACGGCGGCACGTCATACGATTTGAGCGATTGCGAGCCTGCTGCTTGCAAGCAAGATATCGAGGCTTTTGCCCGCAAGGTGGGGGAGGCTGATTGCGTGTTTACGGGAGAGGCAGGTAGGCAGGCGTTATGAGCATCTGCATCAAAAATCAGATTCAAAATATGAATATCGTCATCGGCTGCACGGTGGGGTGTCCATATTGCTATGCCCGTAACAATGTGAAACGTTGGCATATGATTGACGACTTCGCTGATCCTGCGTTCTTCCCGAGCAAGCTCAAGATGATGGAAAAGAAACGCCCGCAGAACTTTCTCCTTACCGGCATGAGCGATCTCTCCGGGTGGAAGCCGGAATGGCGAGACGAGGTATTTGCAAAGATCCATGAGAATCCACAGCATCAGTTCCTGTTCCTGACCAAGAGACCCGATTTGCTGGATTTAGATACCGACCTGGAAAACGCATGGTTCGGCGTTACGGTGACGAGGAGAGCGGAGCTGTGGCGTATCGACGCCCTTCGGGAAAACGTCAAAGCAAATCACTTCTTCGTTACTTTTGAGCCGCTATTCGACGATCCCGGTACGGTCGACCTTTCCGGAATCAACTGGATCGTCGTCGGTACCATAACCGGGGCGCAGAGCAGGAAGGTTCATACGGAACCGGAGTGGGCATGGTCTTTGACGGACCAGGCGCACGCGCTTGGCATTCCAATGTTTATGAAGGAAGACCTCGTCTCTGTCATAGGGGACGAAAACATGATTCAGGAATTGCCGGAAGAATTAGAAAGAGTGCTGGAGGTGCAGAGAACATGGCGGAAGTGATCGATGGAATCCTCATCAATGAGGTGGAAGCAAAGAACATCATGACCAAGTCCAGCCTGCCGGTAGGCGGCTACTCGGTCAATCCCTATGTAGGCTGCACGCATGCCTGCAAGTATTGCTATGCCTCCTTTATGAAGCGCTTTACCGGACACAAGGAGGAATGGGGCACCTTTCTTGATGTGAAGAATTGGCCGGAAATCAAGAATCCGAAGAAATACGCTGGACAGCGGGTGGTTATCGGTTCTGTGACGGATGGCTACAATCCACAGGAGGAGCGATTCGGGAATACCAGGAAACTCCTGGAGCAGCTGATTGGCAGCGATGCGGATATTCTGATCTGCACAAAGTCCGATCTTGTGGTGCGGGATATCGATCTGCTGAAGAAGCTTGGACGAGTGACCGTTTCATGGTCGATCAACACGCTGGATGAGAACTTCAAGAACGATATGGACTCCGCGTCGAGCATCGAGCGTCGTATCGCTGCTATGAAGCAGGTGTATGACGAAGGTATCCGTACGGTCTGCTTCGTGTCCCCGGTATTTCCCGGCATCACGGATTTTGAGATGATTTTTGAGCGAGTAAAGGATCGGTGCGATTTGTTTTGGCTCGAAAATCTCAATCTTCGGGGTGGTTTCAAAAAAGCGATCCTGGATTATATCGCCGAGAAACATCCCGATCTCGTACCGCTTTACGATGAGATCTATAACAAGCGCAACCGTAGCTATTTTGAAGCGCTTGAAGTAAAAGCCGAGGAAATGGCCAAGAAGTACGATTGCCCCTTTGTGGACAACGAAATGCCTTATGGCAGAGTCCCCCAGGGCATCCGGTGATCGTGGACTACTTCTATCACGAGGAAGTCCGAGGGTCGGATAATAGCGGAAAAAGAAATCGTTAAACGGAAACCGACGACGATTCGCTCGAGCGATTAGCGTCCACGCGTGGCTTCTGCCGATTGGCGCAACGGGCGACGGATTAAGGGATCGCTCGGACGGATGATCCCGCTGCAGTACAGGCGGTCGCTCAATTTAGCGGCATGAGCGTTTTCGCACGGAAAACCAGTATCTTGTACCGTGGGTGCGCGACGACACGTTTCTGCAGGGTGCGACATGGCGCGAGAGCCTCGGACGATACGAGCGCTTCGTGCACGAGCGCGGAGCTGGCCGTGTGCTGCTGCTGGAGCTCGGCGGGGGCGAGATGACCCCTGGCATCATCACACTCCCGTTCTGGAGCATGACCGCAAAGCTGCCAGATGCGCACCTGCTGAGCGTAAACATCTCGGGCGACTCGGCCCCACTGCAGCTCGGGAGCAAGGCGGAGGCGATTCAGGCCGATTTGAGCACACTGCTCGCTGCGGCGCGGGCAGGAGACGGTGCTTAAGCCTTCTTGTTAGTCGCTTTGAGGTATTCCTCGTCGTCCACGGGCTCCAGCCACTCGTTGAAGGTCTCCTCGTCCGGAACCTCCAGCGCGAGATGGGAGAACCAGCCGTCGGGCGCGGCTCCGTGTCAATGCTTCACCCCCGGGGCGATGTTGACCACATCGCCCGGGCGCAGCTCCTGTGCCGGCTTTCCCCATTCCTGGTAAAACCCTCGACCAGTCACAGCATGCCGGCAGCGAGGTCAATGCGCATTCGTTCATGCTACAATCCAACCACCAGAGATGAAAACACAGTCCCCGTCGGGTAGTCGTGGGCGTGCGGGAGTCCGCATCAGTAACCTGCCTCCTTGGTTGTCCCTTCTCTGCATGGTCATCTACATAAAGGAGGAACCAACCATGCAGATCAGCGTGTCGTCCACCCTGGCCGTATATCACGACGGCCAATTCTGGGTCGGGCTGGCGGAGCATGTCGAGGACGGAAGGTACGGCGTCGCCCGCATCGTCTTCGGCGCGGAGCGTCCGATGAGGAGATTCTGCAATTCGTTGCCGGCAATGGGAGAAGCTCTCGTTCTTCGATGGCAAACCGGCTGAGGCAAGCAAGCCCGCGAAGAACCCCAAGCGGCGCGCTCGCGAGGCGGCGAAAGCCTCAAGCAGCCAGCGATGAGCACCAAGGCGCAGCAGGCTCTCGCGGCACAGCGGGAAGCGATGAAGCGGGAGTCGGCTCAAGCAAGAAGCCAGCGTCGCGCGGATGAGGCGGAGGCGCGCTTCGAGCAGCGAAAGCTGAAGCGCAAGCAGAAGCATCGTGGGCATTGATCGCCATTTGCAGCAAGGCAAACCATATACAGCAGCGGTGCCAGTTCCACTTGAAGCCGACGCCGCGTAGACGCTGATGGTGACGGCCATGCACGGGCACGGGCGCGCCACTGCACTTCACAGTTTGTTTCTCAAGTATTTGGGACGCACACGCGGCGTTCAAAAATGCGGAGCGACTCCGCATGGCTCGAGACTGAGCCGAGGTGCCCTACTTCTCGCCCTCCAGCAGCCCCACGATGCGGTCGATGTCGACGGCAAAGCGAGGCCTTCCCTCGCGCTCGTAGCGGTCGAGGTACGCCTGACACTCGGAGACAATGCGCTTGGTGTTGCCGTCGATGATGCGCTGGGGCGTCTCGTAGTAGGCCGAACCCTCGGTCCTAAAGCGACGCTGCCCCTACAGGTGAGCGATACTCTACGCCTTGCGGCACCCCGTCGCCCACGGAGGTTAAACGTGCACGTAAGCCGTACTCTGAAAGCCGCGGCTTCCGGCAAGTAGTTTTTACCACGAAAACTCGCCTTAGATGCGCGTAGCTCTCAAAATAACACTCGCCGAGCCGTTGCTTAACCGCCGACCTCGCTTGATGCAGAGGGCATTGGGGCAACGATAATGCGGATGAGTGTCGAGGATTCAAGTGGGCCTCGTGCCGTCCTTTCTGCGTTCATGTGCCCGTCTTCATTGCCTGAACTAAATTCCCCAAATAGAGCGTTATGGAGCGCATCGCGACGTTGCATGAAGAAGCCCCAGATAGCCAATTCTACCTGGGGCTTCATTGCTATTCACTACCTTTTGTGACGTGCCGTATTAGACCCTCGGCTACTCCCACTCGATCGTCGCCGGCGGCTTGGACGTGATGTCGTAGCACACGCGGTTGGCACCGGGGACCTCGGCAACGATGCGGCCGGAAATGCGGGCCAGCACGTCGTAGGGCAGCTTGGCCCAGTCGGCGGTCATGGCATCGCTGGACTCGACGGCACGCAGGATAATTGGGCGCTGGTAGGTGCGCTCGTCGCCCATAACGCCGACGGACTTAATGTCGGGCAGGACGGCGAAATACTGCCAGCAGCTATGCTCGGAGTTGCGCTCGCCGGTCTGCTCAAACAGACGCTGGTTATAGGCGTCGAGCTCCTCGCGCACGATGGCGTCGGCATTCTTGAGGATCTCGAGCTTCTCCTTGTCGACCGCGCCGATGATGCGGATGGCCAGACCCGGGCCCGGGAAAGGCTGGCGGAACACGATGTTACCCGGCAGGCCCAGCGCCAGACCAAGTGCACGGACCTCGTCCTTAAAGAAGTGGTCGAGCGGCTCGATAAGGTCGAAGTGCACGCCCTCGGGGAACGGGATCAGGTTGTGGTGGCTCTTGATGGTGGCCGTCTTGCCGCCCGTCTTGCGCGCGCCGGACTCGATGATGTCGGGGTAGATGGTGCCCTGAGCCAGGTACTTGACCGGCTTGCCGTCGCACTCGAGCTGCTGGGCGACCGCGAAGAACTCTTTCCAGAACTGCGTGCCGATGATGCGGCGCTTCTCCTCGGGCTCGGTCACGCCGGCCAGAAGCTCGGCGTAGCGGTCCTCGGCGTGGACGTGGATAAAGTCGACGTCAAACTGCTTGGTGAAGACCTCCTCCACCTGCTCGGGCTCGCCCTTGCGCAGCAGGCCGTGGTTGATGAACACGCAGGTCATCTGCTTGCCCACGCGCGGGCGGCCAGCGCAGCCACGACGGAGGAGTCGACGCCACCGGACAGGGCCAGAATCACGCGGTCGTCGCCGACCTTCTCGCGGAACTCAGCCGTCATGGTCTCGACCAGGTTGTCCATGCTCCAGTTGGGCTCCAGGCCGCAGATCTCAAACAGGAAGTTGCTCAGCAGCTGCTGACCGTACTCGGAGTGCTTGACCTCGGGGTGGAACTGCGTGGTGAAGATCTTGCGCTCGACGCATTCCATGGCGGCAACCGGGCACACGTCGGTGCTGGCGGTAACGGTAAAGCCCTCGGGCACCTCGGACACGGCGTCGCGGTGGCTCATCCACACGGTCTGCTCCATGGGCGTGGAGTTAAAGAGCTTGGCGCCAGCCGTGCGCGTGATGGTGGCGCGGCCGTACTCGCCCACCTCGGAGTGGCCGACCTTGCCGCCGAGCGTCACAGCCGTGATCTGATGGCCGTAGCAAAAGCCCAGGACGGGAAGGCCAAGGTCAAAGATGGCGGGATCGATGGACGGAGCGTCCTCAGCGTACACGGAGGCCGGGCCGCCAGAAAGGATGAGCGCAGAGGCGTTCATCTCGCGAATCTCATCGGCCGAGATGTCGCAGGGAACGATCTCGGAATACACGTTGAGGTCGCGGACGCGACGGGCAATGAGCTGACCGTACTGCGCACCAAAGTCGAGTACGAGGACCTTTGCGGAAGCCTTTTGATCCATGGTTTCCCCTCCTGTTGGCGGGGAGCCGGTGCCCACCCGCGTGAATGAACGAAAATAACTTTCATAGTGTACACGTTATATGGGGTTTCTCGTCCCTCGCAGCCATCAGCGCACGGCAAACGCACGACCTGGGCCCCTATTTGACGGCAATTGGAGTGTTACCAAACGTTACAGATGATGTAATACGTTTGAACATTGGACGCCCTGTGCCACAATACTGCCGAACGACTCCGCCTCTGCGGCGGCAAATACGATAGGAATACCAGCATGAAGCGCATCCTTCTCATCGCCACGGGCGGCACCATCGCATCGACCGAGGACGGCAACGGCCTCTCCCCCGCCCTGACCGGTGAGGAGCTCGCCCAGAGCGTCCCCGAGATCTCGGCCTCTGCGAGCTCGACGTCGTGCAGCCCATGAACATCGACAGCACCAATATGCGTCCCAGTGACTGGATGCGTATCCGCGACGTCATCGTCGAGGGTTATGCCGACCACGACGGCTTCGTGATTCTGCACGGCACCGACACCATGAGCTACACCGCGGCGGCGCTTTCCTACCTGATTCAGGACAGCCCCAAGCCCATCGTGCTCACCGGCTCGCAAAAGCCCATGGCAACCCTTTTACCGACGCCAAGCTCAACCTGTACCAGAGCCTGCTCTATGCGCTCGACGAGCACTCGCACGACGTCTCAATCGTGTTTGGCGGCGTAGCCATTGCCGGCACGCGCGCCCGCAAACAGCGCACCATGAGCTTTAACGCGTTCATTAGCGTCAACTATCCGCCCATCGCCTATATCCGCAACGACCGCATCGTGCGCAACGGGCTTCACGGCACGCATCAGGGCGAAAACCCGGTGCGTTTCTACGACAGCATCGACCCGCGCGTATTTGTCCTTAAGCTAACGCCTGGCGTGAACCCGGGTATCCTGGACGCCCTTGCCGACAGCTACGATGCTGTAATCCTGGAGACCTTTGGCATTGGCGGTATCCCCGAGTTTGGCGAGTCGGGCGAGTCGTTCCAAGAGGCGATTTTCCGCTGGGTCAACTCGGGTCGCACTGTCGTAATGACCACACAGGTTCCCGAAGAGGGCCTTGACCTGGGTGTTTATGAGGTCGGCCGTGCCTACGCCGATCATCCGGGTATTTTGCGCGGCGACGATATGACCACCGAGACGCTCGTGGCCAAGACCATGTGGGCACTCGGCCAGTCACGTGATGCGGCCGAGATTCAGCGCCTGTTCTACAGCCAAGTCAACCACGACCGCGTCCCGATGGCGTAATTCAGTTATCGACGGGTATCCCCTATTCGATACCCTCGAGAAGCTCTGACACCGTCATGCCAAGGGCGGGCGCGATCTTAAATAGAACCTTGAGCGTGAAATTTGCCGTCCCATCTTCGATTCGGTCGAGGTAGGGTCGGCTGATTCCTGTCGCCACACAAAAATCAACCTTGGAGATACCAAGGTCTCTGCGCGTCTCTTCGACCCGCCTGCCAAGAATCTGTTTCGCACGTTCGTCCATGCAGCCGAGTTTGAAATGGAGCCGAACATAAACGTAAACTATAGTTTACGTTTTCCCGAATACACAGGAGTTTTCTATGTCGGGTTCTTCGGTCCGCACGTACCCAGCCACGCTTCGCACAAACAGTGCACCGCCCAAGCTTGTCGTCGTTGAAGCCGAATGCCTTTCGCCCGATGAGCGCACAGCATTTGCATTGCTATCAAGTCGCGTCGCCGCCGTTCTGACCCCTTGCCCGGCGCAAGGTGAACTTGCCATCCAATGCCAAGCGCACAGCTGCTCGCTCAATCAGGCTGCCGTAATCGCAACCAGCCAACGCGGTCTGCCCCTTCTCCTGGAAGCCGGCATCGCACTCGCCCTTCGTGGCGCCGGATACGAAAACGAGACCGCCGCCGACATGGTCTTTAAACCACGATCGAGCGGCGGCCTCGCAGCAGCCATTGAATATATGTGCAGGCTCGTTGCCTAAAAGGACAAGCTAGAAACCAAGGCCAAAGCCCGTTCCGGTAATCGCCGAATACATAAAGTAGACGTTGATTACGTTGAGAAACACACCCGTGATGCAGCCGTTTCGCAGGTAGCGCTCGCACACGATGCGCGCCATGGCGGCGGAGTCATCATTGTTTTTAGCTTGGCGTCCCGCCGTAAAGTACGTCGCCACGCTTAGCAGCAGGTTGAGCACCGGCAGTGCCAGCAGCTCGTAGCTCTTGCCCCAGCGCGTCGCCTCGCCGGCGGCATTAAACTTTGTTGCCACCTCGGGACCAATGTTTGGGATAACACACGCTGCAACCACCAGCGGAATCACCGCAAGTACGAGCAACGCAATACCCATGTAGCCAGCTTTTTTGCCGTATTTAAACATATGCGTCGTCCTTACACGTTAAAGCGGAAGTGCACGACGTCGCCATCGGCCATGACATAGTCCTTGCCCTCAATACGCAGCTTGCCGGCGGCCTTGGCGCCCTGCTCACCGCCGAGCTCGATGTAGTCGTCGTAGCCAATGACCTCGGCCTTAATAAAGCCGCGTTCAAAGTCGGTGTGGATGACGCCAGCGGCCTGCGGGGCGGTCGCGCCCTGACGAACCGTCCAGGCCTTGACCTCCATCTCGCCGGCCGTAAAGAACGACTGCAGGCCGAGCAGTTTGTAAGCGGCCTGCGCGAGCACGTCCAGACCGGGCTGCTCTAGGCCCAAGCTCTCCAGGTAGTCGGCCGCATCCTCGGGATCGAGCTCGGAAAGCTCGGCCTCGATCTTGGCGCAGATCGGCAGCGGCTTGACGCCATCGATGGGCGCCAGGTCCTCGTTGAGCATGTCCTCGTCTACGTTGGCCACATACAGGATGGGCTTCATAGTGAGCAGGAACAGGCCCTTGGCGGCGGCGCGCTCCTCGTCGGTCATCTCCATGGATGCGGCGCGCTTACCCTCGTTGAGCCAGGCAAGCAGGCGCTTGGCGACCTCAAACTTGGGCATGAGCTCCTTGTCGCGCTTGGCCTCCTTCTCGAGCTTGGGCAGCTGCTTCTCGAGCGTGCCCATGTCGGCCAGGATGAGCTCAGTCATGATGGTGTCGGCATCGCCGGCGGGGTCGACGAACTCGCCCGTGCGGCCCACCTCACGCATAACGTTGGGATCCTTAAAGTAGCGAACGACCTCGCAGATGGCGTCGGTCTCGCGGATGTTTGCCAAGAACTGGTTGCCCAGACCCTCGCCCTCGTTAGCGCCCTTCACCAGACCTGCGATGTCGACGAACTCGACCGTAGCCGGCACAATGCGGCCGGGGTTGACGATGTCGGCGAGCTTTTGCAGGCGGCTATCGGGCACGTCGACGATACCCACGTTGGGGTCGATCGTGGCAAACGGGTAGTTGGCGGCAAGGCCGGTCTTTTTGGTAAGCGCGGTGAACAGCGTCGACTTGCCCACGTTGGGCAGGCCCACGATACCGATGGAAAGGGACACGACAGCTCCTTTTGGTACAAGCATTTCAAACTGCATAAGTATAGCGCCGCCGCAGCATCTGGGCGAACCCGGACGCCACGGCGGCACGAATGAAGCAGAGATTGGGGTCGCGACTAGTCTGCGAGCTTTTCCACCTGGTCGAGCACCTTGTTGAGCTTTTCCTTTGCCTCGGCCTTGACCTTCTCAGCTTCTTCGTGAGCCTTCGCCTTCTGGGCGGCCTTTTCCTCGGCCTCGGGATCGACGACGACCAGATTGGACGCATCGTGTTCGACCAGCTTGAGCGCATGTTCGGGACAAACCTTGACGCAGGCTCCGCAACCCAAACAATACGTGGACTCCAGTGCAAAGCGGCCGCTTCCCACCAAATCGCAGGCAAACGTGGACATACGTTGACGCACTCGCCGCACGACGTGCACTTGTCAAAATCGCACTCCGGCGTGCTCACCTGCATGTTCTGGGCAAGCTCGGGATGGTTCTGCAGTGTTGAGAGCACCAGCTGGCGACCGTGCGTGAGCGTACGGCGACGCTTGGTCGTCGTGGTGCCGCACATGGTGTTGAGCGTGCGCTCGAGCTGGGTAATCTGGTGGCGGTGGGCTTTGAGCTTCTGCGTCACCGAGGCCAGCGCCGCCGTTGCCGGGTTGAGCTTGGTCACGGTAAGGCCCGTGGTGCGGGCAATCTTTTCCATGTACTCCTTGCGCTCGTACTCGCGGCGCTTGTGGCACTTGAGGCTCTTGGGATCGACCTCCAGACCCATGCCCGTACCGGCCCACTCCTCGGCGGTGGCGATGGCCTCGCCCAGAATATCCTCGCCACCGGTGTTGCGGCACTTATCGCACACGCCCAACGGCAGGTACACGCTCACGTTGGGATAGTCCGCCAGCACCGAGAACCAGGTCTCGGCCGTAATATCGCCCACGCAGGCGACGACGACCTCGTTCTCGCGCGGCATGCGCTTAAGGGCGCGCGTGCAGGTGACGTAGGCGGTCTCGTGGCTCGTAGCAGCAGAGACGATGTCGTCATACAGGTTTTTGGGCGCCAAGCGCGGCGAGATGATCGCCTCGGTCGGACAGGCAGCGGCGCACAGGCCGCACTTGCGACAGGAGTCGAGGATCTCGATGGCGTCTTCCTCGACCTCGATAGCGTTGACCGGGCACACGTCCATGCACGCGGTGCAGCCGCTCTTTTCGTTTTTGCAGGTCAGACACGGAATGGTGTTGCCACGCGGACGCTCCTTGTAGTCGGCAGGATTCCACTGCGGCGCCGACGGATCGAGCGCATCGGTCACGCCGCCAAGCGGGTTTTTAAGAAAGTCGAAACCCTTGCTGATCTCGATAATGTCATCAAATAGATCGTGTTCCTGCGCCATGCGCGGCCCCTCCCTGAGCAGTGCAAACAAGCAAGAGATAATGATACGCTATCGGCCCGTGCCTCGGGCAAATTACACGCGGAGCACCTTTGCGGCAAATAGCCTATGGCCTATCGCCGCCCCGATTGCACAAGGTCGATCAAGCGCCAAACTATGCCTCGCGCATGAGCTCGACGAGCTTTTGCTTGGTCACCTTGGCCTGCTCGTTGGCCATATTGCGTTCGTTTCTAAAGGCCGCATCCGCAACGCTCATCAGGTCGGCATCGGAAATCTCGCCAAGGCCCAGCTCCTCGAGCGTCGCCGGCAGACCGACGCGCTGACAAAACTCGAGCACCTGTTCAAGCTCGGGCGCACGCTCCAGACGAAGCTGGACCACCAGACCAAACGCCACGGCCTCGCCGTGCATGGCCTTGCACTCGGGCAGAATCGTCAGACCGTTGGCGATGGCATGCGCCAACGCCAAGCCACCGCTCTCAAAGCCAACGCCCGAAAGCAGGATGTTGCACTCGATCAGGCGCTCAACCGCCGGCGATGTACGCCCCTTTTTGAGATCGCGCTTGGCAGCGACGCCGCATTCCATAAGCGTATCGTAGCAGGCACGTGCCGCGACCAGTGCCAAGTGCCCCGGCGCGCACCGTGCTCGTTCGCGCCGTGCGCCGCGGCGCACGAACGCGCCTCAAAGTACGTTGCCAGCGCGTCGCCCATACCGGCGACCGTCATGCGCAGCGGGGCCGCCGCGACCACGTTGGTATCGACCACGACCAGGTCCGGATTCTTCTCGAGCATCAGATAGCGATCGAACGACCCATCCTCGTGATACAGCACCGAAATCGCGCTGCACGGACCGTCCATCGAAGCCGCCGTGGGGCATACACACAACGGCAGCTCAGCATAAAACGCAACGGCCTTTGCGATATCGAGCATCTTGCCGCCGCCAATGCCCACCACCATGTCGCAATACTCGGCCTGGGCTTCCTTGGCCATTTCGACGGCGGCATCTTCCGTACACGGACCGTTGTAAATCTTAAAGAACGGCTCGCTTAGATCTTCATCCAGAAATCCATCGACGATTTGCCTGCACAGCCGATCCTCGGTGCCCTGGTCAAACAAGACATAGGCAGCGCAGCCCAACCATGACAAATACCTGCCCTGACGCGAAAGTTCGCCCGGCCCCTGAACATACCGGCCGGGACCGCCGTAAACCATAGGAAGCGCCATACGAGAATCCGCCCTTCATCAAACAACGATTGGTGCAAACTAACCTGACCCCTTTGCACCAACTTGGTGCGATGGGGTCAGGTTAGTTTGCACCATAGCAAAAAGGGGCAAAGCCGTCTGCTGGCTTTGCCCTTCCTTAGCTTGATTTACTCATCCATGAGATAGTAGTGGCCCAGTGCGTCTGCACCCAGAATGGCGTTTGCGACCATCTCGGGCGTCACCTCAAACGGCATATTGCACATGGTGTCATCGGGCGCGCAGGCGGCCTCGGCAACAATCATGGCCTGTTCGCGCGTAAGCTCGGCAACGCCAAGTTCCTTCATCGTGACCGGCAGGCCCAGCTCAATGCAGAAGCCCAAGACTTCCTCGAGTTTCTCAGTCGGAGCATCCTCGAGTACCAGCTGAACGATGGTGCCAAAGGCGACCTTCTCGCCGTGATACATGCCGTGGCACTCGGGCAGCATCGTCAGGCCATTGTGGATGGCATGAGCAGCAGCAAGGCCCGAGCTCTCAAAGCCAATGCCCGAAAGCAGCGTATTGGCCTCGATGATATGCTCGACTGCAGGCGTGAGCGCACCCTTCTCCAGCGCGACCTTGGCCTTGACGCCATCGGCCATAAGCGTCTCGTAGCAGAGCTTGGCGAGCGCCAGACCGGCCATGCCGCCCTTGCCGCCAGCGCAGGTGCCACCGTCGGCATCATGCGTCGCCTGGGCCTCAAAGTAGGTTGCGAGCGCATCGCCCATACCGGAAACCGTCAGGCGCACCGGGCTCGCCGCGATAACCGTCGTATCCATCAGGACAATGTTGGGGTTTGCCTTAAGGAAGAGATATTTATCGAACTGGCCATCGTCGGTGTAGAGCACCGAAAGCGCCGAACACGGGGCATCGGTCGAAGCAATGGTGGGGCAAATGATAACCGGGGACTCCAGGTAATAGGCGACGGCCTTCGCGGTGTCGAGGATCTTGCCGCCACCGACGCCGACGATGATGTCGCAACCGTTGTCGCGAGCGAGCGCGACCAGGCGATCGACCTCACCCTTGGAGCACTCGCCGTTAAAGTCCTCAAACAGCAGCTCGGCCTTAGCTCGGCAAAACCGCCCTCGATCTTGGCACCGACGCGCTTCTTGCCCGAGGCGTCACGATGACGAGGGCCTTAGCGCCGAGCGGCTCGACATAGGAGCCGAGCTTGGCGAGCTCGTCCGGACCCTGGATGTACTTGCTGGGGCTATTGAAAATTGCAGCCATAACTATCCCATTCTCTAAAAGAAAAAAGAAAGGGGCTCCGTACAGATACGTGCGGAGCCCCTAGTTACGATAACAAGAGTCGATTAGAAATCGATGTCGGTGTCGTAGTAGCAGGCCTTGAGGATCTTCTCGAAGTCGGCAGCCTTGGTCTCACGCGGGTTCTCGGGCGTGCAGGCGTCGGTCTCGGCGTTCGCAGCGATCTCGGGCAGCTTGGCGAGGAACTCCTCCTCGGAAACCATCTGCGGGTTCTCGGCGTCGACCTTCACGCCACCATTCGCGTAATCCTTGATGGACTGCGGAATGTTGAGCTGGTCGTTGAGATCGCGAATCTTCTGGACGAGCGCAGCGATGAGCTCCTCGTTGGTCTCGCCGGGAAGGTGCAGGATCTCCTTGGCCACGTAAGCGTAACGCTCAGCAGCACGCGGGTCCTTGGAGTTCCACTGGATTACCTTGCCCAGGTACATGGCGTTAGCGGCACCGTGGATGATGTGGCCGTTCTCGAAGGCAGCACCGGTCTTGTGAGCCATGGAGTGAACGATGCCGAGCAGGCCCGAGGAGAAGGCGATACCGGCGATGCACTGAGCCTCGTGCATGTGCTGACGGGCCTCATGGTCGCCAGCATAGGACTTGGGCAGCCACTCGACGATCTCGCGGATGCCGTGCAGGGCGTTGGCGTCGGTGAACATAGAGGCGCAGGTGGAAACGTAGGCCTCCATGCAGTGGGTCAGAGCATCCATGCCGGTGTGGGCGCACAGCTTGGCGGGCATGGTGTAGGTGAGCTCGGGGTCGACGATGGCGACATCAGGGGTGATGTTGAAGTCGGCCAGCGGGTACTTGATGCCCTTGGCGTAGTCGGTAATGACGGAGAACGCGGTGACCTCGGTAGCGGTGCCGGAGGTAGAGGAGATGGCGCAGAAATGAGCCTTCTGACGCAGCTCGGGGAAGCTGAACGGCTGGATGATGTTATCGAAGGACTCCTCGGGATACTCGTAGAAGACCCACATGGCCTTAGCGGCATCGATGGGCGAGCCGCCGCCGATGGCGATAATCCAGTCGGGCTCGAACTCGCGCATGGCCTCGGCGCCCTTCATGACCGTCTCGATGGACGGGTCGGACTCGACGCCCTCGAACAGCTTGACCTCGAAACCGCCTTCCTTAAGGTCGTTCTCGACGTCCTGCAGGAACCCGCCGCGGCGCATAGAGCTGCCGCCAGAAACGATGATGGCCTTCTTGCCCTTGAGGTTCTTCACCTCGTGGCGAGCGCCCTCACCAAAGTACAGATCGCGAGGATTGGTAAAACGTCCCATACTGTGCCTCCTAAACAAGCCCCTCTTAGACTTGCGTATATAACGGAGCACCCGATTGGCTCCGTTAGGACCGTTTTGCGCGTTGCCGGCGATGACAATGCGCGATGTCTAAACGTCTCAACGCTCAGACAAACACTATTCTACCGTTCTGGTTGGTCAGTTATTCACCTAAAGCCGACAATGATGAAACGTTTTTTCTATCCCTGAAGACCCTTGTGGGGCATTCATACTCCCAAGCTGGGCAAACGTTTTATCAAGGTTGACCACATATCCCGGGCAGGACGGTGCTCCTCCAAAATGTGCCCCGTTCGCCGCCAAAAATCGACCGTTTGCGGCACCGTGATACCACTCGGTCGTCCAAGGTGCCGACATTTGTGCGACATCCGTCTTCGTGGTGCAAAGGTGCAAGTCCAAGTGCGGCACCCCCGGTGTGCCACATGCGGGTAAACTAGAACCTTATATAGAGACACTTGAACCCTAACCGCAGCAAAGGAGGCCCCATGGCATTCGATCCCATTCAAGAGGATTGCCATCGCCTCGTTCTTGAGGCCTTGCGCCGCGACAATATCCCGCTCACCGACGGTGCCGCCGTAGAGCGTCTGATGGAACAATTCACCCGCAACCCTGCACCGCTCATCGTGCACGACCGCGACCGCGCCGGGCACCTCATTGCCAAGGTGGTCGAGGCTGTCGACTACCGCATCCCCTTTATCCCCGACGACGCCCAGGCAGAGCAAGAAGAAGCCGCAGCCGAGAACATGCTTCGCGAGGCGGCCGAGCTCGATCCGACCAACTGGGACGCTCAGCGAATGCTGACCGCCCTCACCGCCAACTCCAACGAGGAGTACGTACAGTACCTGGTATCCAAGCGCGATGAAGTCGAGCACGACCTGGCGCTCAAGATTGCCTCGGCGCAGGACCCCTACGAGCGTGAGGCCGCAGGCGACCTGACCCGCCGCCCCTACCTGCGCTGGCTTGCCGCCTTAGCATCGCGCGCCCTCATTAGCGGCCGTTACCGCATGTCGCTGGATGCCGCGAATCGCAGCCTGGACTTTGCGCCCGACGACCCCGCCGGCGTCCGCCACACCGCGATGCTCGCCATGGCAAAGCTCGAGTACCCCGCCGAGGAGCTCAAGCGCTTTCGCTCTGCCCACTCCGTGCCCTATCTCACCAACACGCCGCTGCGCCGCCGCCCCAAGGACGCGGAGCGCGACTTGGACCCGTGGACACTCATCGCGCTGATGAGCGCTGCCTGGCGCGAGCTGGACTACGAGGGCGCCGAGCACTACCTGCGTATCCTTGCGCGCTCGTGTCCGCACGCGGCCGAGGCGCTCTACTTCCAAACCGAGTTTCCCGATGGCGTCTATGCCCGCGTCAACGTGGGCGTGGGCTCCACCGACGAGCTTGTCCTTGCGCTGTCCGAGGCGACGCCGGTACTGCAGGAGGGCCTGGGCGCTCCCGACAACGCCAGCTTTGCCGCCTGGGTCGCCACCAACGACATCGTGCGTTCCCAGATCGACGAGCGCATCCTGCGCGCAGCCGAGCAGGGGCTTCCATTTAAGGGAGGGGACCTCTAATGGATCCGAGCGTCTACATCCCCGCCTACTTGGAGCGCACCTATCTGGCGTCGCACCCCGAGCTCACCGATGCAGCACGCGAGCTTGTCCATAACGACATGAGCGCGAATCCCCAAAAGTATGCGCAGTCCGAGCATGCCCAGGCGCTGCTGTCCTATGCCGGTGTTCATCGCCACCTGCTCGACGAGCTCCATCGCATCGAGGACATGGGCAGCGACGA
Source organism: Coriobacteriaceae bacterium AM48-5 (assembly GCA_027669525.1). Taxonomy (GTDB): domain Bacteria; phylum Actinomycetota; class Coriobacteriia; order Coriobacteriales; family Coriobacteriaceae; genus Collinsella. Next base: position 3,312 of record JAQEDJ010000005.1, on the reverse strand, counting down.
GGAGTTCGAGCAGACGCGCAATCGCCTGTTCGACGAAATGCGCGATGAGCTGCTCAAGATTGTCCGCGTCGATGCACTGGCCGTCGACGCGCAGCTGCTCGCCATCATCCTGGCCGACACGCCCGTTGACGCTTGCCTGGGCGACCTGATGAAGCTCGAAGCGAGCACGGCCGACTACCTGCAACAGAGCGTGCCCGGGTTTGATATGGAGGCCCCGCACTATTGGACCAATAATGTTTTGGCCGACGGTGTCACCGCAGCAGACCTTACCGTGAGCGAGCCGGCGCTTATCGGGTGGCTCCACACGCTCGAGGCCATCTCGCAGCTGTGCATGGCGAGCGCTCGTTACCGCGCCGCCGCCAACTATTCTCGCCGTGTCCTTAAGGCGGAGGGCTATCCCACCCGGGCCGCCGGCACCGTGCTGCTTGCCCTCGCCCGCCTGGAAGACCAGGACGGCTTTTTTGCCCTAGCGCATCAGCTCGAGGAACAGATGGGGGCAGACGCACTCGAAAACTCTCCTTGGTACCTGCTCGCCCGCACGATTCTGCTGTTCAAAACAAACAAGATGCGCCCGGCGACGCGCGCGCTGCGTGAGTTCGCTAACCGTTGCGAGGGCGGCGCGTTCTTTTTGCTGAACCCCATGTATCAGACACCGTACCTTCCCTGCCGACCCGAACCGCACGACCCCTGGGACCTTTCGCATCAGCAATTTGGGAAGCCGACGGCATCATCTCGGACACCCCCGACTTTGCCCCCTGGGCCAACGCCTGCGAAGATGTATCGCAGCTTGCCCAGGAATTTGCGCGCCGTTACGGCTTTTAACGGCGCAAACGCCACGACCATGTCATTCACGTTAGGAACGGCCTCATGAACTTCCGCTCATCTCTCGCCTGTGCCTCGAGCGATATCGCCCGCTGGGGGCTGCGCTCCGTCCTTAAGCGCCAGGGCGGCGTACTCCCCGGCCGCATCGCCATGAAGATCGACCCCGAGCTGCTAAGCGACCTCGCGAGCCTGGTCGACCGCAGCGTGGTGATCACCGGCACCAACGGCAAGACCACCACCTCCAACCTCATCGCCGACGCCGTTGCTGCCAGCAGTGCTACCGTGGTGTGCAACCGTGCCGGCAACAATATGGAGCCTGGTGTGGTGGGTGCTCTGCTCGAGGCCCGCGGCGGCCTTAAGCACACCAGCAGCGGCAAGCGCGTGGGCGTTTTTGAGTGCGACGAGCTCTACACCGTACGCGTTCTGCCCAGGCTCAAACCGACGTACTTTGTGCTGCTCAACCTGTTCCGCGACCAGCTAGACCGCTACGGCGAGATCGACCATACCCAAGACGTCATCGCCCATGCGTTGGAGCTCTCTCCGACGACAACGCTCATCTACAACGCCGACGATCCGCTGTGCGCCTCGATCGCCGCGCGCGTCCCCAACACGAGCATCGCCTTTGGCATCGACGGCGCCACGGGCACCGAGTCCGACCGCATTAGCGACTCGCGTTTTTGCTCGCAGTGCAACGCCCCGCTGGAATACGACTATGTGCAGTACGGACAGCTGGGCGCCTATCATTGCCCTTCGTGCGGCTGGGTCGCCCCGCGCTGCTCCGCCGCGTGACGGGCGTTGAGCTCGGCTGCGACGGCTACGGCTTTGACCTGGCCTTTGGACCCGAGGCCAACGCGCCCGCCGTGCACATCGCCACGCGCTACAACGGCCTGTACATGGTCTATAACGTCGCCGCCGCCTTCTTTGCCGCACACGAGCTGGGCGTGAACACGGCGCTTCTACAGCCTACGCTTAATGCCTACGTGCCCGCCGGCGGACGCATGGGCCGCTGGGATATTGCCGGCCGCACCGTCGAGGCCAACCTGGCCAAGAATCCCGTGGCTTCGATCGCCAGATCCAGTCCATTAAAACGGCAGGTGGCAGGCTCTGCGCTTTCTTCCTCAATGACAACGACGCCGACGGCCACGATGTCTCGTGGATCTACGACGTCGACTTCGAGCGCATCGCCGATACCTCGGGGCTTGTCGCCTTTGCCGGCGGCACGCGTGCACACGATATGCAGGTGCGCCTCAAGTACGCCGGCATCGACGCCGCCATTATCTCGGACGTCGCGCAGGCAATTGGCGCCATGGCAGACGAGGCCGCCGATGACACCTTCTACGCCGTCGCCAACTACACGGCCTTCCCGCCGCTGGTCAAAGAACTCGACGGGCTCAAAGGCACCGATGCAAGTTCGGTCGCCTCCCACGCCGTAACGCGCGCCGATGGTAGCGCTGTCCCCACCGATATCGCGCCAGTCGAGCTCTCGCGCCCGCTGCGCATCGTCTACCTGTATCCCGATGCCCTCAACCTCTATGGCGACGGCGGCAACGTCATCGCCCTCGAGCGCCGCTGCGCCTGGCGCGGCATCCCCGTTCGCGTGGATGAGGTCCGCATGGGCGAGGTGCTCGATCTGCATGATGCCGATATCGTCATGATGGGCGGCGGATCCGATCGCGACCAGCTAGCCGTGGCACACGAGCTGCTCGCCCAAAAAGACAAGGTCGCAGCCTATGTTGAGGACGGCGGTTCGCTGCTCGCCATCTGCGGCAGCTATCAGCTGCTCGGCCGTTCGTACTATATGGGCGAAAATCGCATCGAGGGCCTGGGCGTCATTGCCGCCGAGACCGTACGCGGCTCCGACCGCCTGATCGGCAACGTCGCCGTCAAGACCGACCTGGCACCCGAGCCCTTTGTGGGATTCGAGAACCACGGTGGCCGCACGCTTTTGGACGCGATGCCACGCCGCTCGGAACGTCCGTCGTCACGGGCACCGGCAACAACGGCGACGATGGCTTTGAGGGTCTCATCTACAAGGGTGTCATCGGCACGTACCTGCATGGCCCGGCGCTGCCCAAGAACCCCGAACTCGCCGACTGGCTCATCGCGCACGCCCTCGAGCGCCGTGGCGACACACAGCCGCCGCCCTGCTGCCGCTCAAACCCCTCGACGACACCTACGAGCACGCCGCCCACGACGCCGCCATGAAGCTCCTCCCCTAACGCCCCAACCACCACAAAGGGGACAGGTACCTTTGTGGTGGTTTTCCAGTTTGCCAACGATATACGCGCCGGCAAAAAAGTCTGCTATACTCTTTCCCGCTGTCCCCATCGTCTAGCGGCCAAGGACGCACCCTTTCAAGGTGGATATCGCGGGTTCAATCCCGCTGGGGGCACCACAGAATCTGAGAAGCCCGTTACCAATTCGGTAGCGGCTTTTTGCTACCCATACGCCCGGATTCGAACCCCGAAGGCATAAAATCACACTGTCATC